>CALGII010000200.1 GCA_937915485.1 uncultured Ignavibacteriota bacterium | reverse complement strand
CGAAACCTCCGCACATTCCCCCGTCTCAATAAACATTCCCGCGCAATCTCCGAACATTCCCTCGAAACCCTCGCGGATTCCCACGCAAGTTCCGAGGATTCCCCCGAAGTCCGCGGATATTCCCCCGCGATGAAAAATATTCCCTCGAAACCTCCGACGGTACCGCGGAAAGTCCCGCAGGTTAAGCCTCACACGTCCGCGGCAGAGCGGAAGACCGCTGCGGAACACCTGAAGCACAAAGATGTAATGCCGCGTTAATCAGGCAAATTGTAGATAAGCGAGTGAGTGATGTAGCAATGATTGATTACTCTAAAAGGAAAATACAAAAATCAGGAACAAAATAAATTTCTTTATATCCTTCAGATATAGTAATTATTTCAAATTAAAATTTTTACATCTTAATATTCGGACTGAAAGCCTTGAATGACATTTTTAAATATTACTTCAACAGCACCATCTTCCTCGTCTCCGAAAAATCTTCCGCAGTCATTCTTACGAAATAAACGCCGCTGTTCAGTTCCGAGCCGTCGAACCTCACTTCATACGTTCCCGGCTGTAACGTTTCGTTCACCAGCGTCTGCACTTCCCTGCCTGCTATGTCGTAAACCGAAACGTTCACGTGACCTTTCATTGAACATTGAAATTTGAATATTGAAGTTTGATTAAACGGATTCGGATAGTTCTGGTAAAGGGAATAATTTGCCGGCATTTCTATTCCCGTATTATAATAACTTGATATGATTTCATTATAATCTCTTTTCCAAACCGAATAATTCGAGACTCCCGTAAATACATAATTATTTGATAAACTTATCGACAGAATATTCAAATCTACATTCGGAAATCCTTCATTTTTTTGAATCCAGTTACTTCCTCCGTTTGTTGATAAATATACACCCTGAATTTGTGTACCCGCGATAATAATATTTCCATTGCAAGTGATTGCGGTTATGTTTGGCACAGTTAGATTTGTTAAGTCGTAATTCTGACCGTTGTTTGTTGATTTATAAAGTCCTTCGTCGGATACACCGGCATAGATTTCTGCGCCGGTTGCCCAATGACATTTCACTGTTTTATTCACAAAATTCGGATAAATCCAGTTGCTGCCATTATTGGTTGAAGCATAAAATGAGGCAACTGACGGCGCGGGATAACCGGCATTGCCCGAGTACAGGTATGAGCCGCACAATATTAATGC
>CALGII010000199.1 GCA_937915485.1 uncultured Ignavibacteriota bacterium | reverse complement strand
AAACAATTTCTCTGAAACAATTATTGTAAAAACTGTGTTTTAAATCTTGCGCTTGAAGTTCAGCGCTAATCCCTGCTTAGGAGAAGAAGTTTATATCTTAAATTAAAATATACACTTATGAAAAAACTAAACGGGGAAGTATATTATCCTTCCGGGGAAGTTGTCAACAACGCCAACCTTAAAGACTGGGATAATCTGAATGAATTCGCTTCGAAAAACCTCGAAGGTTTCTGGGCAAAGGAAGCCGAAGAACTCGAATGGTTCGGCAAATGGGACAAGGTGCTTGACGATTCCGAAAAACCTTTCTACAAATGGTTCACGAACGCTAAAGTCAATATTGCCTACAACTGCCTCGACAGGCATCTCAAGACACACAGGAAGAACAAAGTTGCTTTTTACTGGGAAGGAGAAAACGGTGAAGTCCGTGTCTTTTCTTATTTCGCTCTGCACAGGGAAGTCTCGCGTTTCGCGAACGTTTTGAAAAGTCTCGGCGTCGAAAGAGGCGACAGGGTCACGCTTTATATGGGACGCGTTCCCGAACTGATGATGGGGATGCTCGCCTGCGCGAGAATAGGCGCGGTACACTCTGTCGTTTACGGCGGATTCTCCGTTGAGTCCCTTCACGAGAGGCTCGAAGACAGTCATTCAAAGGTGCTCGTTACCTGCGACGGCGCTTTTCAGAGAGGTAAGATTGTCCCGCTTAAGGCTATTGCGGACGAGGCTTTGCAAAGAGCCGCTTCCGTTGAGAGCGTGCTTGTAATAAAAAGAACGGGTGAGAATATCAACATGGAATTCGGAAGGGATATATGGTATCACGAACTCGTTAACCTGCCAATCATTAATTCAAAGTGCGAAGCCGCCGAGATGGATGCCGAAGACCCGCTCTTTCTGCTTTACACATCAGGTACTACAGGAAAACCAAAGGCGATTCTTCATACCCAGGGCGGTTATATGGTCGGCACTTACACTACTCTGAAATATGTTTTTGACATCAAGGATACCGACAGATACTGGTGCGCCGCCGACCCGGGCTGGATAACGGGTCACAGTTACATAGTTTACGGTCCGCTGCTTAACGGTGCGACTTCCTTCATGTACGAGGGCGCTCCGAATTTCCCGTTCCCGAACAGATGGTGGCAGATGGTCGAAAAATACGGAATCAACATTCTTTACACCGCTCCCACCGCGATAAGAGGGCTAATGAGATTCGGCGACGCCTGGCCGAACAGACATGACCTTTCTTCATTAAGGCTCCTCGGCTCCGTAGGAGAACCGATTAATCCCGAAGCGTGGAGGTGGTATTACAAGGTTATCGGAAAAGAAAAATGCCCGATTATGGATACGTGGTGGCAGACAGAAACCGGATGCTTTATGATTACCCCGACGCCGAGCGTTCCGCTGAAACCGGGCTCGGGAACGCGGCCTTTTCCCGGATTGAAAATGGACATACTTGATGAGGAAGGTAATCCCGTCAAGGACAACGAAGAAGGATATCTCGTTATTAAAACTCCGTGGCCGTCAATGATGAGAACCATTTACAAGGACCCTGAGAAGTATTTAGAAAAATACTGGAGCAAATACGAAGGAATGTACTTGACGGGGGATTCGGCGAGACGCGATGAGGACGGTTATTACTGGATTATCGGACGCACGGACGATGTGCTGAAGGTATCGGGTTACAGGCTGGGGACCGCTGAAATCGAGAGCGCGCTTGTTAGCCATCCCGCAGTTGCTGAAGCGGCTGCCATCGGGCTACCTCACGAGGTTAAAGGTAATGCGATTTACACCTACGTTATACTCAAAGCGGGATTTGAAAAATCGGAACAACTCAGAGAAGACCTGATTAAGCACGTCGGACATGAAGTCGGTCCGATTGCCAAACCTGAAAATGTCGAGTTTGTGGATGTTCTGCCGAAAACACGAAGCGGGAAAATTATGAGAAGAGTGCTGAAAGCCAGAGCGTTAGGACAGGACCCAGGAAACATTTCGACTCTGGAAGAATGAATGAAAAAATCCCTTCCCGTATCAATCGGGAAGGGATTTTTAAACTGTTTTGTTACGAAATTATTTTATAGAATCAATAATCCGAATTGTACCGCTTGGGCTTCATATAACCGCCGCCGCTTCTGTTGCCTCTGTTGAATGAACCTCCGGGTTTTTTATTATCCGTTCTCGGCTTCGCGACGCTGACGCTCAAAGGCCTGCTGTTGAACAGTTGACCGTTAAGGCTTTTTATCGCGTTTTCACCTTCTTTGTCGTCAGGCATTTCTATGAAACCGAATCCCTTCAACATTTTCGTGTAATCGTCTCTGAGAAGGTTAATGCTCGTGACTGCTCCGAATTCTTCGAATAAAGATTTTACTTCCGCTTCGGTTGATTCCCTTGCGATATTTCCTACGTAGATTTTCATGCTTATTTCTCCTGTCCGTTCGGACAATTTAATGTTTACTTCTAGTAAACTAATGAACAAAAATAGATGTGAATAAAAATTTTGCTTTCTCGGTAATTTCAGTATTCTGGATTACTCCGCGGTCGCTAAAACCGGAATAAATGCAATAATTATCGGTCAGAAAAAAATTGTTCTCATCTCTTTAGAACATACGCATTTATTTCCGCAATTACAATCTAATGTGTCAAATGGCTGTAGGATGCTTGATTCCGCTCGATTTTAGATTTTCGGAGCATTCCTTGCAGTAAAATACACCTTTCGTGTCGATTTCTTCGACATTGTTCGAAGAATGCATTATACACTCCCAGTTCCTGCAGTGATATAACCCGAGGTTGTGACCGATTTCGTGAAGCGCTTCCTTTATGCTTCTGTTCAGGACAAGTTTCGGATTTGATTCGGCCGTGTAAAACTCTTCGTAAAGCCTGCATACTGATACAATTGAGAACCTTCCCTTCAACTGCGCTTCGCCGAAAACGTGAGTGAGGACGGGAACGAACAAATCAAGTTCCGTCAGTATCAGGTACAATCCGCTTTCTTCCGGATTAGATTTGATAATTGATTCGAGAATTTTTGTCGAATGATACTGTCTCCTCGCCGGATTGTATGCCGGTTCGATGTTTACGGGAGTATAGAAAATTTTAATCTCGTCAAAATATATAGACAGTCTTTCTGTCAACTTCCTAAGCAATGGATCGTTGGAAAACTTGAGCGGGACAATATTCAGGTTCATCACTTAATCTTTCGTAAACCGTATTTGTTAATTTTATTGTACAGCGTAACCCTCTCGATTTCGAGTATTTCGGCGCTCTTGGATATGTTCCAGTTATTGCCGTTAAGCACTTTCAGTATGTATTTCCTTTCCATGTCTTCGAGGCTGTTTCCGTTATCTCCGCTGAAAGAAAATCCGTTGTCTATAGTAAAGTTCGATTCTTTTAAATGCAGGTCGTCCGGTTCAATCGAATCGGATTTGCCGATTACGATTGCCCTCTCTATCGTGTTCTCGAGTTCGCGCACGTTTCCCGGCCAGTCGTAATTCAGAAGTTGGTCGAGCGCTTTCTTCGATATGTCCGTGATTCCCTTGTTCATCAACTCCGAATACTTCCTGAGAAAATGATTCGCGAGAATCGGAATGTCCTGTATCCTTTCACGGAGAGGCGGAATATTTATTGTTATTACGTTTAACCTGTAGTAAAGATCTTTCCTGAACTTCCCGTCGTCGATTAGTTTTTCGAGCGGCTCGTTCGTGGCTGTGATTATCCTGAAGTCGCTTTCGACCATCTCGTTGCCGCCGACCCGGTTGAACTTTTTCGATTCGATTACCCTCAGAAGTTCGACCTGAGTTTTTGAAGAAACGCTCCCGATTTCATCTAGGAAAATCGTTCCGCCGTTCGCGATTTCAAACTTTCCTTTTCTCCTGAAATGCGCTCCCGTGAACGCGCCTTTTTCGTGACCGAACAGTTCGCTCTCAAGAAGTGATTCTGACAGCGCTCCGCAGTTTACAGTGATAATTGGAAAGTACTTCCGCTTGCTGTTCTGATGTATTGCTTTCGCAACGAGTTCCTTGCCCGTTCCGCTTTCTCCCCTCAGCATCACGGTCGAATCGGTTTCCGCGACAGTATGTATTAAGTCGATTATTTTCCTCATCTGCGGGCTTTCGCCTACGAGGTTTTCCGGTATAATGAAACTGTCGATCTGCTTCTTCAGTTCGACGTTTTCGATTTTGAGTTTCCTGCTTTCGAGCGCGTTCCTGACGATGTTGTTAAGTTCGTCCGGATCAACAGGTTTTGTAACGTAATCGTACGCGCCGTCCTTAAGAGCCTGTATAGCCGTAGGCACCGATGCGAAAGCGGTTATGAGTATTACTATGCAACTTTCGTCAATGTCTTTTATCTTTCTCAGCAGTTCAAGACCCGTCATCCCGGGCATTTTCATGTCGAGAAGCGCAAGGTCGAATTTTCCTCTCGAAAAAATCTTCAGCGCCTCGTTGCCGTTCTCCGCGGATTCTATCAGGTATCCTTCTTCTTCAAACCAGTGTGTCAGAGATTCACGGACAATTTTTTCGTCATCTACGATAAGTATTCTGTTTTCTTTCATGATTATGTTTTCAAATGTTTATTGGTAATGTTAATTTGAAAGTCGTTCCCATGCTGGAAGTGCTTTCAACTTCTATGTTTCCCTTGTGCGCGCTCATTATTCCGTAAACAATCGAAAGACCCAGACCCGTACCTTTCGAAGTTTCCTTCGTCGTGAAGAACGGCTCGAATATGAACGGTATGTCTTTCTCGTCAATGCCGTAACCCTCGTCTTTAATGCGGATTATGGCGTTCGTTCCGTCGTGAGAAAGGAATATCGTTATGCTTCCGCCCCTGTTCGACATCGCTTCAATCGAATTAATGAGCAGCGATATTATTACCTGCTGTATCTTCTGCGGATTGCAGGTGACTATGAGTGAATTCAGGTCGTAATTTTTAATGAGTTTGATGTTGTGCATCTCAAGATGATGGTTGATTAGCACCGTGCATTTTTCGATTATGTCAACCAGGTCGTTCTTGCTGAATTCGTTCTCGCTCCTGTGTGAGAAGAGAAGCAGGTCCTTCACTATGTTGCCGCATCTCGAAGATTCGTCTATTATCAGTTGCAGGTAGTTGTTTATCTTCTCTATCGAAGGGTCTTCCTCTTTTCCCTTGAGTTTTTTATGTATCAACTTGCTGTAAGTCAAAATGCCCTCAAGCGGATTATTTAGTTCGTGTGCTACAGTCGCGGATAGTTTACCGAGAGACGCGAGCCTCTCCATCTGTACAACCTGCTCGTAAATGCTCTTCAACTCTTTTGTCTTCTCTTCCACTTTTACGTTAAGGTTCTCCGACCAGTCCTTTATTTCGTTGTACGCCTGCGCTAACTGCCTTGACATTTCGTTGAACTCGCGTGCGATTTCGCCGAGTTCGCTCCTCGACCTTACGAGAATCCTGTAATTCCAGTTTCCTTTTCCGAGTTCGTTTATGCCTTCCTGAAGTTTCTTCAAGGGCCTGTTAACGAGGTAAAGTATGAACAGCCCCGCGAAACCGGACATTATGAACGTGATTATTACCGATGCGTAAATCGTGTATTTCTTGTTATCCGACAGAGTATTCTCAGCATCCTTCATCGAGACCATCACGTCAAGTACGCCGAGAAGTTTGCTCTTTGAATTGTGCGCGTGGCACTCGGCTGTGTAACAGTCCTTGTCGTTCTTTATAGGGTTAATAAGACCGAGAATTTTTTCCTTCCCGTCGGATTCAAAAATTCTGATGCTGTCCTTGGGCGACGCCACGAGTTGCCTTGACGTCTTGTCGTGGCACACGTTGCAAGCCTCGGCATCCATATCGACTGTCTTCATTACTTCCGTGGAATCGGTAGAGAAAGTGATGACGCCTGTTTTATTGTAAATGCGAATTCTTTTTACCCCTTTTTCGTTCCCAATCGCTTTGATAGTCTCGTATATATCCTCGCGCTTGTTGTGAAGCATGCTGTATCTCGTCGAGTATTTAATCAGGTCGCTCAGGTTGTAAGCCGTCTGCATGTATAAACCAGTGATGTCCCTCTGGAGATTATATATCGTGAAGTAGGTGTATATAGAAAGAAACCCTACCAGTAAAATGAGTGTTGAAAAGAATAACTTAAAACTCAATTTATTGAGGAATAGGGGTTTCATTCGAAATAATTATTTAAAGAACTTACCTAAGCAACGCAAGATTTTCAATTTATTAATTAATGCATATTGCACGCATTAATCAGGCTTTCAGGAACAATTCCTCAAAATCTTTTATGCTCTTGGAATCAGTGTAGGAAACCGCGCCTTCGACAATGTTTCCGCCGTCGTACATCGTCGCCCCTGCTAGTTCTGAAGGCTCCATGCTGTATATCAGCAGGTCTTTAAGGCGTTTGAATTCGTTCTTTATCCATTTGTGCGCCTGAACCGACGGGATAAGGCTCGCAAGGTTTTCTTTTAATTGTGTGGGCTTAACCGAAAGACACCAGGAATTCGGGTCGTTAACTTTGTTATCACTGTTTATGGCTGTTACGATGCCGTCAACAGGGGAGCGGAACTTCAGGTTCACATTATTGACATCACCTTCGAAAATCGGATCGCCTTTGCTCACTTTTCTTCCCGGCTCTGCAAAATTCTTGAGTATTACGTTCCCGAGCGCGTTCAGAGCAAAACCGTCTATGCCGATGCTGACTTTTTCTTCATTCTCAACCTTTGCCCAGGTATGCCCCTTTGAATAATAAAAATCATCGGGCAGAAGCGCATCCTTTAAATTGAAAACCTGCAATGCCTGCGCATGCTCTCTGTTGTAGACTTTGCTTGTTTTTCTGTTGAAAATGAAAATATCAACGAGGACAAGAATCACAAATGTTGATATTACCAGTAATGCTACCATGATATACTCCGTAATTTAAGTTTGTTTACTAATATATCAGTCAATAAACGTGCCTGAAAACTAAATTTTAAAATGTTCGTTTATTGAACAGAATTGCAATTTTAAGCCTCTTAAAAAAGTTCATTTTATATACAAGTGTAAGATTATTATACAATAAAATTTTTATTCGATGTAACTAATTGATAAATTAAATAATTACATTGTATTGTAATTGAACGTTCAATATGTATGATTATTATACAATTTGTATAATAATTAATCTTCAATTATGGCTGTTGAATATCCTATGCTCGAAATTCAATCATGATGTCGGGAAACAAAGAACTGCTTATCGGTATATAATAATGTAAAACTATTATATATAATTTGAAAGATATAAATTCAACGTTCCGGGTATTTTTACTTACCGTTTTTTAATCCGCAAATTCCGTTAGACATTTAAATTGCATCTTTTTTAACCGCTCTGAAAACTCCGCGTAATATTTCAATTATAACGTGTATGCGATTTTCTAACTTTAATTTGACGGATATGATTGGTAACTTAAATGATATGAAAATTTCGACTCATCTTACTTTATCATAAATTATGTTTGATTTTATTTTTAAACCGTTCAATGAGATGACCGATGAGGATTATAAGACCGTCGGTTTCAAATCCGGGCTGGAAATTCACCAGCAATTGCTTACTGAAAAAAAACTTTTCTGCAGATGCCCTGCCGGTAAATACAATCATAAATTCGACGCCGAAATACTCAGGCATATGAGACCTACGCTTTCGGAACTCGGCGAATATGACGGTACGGCGCTGATGGAGTTCAAGACAAAGAAAGATATTATCTACCATATAAACAGAGAAACCGTCTGTACTTACGAGATGGACGATACCCCTCCGTTCGAAATTAACGACCAGGCGCTTGATATCGCTCTCGAAATCGGCTTGCTCTACAGATGCTCTATTATAGACGAAATACACATCGCGAGAAAACAGTATCTCGACGGAAGCATACCGACGGGTTTTCAGAGGACTTCTATAACTTCCGTTGACGGAAAGGTTCCTTACAAAAACAGGGAAATAGATATAATTCAGTTGTCTATTGAGGAGGATTCCTGCCGCGAAGTCAGCGATTACGGGCACAGGCGCGTTTACATCGCGGACAGACTCGGTATGCCTCTCATCGAAACAGTCACTGCTCCTGATATGAAAACTCCCGTAGAAGTCGCGGAAGTTGGAAAGATATTGAGCAATATCGTTAAGAGTACGGGCAAGGTAAGAACAGGCGCGGGCGCCGCGAGAGAAGACGTTAATGTCAGCGTTACCGGCGGAACGAGGATTGAAATTAAAGGCGTACCCAGCCTCAAAAGAATTCCCCTGCTTACTTATAATGAAGCAATGCGACAATGGAATTTACTCAGACTGCGCGAAGAACTTAAGAAAAGAAACATTACCGCCGATACCTTCGAATCACATACTTACAACGTCACAAGAATTCTAAGAAAAACAAAATACCAGCCGATAGCGAATTCCTTACAGGAAGAAAAAATTATAAATGCGGTCGTCTTGCGTGGCTTCAAGGGACTTCTCAACTGGCAGACACAGACCGAAACGTATTTCTCGAAGGAAATATCGGACAGGGTAAGGGTTATCGCCTGCCTTTCGAATCTGCCGAACATAATTCATTCGGACAGCACCTCGGATACGATATCAATCGCCGAATGGCAGAAAATTAAAAAAGCAATCAGCGCTCAGGAAAACGACACGGTGGTGATCGTTTGGGGCTCTGAAACTGACGCCGCGACGGCATCGAAGGAAATTGCGATAAGGGCGCGTGAAGCCGCAATCGGCGTTCCTTCGGAAACAAGACAGGCTTTGAAAGACGGTACGACAGGTTTCGAAAGAATTCTTCCGGGACCAGATAGAATGTACCCCGATACCGACCTTCCTCCTAAAAGAATTACTGATGAAAGAATTGAAAATATTAGAAAGAATCTTCCTGAGTATTACTGGGAAAGAGAAAAATGGTATCAGGATATCAAAGTGCCTGAAGACCTCATCGAGCCTCTCGCGATTTCTAAATTCTCTGTAATTTTCAAACAGGTGGTAACGGAAATGGAAATTGACCCGAAACTTGCCGCGAAGGTTTTGATTCAGTATCCGAAAAGACTGAAAAAAATGAATGTTGTATTCGACAGAATCGACGACGAGATATTCATCGCGATATTTAGAGCATACAAGCAGAATTTGATTTCTAAGGAAGGAATTCTTTACGCGCTTCAGGATACTATCAAATACGGAATATTTGACCTTGATAATCTTCCCCCGCCGATTGACGAAAAAGATATCCCGGGTATAATTAAGAATACTTTCGCGGAGATGAACAGAATGAATCTTCACAAAGAAGAGAATATTGAAAAGGTCCTGTGCGGTTTGGTGATGAATAAAGTAAGAGGCAGAATTGACGGCACATTCGTTTCAAAAGCAGTTTCAAAATTCATTAAGGAGTTAAAGTAATGGGCGACGATTCATATAAAGGATATAAAGGCAAGGCATTAAGCGCGTTAAAAAATTTCGACGCGCTCGTCTGGAGCGATGTTGTTATCGATACCGGTAAGGCAAAATACAAAGGCATTATTCTTCCGCGTTCTGAAACGGCGGACTCACTGCACGTCGTTTTAAAACTCCGTTCGGGTTATAATGTCGGTGTTCTCGCGGACAGCATTAAAGACATAAAAATTGACGGCAGGAAAGAAGCGCACTATAAGATTCCGGAGAAAGCATTTCCATTCGACCCCGTAAAACCCAACGTTAAACTACTCGGCACGGGCGGAACTATCGCCTCAAGACTCGATTATAGAACGGGAGCGGTAATTCCCGCTTTCACTCCCGGCGAACTTTACGGTTCCGTGCCCGAACTTGCCGATATCTGCAATTTGGATACCGAAAAATTGTACGGCGTGTTCAGTGAAAACATGGCGCCAGAACAATGGATAGGAACTGCGCAGGCAATCGGAAATGAAATTGAAAAAGGAATTCAGGGCATAGTTATTGGTCACGGCACCGACACGATGCACCATACCGCTGCGGCATTGTCTTTTATGGTTCAGAATTCTCCCGTGCCTATCGTTATGGTAGGCTCGCAGAGGTCGAGCGACAGACCTTCATCCGATGCGGCTTTAAACCTGATGCACAGCGTTAAAACTGCCGCGGAAAGCGATATCGCCGAAGTTCTCGTCTGTATGTTCGGACCGACTTCGGACGAATATGGCTTGCTTCACAGAGGCACGCGCGTGAGAAAAATGCATTCGAGTTACCGCTCAACTTTCAGAACGATTGGCGATATTCCCGTGGCGATGGTCAGCAGGGAAAAGATTACGCCGTTAAGAAGTGATTACAAACGCAGAAGAAATGATAAAAACGTTACGGTAAACACCGCCTTCGAAGAAAAAGTCAGCATAGTTTATTACTATCCGAACATGAAGCCCGACATCATCGATTCGCTTATAGATAACGATTACAAGGGAATCGTAATCGCGGGAACGGGACTCGGACACGTCAACAAACCGCTCTATCCCGCTCTGAAACGCGCGAAGGAAAAGAATATCGCTGTTTATATGACGGTACAGACTCTGTGGGGCTACGTGCAGATGTACGTTTATGATACTGGAAGGGATATGATGGAACTCGGCGTTATTCCTACGGCTAATATGCTTCCCGAAGTCGCTTATATCAAACTAGGATGGGCGCTCGGACAGACTAATGACCCGGAACAGGTAAAAAATATTATGATGACCCCGATAAATGGAGAAATTACCGAGCGCGAGCCGAGCAACGGATATCTGATTTATCAGGGCGGAATTCCCGAAGTGGAAGAGTTCATATCGAAACACAGAAAATAGTTTTATATTTCCTTAGGAGTGAAATTTGAAAAATAAAGGTATTGCGGTCACGGCTGCGGGCTCTCTTATAAGCCTTGTCCTTGGAATTCTGTATGCCTGGAGCATACTTAAAGTCGCAATCGAAGAATCAATTAAAGCGGGAACTGGATTCAACTGGGAAATATCCTCGCTTAATGATCCGTATTCAGTAGCGCTTCTCGCATTCGCTTTTACAATGATAGTCTCCGGAAAAACTCAGGATAAACTCGGCCCGCGCATTACAACTTTTATTGGGGTTTTTCTCGTGACGGGAGGTCTGCTTATCTCGGCTTTATCTACCGACTACGTCGTCTGGATTATCGGTTACGGAATAATGACCGGTATGGGAATTGGTTTCGGATATGCGGCAATCACGCCTGTCGCGATAAAATGGTTTCCTCCGCAGAAAACCGGTCTGATTACGGGAATAGTAGTTTCAGGCTTTGGTCTGGCTTCGGTTTACATCGCTCCGCTTTATACTTACCTGATTGGAAAGTACGGCATCTCGGGCGCGCTCGTTATATTCGCCGTTGGTTTCTTTGTCATATCTTTCATTTCAACTTTGTTTCTTAAAAACCCGTCGGACGATTACATCAGAAATATTAATCAAGCGGCTTCGAATGATTCTGTAAAGCATGTTGATGACGGTGTATCTACGGGGAAAATGCTAAGGTCGCCTTCCTTCTATGTACTTTGGTTTGTTTATTTTGCAGGTGCCGGAGCGGGACTGATGGTAATCGGTTTCCTGACGGAAATGGTGAAGAAAGGACTGGGTGAAAGCGCATTCATCGCCGTGGCAATACTCGCCGTCGGAAACGCAGGCGGCAGACTTGTTGCAGGATGGATTTCGGACAAGATAGGAAGAATTAAAACTCTCCTCATTCTTTACTCCGCGCAGGCTTTGCTTATGTTCATATCCGTTCCCGTATCAATGAACGATTCACCGGGTGTCGTTATTCCTTTGCTGCTCGCTACGCTCATCGGATTCAATTATGGTTCCAACCTCGCTTTGTTCCCGTCATTGTCAAAGGACAAATGGGGACTTAAAAATTTCGGAATAAACTACGGACTCCTGTTCACTTCGTGGGGACTCGGAGGATTTATTCTCAGCCGGGTTTCGCAAATGATAAAAGCGTCAACCGGTACGTTCGAATATTCATTCTACCTCGCCGGTATCTTACTTGTCGTAAGCGGCATTACACTCGTCTTACAACTTCGAGTAGATAAAAATTAAACGTTTAATATCTATACTATCGCTCAAAATATATGCATTTTTTTTCGTAATTTAATATGTATATATTGATATTAATTCATTATATTATAATAAGATACTGTTTTATTAAGATAATATAGTATTTTCTGTATTTTTTTTCTTGAATTATATTGATAATTTGTTCCAATAAAGATTGGAATAAATCTAATACCTCATTAATGGATTCGGAAGTGCAATGTGTTGCTTTACAATTGGAGTACCGCGTATTTCAATCCACATCATATAATCTCTTTTTTCAAATTTTCCGAAAGATCATTAATCATTATAATTACTTACTCGCATTAATAATTATTATTTATGAAACGAAGGGATTTTTTTAAAACAGCCGCGGCAGGCGTTTCCATTGCCGCTCTCGGCTCGAACAAAGCGGCAGGGTCTGATAAAAAACTTTCCGAAGACCGTGTCGGGGTTCTTGTCGACACTAATGCCTGTGTGGGATGCAGGCATTGCGAGTGGGCGTGTAAAACTGCGCACCAACTTCCCGCGTCGGATCTTGAAAATTTTAACGACAGGTCTGTCTTCAGCGAATACAGGCGTATGGATGCGGGTTCTCTTACCGTTGTAAATGAATTTGAAAACGAAGAGAATAAACTTTTGCCCGTCCACGTGAAAATACAATGCATGCACTGCGAAAGACCCGCCTGCGTTTCCGCTTGCATCGTCGGAGCGTTCGAGAAACGGGAAGACGGAGCGGTCGTATGGGACAGCGGTAAATGTATCGGATGCAGGTATTGCATGGTGGCGTGCCCGTTCCAGATTCCTACTTATGATTATGACAAGGCGATACAACCGATGATTCGCAAATGCGATTTCTGCGTCGAACGGCGGGATAACGGAATGCTGCCCGCTTGTGTCGATATCTGTCCCAACGAGGCTCTCATATTCGGCAAGAGAGAAGAACTTGTGCGAATCGCGAGACAGAAAGTAAAAAGAAAATCCGATACTTACATTAATCACATTTACGGCGAATCGGATGTAGGCGGAACGTCGTGGATGTACATTTCAGGAAATGATTTCGGCAAACTAAGAATGCCGCCGCTTGCATTGAATCCCGCTCCCGGTATATCGGAATCCATACAGCACGGAATTTTCGCTTACTTCGTTCCTCCCGTTACTTTATACGCGCTGCTCGGTGTAATGATGTGGGTCACGAAACGCCGCAAGGATGAAATAAATAATAACGGAAATGAGAATCA
>CALGII010000198.1 GCA_937915485.1 uncultured Ignavibacteriota bacterium | reverse complement strand
GTATATCCTTTATTACCAAGGGCAAGTTCCCAGAATTCGATTTTATCCTGCTGCAACTGTTCTTCGGGCATAATCAAGGCTTCGCGGATATTTTTATCGAGTCCCATTTCGTTAAGAACATTAATTTTTTCGTAAAGGTCAAAAAGCGAATGTCCGCCCTGAAGACCGCTGCAATCGGCTAATATTTTCAGGACTTTTCTTGACACGCATTCGTCCAGCGTGGCTTTGATAGCATCGTCGAGTTCAGATTTTTTCATAGTACCGAAAAATGCGGTTTCAACGATGTTGTGTTCGCTGATAAATGATACTTTCCACCCCATACAATTACAAGATTAAGTATTTTTTAGAATAAGATAATTCCTGTTTTCCGAATCCGGATATTCGGTGAAAAATCCGGGAATTTTACAATAGTTATAAAATAAGAGAAGCGGAATAATATATCCATGACAACTTTTGTCATCCAGTCGCAGCGGATTCATCCGCATATTTGCAGAGAAGACATTACTTCAGGGGTATAACAGGACGAAACGGAGAACCTTTACTTTAGAACCATCATTTTTCTTACGCTTGAATTACTGCCCGAAATCAGTTTATAGAAATAAATTCCGGCCGAGAGATTTCCCGCATCAAACTTAACTGAATGAAATCCTCCATTCAGCACACCATTAACCGGAGCGGCTACTTCCCTTCCGAGGGCGTCGTATATTTTCAGGGACACGAATCCCCGTTCGGAAAGGGAGAAAGAAATCAGCGTTGAAGGATTAAAAGGATTCGGATAATTCTGATTCAGTTCGAAACCGGCAGCGCCGCTCACGGGATTATGAATTCCTGTCAGACCGCCGGCGTTCAGTGTTTTGAACGCTTTGCCGTACTGTCCGACAATCCATCCGTTTATGCCCGAGGTAAATCTGACTTTCGTCAGTCTTCCGGAATGAACGACTCCGCTTTCAGCAAGCCAGGCAGAACCACCGTTAGTAGTATAATAGCAGGATACCGAGTTCAATCTGTCGCCCGCGGTCCATCCCGTTTGAGAATTGATGAATCTGATCGAATACAGGCCGGGGCCGCTTTCAGTTTCGTGCTGCACTTCCCAATTCGCGCCTCCGTTCGTCGTGCGGGCAATGTAGTGTCTGTAACCTGATACCCATCCAGTATTCTGATTCACGAAAAAAACGTCGTATAGTATACGAAAATTCGACGTTGAGAATTGATGAGTCCAGTTAATTCCGCCGTTCGTAGTCTTATGCAATTCGGAATTTCCGCCTCCAAGGTATTTTGTCGACCAGCCGGTCATACTGTTAAGAAAAAATATATTACCGTCAGCGGGAGCGGATGAAGTCGTCCACGACGCACCAGAGTTTGTGGTTACCGAGAACTTGTTATAACCCGAAGCAAATCCGTTCATTGAGTCAAGAAACTGAATATTCATCACCGGATATCCGAAAAAATACTTATGGTACCAGGTTACGCCGCCGTCGGATGTTTTATAGACGGTATCGTTTGATGAAGCAAGGAAACCCGTCAGATTATTAATAAACTCAACGGAGTTCAGGTTATGCTGAGTGCCTTCGAAAGAGAGGTCAATCCAGGTGACGCCGCCGTCGGTTGTTTTTTGCAATCTGTTGCCGTAACCGCAAACATAGCCTGTCTGGCTTGAGAGGAAACTTGCTCCGAAAATGTCAGAGCCTTCAGTAACATTAATGGGCTGCCACTGCGCACCCGCGGTTTTGAACGCCGCAAGCAAAAGGACGAGTAAAAGGATTCTCATTGTTGTTTTTCATTTTAACTATTAAACCCTTTCCGGGGTTAAATAGTTCTTTTTTTAACGGGGATAACGAAGAAATTCCAATTCTCCTATTAACGTTTGTTATTTCCTCCAAGCGGTTTTTAAATCACGATTCCGTTCCGAATCGAGATGTTTCTTCAGGCCGGAAAACATTACAGTCATAGTTCTCGAGTGAATCGCCGAAAAGTCAATAAAATTAGAAAGGAATTCGGGGATGAAGCCGTGCGGAACGAGGTCGAGGTTGTAATGCAGGCGGCAGGAATCTTCACCGGTTTTATCAATCAGCCACACGGCGGAGCCCCGCAAGACGCCGCCGTAATAATTTACCTTCACTTCTTTATCCGCAATGAAAGAAACTAATTCGCATTTAAAACTGCCTCCCGACGAACGGATATCAACCTTAGAGCCTGAAATATTTTCATTACGGCAAATCACTTTTATTTTAACGTCTTCGGGCCACCATAATTCATACGCGCCGACATCCGAGACGGCGTCAAAAACTTTTTTTGCGTCGTGTTCAAGTTCGCAGGAATCCCTGCATACAATTTTCCGCATACAATTATCTTACATTAAAGGGACGAGCATTTATTTCAGGAGGAACGTAACCTTCACTTTGGCAGTAACGGTGACCATTCCCCTGCTGAACGTCGGGCCAGAATCGCTTTCGGTTCTTTCGCCCGGCGTATAGACATTATTCATCGTGTTCGAGAAATACGAGTACACGGGCTCTTCGGAAATCATCAAGGGGTCGCCGATTTCCTTCCCGAAGACCGCCGCCATCATTTCGGCTTTTTCTTTCGCGGCTTTAAGCGCGTTAATTCTCGCTTGTTTTCTTGTTTCGATTTCATTCGATGCTGTCAGGTTAGTGCTATTGATGTAGACGTTATCGAACGATACAAAATAGTCGGCAAATTTCTGATACAGGTTAATATCGTTTACGCTGAACCAGACATAATTGGTTACCGTGTACTTCTTTACTTTCGAGTCATAATAGGTATAGTTTTTATTGACTCTCAAGCCGCTCGTTGAAATCTTTTCTCTTTTCACGCCCTGCGATTTAAGGAACTCGAGGATTTTTTCGACGGAAGATTCGTTATTGTTAACCGCGGATTTAAGATTATCGTAATCGTCCTGCACGCGAATGTCCCAGTCCATAATATCAGGCTGTACTTCGATGGTAGCGTTACCCGTAACATCAACCACTTTTTGTTTATCCTGCGGGTACAGAGTCGTACAAACGAGAACAGACAGAATTAAAAAGAGGATTTTTTTCATAGCAAGTATTTTGAATTAATAAATGATATTAAAAGCCGTTTTACACTTTTTAAGATAGGAAATTCCAGATACAGAAAAAATGCGTGAAAGGGACAGAAACAGATAAAAAAGTTTTTGAGCAATTCTTCTATTCTTTTTTTCCGAACCGAAGCGATATAAAAATGCCTATAGCCGCTATGACGCTGATGACAAGGATGCCGTATTCGGCAGTCAGATCGGGCTCGTCATTAATAATGTCTTGCAGAGCCAGAAAATCCAGAATCACGAGTATCAGCACGGATATTACCGCCAGAGTAATTTTCATACTTCCAAAATATATCATTAAAACAAAACCAACAATGGAATTCACGGAATATATTATCCGGATATATTTTGAAGGAGACGGTGTTTCGACTTATCCCGTTTAAGTTACTTTACCAGCAGCATCTTCATCGTTTTGGAGAAACCTGACGTTTCAATTTTATATAAATAAATTCCGCTTGAAAGCGCGGACGCATTGAATTCGACGGTATAATTCCCCGCTGTTTTGTTTTCATTCACGAGCGTACTCACTTCTTTTCCGAGGATATCAAAGACCTTGAGAGAGATGAAACCGTTTTTCGGAACCGAGTAAGAAATTTTGGTCGAAGGGTTGAACGGGTTCGGGTAATTCTGTTCAAGTTCAAAATTCACCGGCGTTCCCGGGTTCAGCAAGCCTGTAATAATACCCGAGCATCCCTGCGCGGAATATAAATTCACCGGACCGAAAGCGGAATACAGAGCGAAGCAACTGTCTCCCGAAACGAATCTCAATCCTGCGGCGGGACCGTAAGAAAGCGTCGTTGAGCCGACCGAGTTCATTCTTCCCGATACTGTTCCGAAAGAGCCGTCGGTTCTTACGGATATATATTGAAGGGAATCCACCGCGCCTTTTAAGACAAACGCGAACCTATGAGAGGCAGCATTGCGAACGCCGACAATGTCAGGCAGTGAGACTCCCGATGAAGCCGACCAGATGACGCTCTGGTTTATTGAATTGAAGTCACCGTAATTCGTCGTCCTGAAATATTTCACACCGTCGGCCGCCGGACTCTTCTGGTTGAAAACGAAAAAGACGCTGCCGTTGCTGTTTCCGTTGGAAGAGAGCCGTCCGCCGTACTTAATAAAATTCGGATCGCTGCCGCCAATAGGTCCGGCATACTGACCGGGCGACGTCGGTGAAACAAGTCCGCCACTCGCGCTCATTTTCGAGAAGAAAACTTTCGTGCTGTCGGGAACGCCGCAATAAGAAATTATCAGCGAGTCAATATTCCCTCTCTGAAAAAACGCGATATCGGTATAAAGGTTTTGCTGCAGGGCTGTTTCGGAATACCAGAAAATTTTTCCGCCTTTGTACATAAAGACAGGATTAACGGTATTGGGGGTATTCAACTGCGCGAACTTCTGTGTATTAACCCTTCCTGACGCTCCCGCGGAATCGAAAGAAACCGCGACGTACGCCCAGGGCGCAGTAGGCCATACGGTATTATCGGATGTTATACGCGGGCAGTAATATCTTTTCGAAGCGTCATCGCCCGGCCAGGCAAAAGCCCAGACGCTTCCGTTGAACGCGCCCGTAAGTTGTATCGACGCTCCGCCCGCGAACCACTTGCCGGAACCTCCAGAGGCTCTCAATCCGTAAACGATATGAATGAACTTGTTCGCGCCTCCTTCAATCAGTTCGACGTCAATGTCGCCAAGGTTAAGTTTATCAGTTCCTCCGAGGGTAATGTTCGCGTAAGGAATCCAGGAATAACCGCCGTTCGTAGAATATAGCACGCGCAGCGAGTCGGGAGTTGACGACGAGCCATTTCCCTGGAATCCCGCAACGACCCAAATTCTTCCGGCAGTCGCTCCCGTGTATTCCGTAACGGTCGCGACGCATTTCATATTCGCCTTCAAAAGAATGAGCGAGTTACCGACAGCGTCGAACTGTTCAATCATTGAAGCGGGCGTAACACTACCGTGGTAATAGGCAGCGTTCATCGTAACGCTTTCGCCGGTTACGGCATCCAATTGTTTCTGAAGCGCAAGAATTTCATTATCCGGATTTCCAGATTTTCTGAGTTCAAGAATTTTATTTTCGATTTCGAAAACTTCCGCGGATTTATTTTTCGTGTTTATCCGAATCGCGTCCTGCCGCGAGTCGGTACGTGAATTACCTGGAACGGTTGAATGGTAATTGAATGCACCGGGTACCTCCTGCGCATTCGCGCACTTTGAAACCGATACGAATATTGCGGTTACCGCAAGTATAATATTAAAGCCAGTAATTATTGATTTCATTTTAAAGTTCTCCTTTAGAATGAGAACAAAATTGAGCAAAAATAATTCAACCGGGGTTCATTCAGGCCAAGACAATAAAAGGACAGGCCAACAAATGCGCTTAAGGGAAAATTTTTTTGATAGTTTTGTCACATCATTATTTTGTTTATACTAGCATTTATGTTCAATCAGAGCAACTCTCAATGATTATTTTATCATAATCATCTTCTTAATCGATGAGTACGAGTCTGCAGTCAACTTGCAGAAATACACTCCCGAAGGCAGAGCGGAAGCGTCGAACGATAGGGAATATTTTCCCGGCTCCCGTATTCCGTTAACGAGTGTGGTGACTTCTCTACCCGCGATATCGAAAACTTTCAATTGAACAAACGCTTTTTCAGACACGCTGAAATTAATCCACGTCATAGGATTGAACGGATTCGGGTAATTCTGTTCCAGTGAAGCACTTTCGGGTACAAGATTTCGCGTTCCCAGCGAGTACGTAACCGAACCTCCGCCATCAGTAGTTTTCAGTATTACACCTCCGTTTCCGCAGGCATATCCGGTATTGTCGTCAAGATAGAAGAAAACAGAATTAAGGTCTTCCGAAGTCGGGGTATTTTGAGTTCCCCATACATTACCATAGTTCGTGGTTTTCATAATTTTGCCGTCAGCGCCGCAGGTATAAATCCTCGAGGTATTATTCACGGAGTACTCTACGGACTTCAGCCTTCCTGAAAAACCGGACGGCTGGCTAAACCAGTTATTTCCCGAACTCGTGCTTCTAAGAATCAATCCGTTATCGCCGACCGCGATGTCAATGCTTCCGAACAGAGGGACGCCGTATATGTGCTGGATTGTTCCGCTGTTTAACGGCTGCCAGTTCAATCCCGCGTTAAAGGATTTCAGAATTGTCCCGTTATCCCCGACGGCGTAATATCCGAAGGTAGCGCAAACCGCGTTCAGGTTTTGCGATACGGGATTTGAAGATACAGACCAGTTAAGACCCTGATTAGTGCTTTTAATAATCAAGCCGCTGTCACCGACCGCAATAAAATTGAAATCGCTGATATCTCGAATTGTCTTCGATGTGGGCGACGGGACCATCATCCAGTTTGTTCCGTCGTTTGTCGTCCGCAGTATTATTCCGTCCTGTCCCACAGCAAACACGGGACCGCCCGAGAGTTCCATAAAACAAATCGCATAAAGATTTTTTACAGTACCGCTGTTTTGCAATGTCCATACGGCTCCGCCATTGGAAGTAAAAAGAATCGTCCCATTATCGCCGCAAATCCAGGCTGTGTTTACCTGACCGTGGCTCGAGACAACGCTATGCAGGTTAGCGTTTGTTCCACTTGTCTGTTGGACCCAGCCGGCATCGCACCGCAAAGCAATAAAAAGGAGTATTAACGGGAGTATTGTGTTTTTCATTTACTGTCCTTTTTTTAGAAAAGAATTGCCATTACAAACAGAACAGATTGGACATTAAAAAGTTTCCGATTTCCGATTCGACAATACGTAAGGTCTGCTGCAGTTATTAAAATTTATTGCAGGATGGACAGGATTATTTAATATTCCGAGTCAGCGGGCTTTACTAAATAATTCAGATGGATTAACGGAATCACAGGAGCCGCGATCAAGAACACGCGCATTTTTTCAAGACGAAGATATAATTTTTTAGAACGATATCATCAATCCCCGTTTATCCCATTCACTTCATTCCAGTACTCATTGGGGACGCAGGATACAATATATTCATAAAGTTTGTTCAGGGCCGCCACGTATTTCAAATCGGGATAGGACGGAACGGAAGCGATAATTTCAGGCGGCTCCGAATCAGAATAGACCGTAAGGTTATCGGAATGCCCGCCGTCGGGAATCTCTTCGTTCGGCCTTTCTTTTATTTTATCAGTCAAGACGCCGCTAATTTTCAACTGTCTTTTAAGTTCTTTCATTTGCTTTTTGCCGAGCGTAAAACTCAGTTGAGTTTTATTCTTTCCTTTTTCGTCATAGCCTTTCACGTACGTAAGTTCTCCGGCGCCGTCACTTGTAATTGAAATGTTATACGAGTAATGATAAGGAGGCGGCAGCGCACCGGAATTATAGTAATAATTCAGTCTTTGCCATTCCTGCGAAGAGCAGGAGCCCGAGACAAAGAACAGAAGAACCATCAACGGGGGCAGAAGAAATTTATTTATACCAGCGGTCATAATTTTTTTTACATTTTATACTTAGAGAAATCCATTTTGTTCAACATATGAATTCAGTTTTGCGCATTCCGCATATTTTCAAAACGAAGGCAGCAACCACTTTATTTGAGCAAAACCATTTTCATAGTTTTCGAGAGACTTCCCGCTTCGTATTTGCAATAATAAAATCCACTTGAGAGCCCCGGGGCGATGAAATCCACGGTATAATTCCCCGCAGGTTTATTTTCATTCACGAGCGTACTCACTTCATTTCCGAGCATGTCATAGACCTTCAGAATTACGAATCTATATTTCGGAACCGTGAAAGATATTTTCGTCGACGCATTAAACGGATTCGGATAATTTTGTTCGAGTTTATATCCGTCAGCGACGCCTGTTTCATTACGGATGAAAGTAGTGCCTCCGTTCGTAGTTTTGAGAATCAGGCCGTTGTAGCCCGCAATCCAGCCAGTGCTTTCGTTCGCGAAGAAAATATCGAAGTACGGGTCGCCCTGCCCCTGAGCGAGCGTATGCCAGTTCACGCCCGCGTTTGTTGTTCTGATAAGTTTATACGTGGCGACTTCCCACCAGTTGCCGACAGCGAAGCCGGTGTTTTGGTTTACGAAGCACACGGATTCATAGCCGATAACGTTACCGTGCCGCTGAGACGTCCAGTTAAGACCGCCGTCGGTTGTTCTAATCACGGTCTCGCTGTCGCAGACGGCGTAACCGTGCTGGGCGTCAGTGAAACAGAGTGAAGATATACGAAGGTTCGTCGCCGAAGGCATCAATGACCAGGTCTGTCCGCAGTCGGTTGTACGGCGCAGCATACCGAGGTCGCCCGCGATGAAGCCGGTTGTTTGATTCACGAAAGCAATAGTCCAGATTGTCACGCCCGTAACGGTCATACCGTTCCACGACGCGCCGCCGTCAGTTGTTTTATAGAACTTACCGTCGTACCCGCCGTTAAATCCCGTATTTTGATTCACGAAGCAGATTGCGAAATAAAATTCAGTGGGACTCTGAAATTGAATTGTCCAGTTCGCGCCGCCGTCTGTTGTTTTAAGAATTTTACTCGTACCCGAACCGTTCATAAAGCCGCCGCAAACGTAACCCGTCGAAGCGTTAATGAAATGTATGCCCGTGAAATAATCGTCGGGCGAAGTGCCGGTAAAAAGATTTGTCCAGTTCGCGCCGCCGTTCGTGGTTTTCAGAACGTGTGAACTGTCGCCGATGCTGTAGCCTGTAAAGGCGTCAATCATCCTGACTTTTGAGAGAAAAGAAT
>CALGII010000197.1 GCA_937915485.1 uncultured Ignavibacteriota bacterium | reverse complement strand
TTCTCCATTACATTGGAGTTTTTCTCCATTACATTGGAGTTTTTCTCCATTACATTGGAGTTTTTCTCCATTACATCGGAGTTTTTCTCCATTACATCGGAGTTTTTCTCCATTACATCGGGGTTTTTCTCCATTACATTGGAGTTTTTCTCCATTACATCGGAGTTTTTCTCCATTACATTGGAATCAAAATCCCTTTTTTAAGGCATATACATACTTAACAGTGGATTCCTATGCCGCCGATAAGTAATTCAATGAACTTCCTATTTGCCTGCAGAAAATACTAAAAATCGAACTTTCCGATAACAGGAGAAAAATCCTGTAAAAAGGGAAATTATTCTATTTTATTAAAAGCATCTTCTTCGTGTCCATAAACCTCATTCCAGTTCTGCCGTCCGCAGTCATTCTAACGAAATATACACCGCTTGATAAATCAGAGCCGTTGAAATCAATCATAAATGTTCCCATATTCATATTCTCGTTAACCAGTTGTCTGACTTCCCTTCCGAGCAAATCATAAACTTTTATCGTTACCTTCGAATATTCGGGTAATGTAAAACTGATTCTCGTAACGGGATTGAACGGATTCGGAAAATTCTGATTGAGTTTAAATGAATTCGCAACTTCTCCTGTAATCGATTTAACACCGACCGGAGTTACAGTTCCAAAGTCCGTATTCGTTCTCGGACAGATTTTATAGTTGGAATACGCGTAATATAATACTCCCTGAACGAAAGATATCGAATCGTTTTTCGTTAGCAGAATTTTTCCTGATAAATTGCCGTTCCAATTATTCGTATATGTTAGATTTCCGCCTGCAAGCATTATCCTTGATTCAACATTCGAATTATCAACGACAAGAATTTCACCGAAGTTTCTTCTGAATGTAGTATCGATAAGCGGTTCCTGTGTCGTGCATGCCGTGCCGCGGCTCGCGTTGATACACGTTATCCATACCGGTGTATTGAGTCTCACGAGAACGCTTTCCCATTTCTTGATTGTCAAATCGCCGCCCGCCTTGTTGTTCGCGAGCACAGACGCCGTAAGAATTTCGGGCGCGGGAAGAGGATTGCTTGACGATAAGACCTGTACATCTGCAGGGGATGAAGTTAGAATCGTATTAATTCCAAAACTATAAGTTACCGTACCTCTTATTCGCACTTTTTGACCTTTTTGTAAAACGTCAGTCGGCGGTCCGCTTATCCAGATGCCGCTGAATGGTCCTGTCCCGTTCTGTATTATAACTCTAGCGGGTGACGAGACTGTTCCACCTTTACAACTATCGCCACAATTATAATTCCTGAAATCACTTGTATCTGCAGTAACAATTCCTTCAACCCCTCTGACAATTGCGTTTTCATATCCTGAACGTCCGCCGTTGTTCACGCAATACTGCACTTCCTGTATGGAAAGCGAATCGCTTGCCTTTACAACATAAAATAATTTTGAAACTGACGTGTCTGCGGGAAGAAGCCTTGTTAAACCTGCCTGATTCGACGCGCTGAAATAGTATTCCACAAGATTATTCAATGCTGTCGGAGGCATTTTGATTGAATAAATATTACCGGCGGTATTTGACATCGATTTTTGCGTGAAACCGCCGCCGTTTATTCTGTAATTTACTTTCACTCCGGTCAACGTCGTAGAACTTTGCACAGTAACCGACACCTGAACACTATCAGAGGGTGTCGGCACACCAGGATTCTTTGTCGGGCTTGACAACTGCGGAGGAACGCCTCCAAGGCTCAAATCGTTCGGATATATTGGGACAATCACGTATGGCAATTGATTTCCAAGCACACCTTCGTTATTGCAATTAATTATTACGCCTTTTCTGTAATTGACGATAGTACCCTGCGCCGGTACTGACCAAGGTCTCAGGGTGTCTACCGGGGGAGAAGGTGAAGTCGAGAAAAAGCTCGAATAA
>CALGII010000196.1 GCA_937915485.1 uncultured Ignavibacteriota bacterium | reverse complement strand
CGACCAGTTGACTGACATGCTGATATTCGCTTCGTTCATTTTTTACGGTATGGGCGCGTTTGGTGTGTTCATTTTAAGAAGAAAAATGAAGAATGTTCCGAGAGTTTTTAAGGTCCCCGGTTATCCCGTTCTTCCCGCTATTTTCGTCCTGTTCTGCGCTACACTCGTTATCGTAACGATTATTCAAAATCCTCGCGACGCGGGCATCGGGCTGTCGCTGGTTTTAATAGGAATTCCGTTCTATCTGTTCTGGAAGAGGAAATTAAGCAGATCAGAATTCTAATGATAATATAAGAATAAGTAATTATCAAAAGTATTAATGAATGACAAAAAATTCCGAATATTTAAAAGTAAGCATTCAGGTTTAGGAAAATATAATTGACAATTATTGAAATTAATAAATCTTTCTTCTTCAATTCTAAAATTACACTATCGATAGAACAAACAAAGAGCAATATAACGGGCATATATTGAGTCAGGTACCTATTCCAACCACCTTGATCATAAAGAAACACTAAAAGCAAAACAAGCGACAACATCGTAGGAACATAATACGGATAACTATTTTTACTTACTCTGTTGAAATTAATAATCAGGATAAGAGTTAACAAAAGGAATGATGGTCCGAAATATAGTAACTTCGTAAGACTTTCCATAAAACTTAGATCGATGCTCCTTGCGACTATTTGCGTTATTATGCGCCCCGTAATTAAAGTAATCCAGAAATAATAACCGGAAGCCGTAAATATTATCACCGGTATTAATAATCCGGAAAGAAGTCCGATTAATGATTTTAATGTTAACTCCTTTCGATAGAATAGAAATGAAATAATTAGCAGTAAGATAAAAGAAAGAACTGTAAATTTTGAATAGAAACAAAATCCATATACTACTCCATTAAGAAAGAAAAATAAGAAATTTTTTTTGGAAAACATATGTGATAGAAACAAAGGAAGTGTAAAGAGAAACATGCTCAATTGATCGACTGAGGGACTATGGAATTTAAACATCACTAAAGATGATGCCAAAGAAATAACTATTAAGTTTCGGTAGTTTTCGGGAACCTTTCTAAAAGCAAAAATAATTACTAGCAATAAAGAAATAAAATTAAGAAATAACATTTGGCATTCCAGCGACCATCTGCCGAATGGAAATATTTTAAGCCACCAGCCCATAATGATAGTTGGGAAAGGAGAATGAACGTAAGGCCTGTTGTTATGAATGATGTTATATGAATTAGAATCAAGTTTATTTTTCCATTTATCAAAAAGCAAACCTGAAAGATTATATTTATTAAAAACTTGAATGATTGAATCTTTAACTACCGTAAAGTGGTTTGAATATTCGTACGGATTAGCCCTGTCATTCCATGTTTTAATGAGATCGAACGTTCCAAGTTTAACCATTTCCTCCGCCGATATCATATTCCCTAATGCGACATCGGAACCATACCACTCTAAATCAGGATCAACTGTGTTAACGTACGATATTGTAATTAATGAAAATCCAAAGAATAGAACAACAATATATAGCCATAACTTCATCCCTTTAAGGTAAACTAGGACAATTGCAAGTGATGAGAATCCAATGGTACCGGCGAAAAACCAAGGTAAGGAAAACGAAGGGAACAAATCGACACCGTTATTTGGAAGTACTTTTATTTTATATATTTTAAGAATAATATATAAGAGATAAACAACAATAAACAATAGGTGCAGATTAAACCAGTTATCTTTAATAAATTTTGTGGCATTATCCTGATATTTTTCAATATTAAAATTCCTACTAATCTTTAATCCCATTAGTTTATTAGTTGTGTAATGTTCACTTCAATAAGTTCATAGAATAATATTAATCATACAATGTAACGCTTAATTTTTTATATACAAGTAGAAATATAATGAAATTTGTCTCAGGTAAAAAACATTAAAAACTCCATATTACTTTTACGAAATTCTGCAAATTTGATAGAAGATTTTACAAGTTTCACTTAAAAAAAACTTTAGCCGCTTTATATATGTCGAGTTCGACTGTTTTAAGTTTGCTTATCGCTTTCTTGATTGAAATGTCTACAATATCGGCTCCCTGAAGAGCGCACATTCTTCCGAATTTCTTTTCAGTTACCATTTCCACCGCATATATGCCGAATCGCGTTCCAAGAACTCTGTCGAATGCAGTCGGAACACCGCCTCTCTGGACGTGTCCGAGAATGGTCGTGCGCGTATCGAATCCCGTTCTCTTTTCGATTTCATTCGCGAGATAGTAACTTATGCCTCCGAGTCTTGCTCGTCCGAATTCGTCCTTCTTCCTTCCTTCTTCGTCAATTTGAAGTTCTTCAAGAAGATATTCCGCGCCTTCGGCAACAACGATTATCGAAAAAAGTTTTCCTCTTTTATAGCGGCTTTTTAGTACTTCACAAACATCGTCAATCATAACTTTCTTTTCGGGTATAACAATCGCGTCAGCTCCGCCCGCGATGCCCGAATAGAGTGCTATCCAGCCAGCGTGCCTTCCCATCACCTCAAGAATCATTACCCTGTGGTGAGATTCAGCCGTCGTGTGAAGTCTGTCGATTGCATCGGTTGCTATCTGGACTGCCGTATCGAATCCGAAAGTATAGTCGGTACCATTTAAATCGTTGTCAATTGTCTTTGGAACGCCGACTACGTTAATGCCGAGTTCATGGCACTGCAGGGCAATATGCATTGACCCTTCACCTCCGATTGCGATTAAAGCGTCGAATTCCGCGCGCGCTACCTTGTGCTGGAGTATCTCTGCGCCGTTGTCCTGCTGAAAAGGACCGAATCTCGATGTTCCGAGAATCGTTCCGCCGCGATTAACTATGCCCGCTACGCTCTTGAGATCGAGTTTCATATAACTCTCATCGAACAACCCTTTCCACCCGTTCAGTATTCCGATTATTTCATACCCGTCCTGTTCCCCTTTTCTCGTGATTGCCCTGATGACCGCATTAAGTCCCGGACAGTCACCGCCTGATGTCAATACTCCAATTTTCATATTTTTTCCTGCTGGTTTTTTGTTTCGTTACTTTCAGTTAATATAAATAACCTGTTTAAAATGAAACAGGGTTCAAACGAGAACCCTGTTATATAAATTTGCTATTTCATATCAGTTCTTCTTTTCAGTCTTGGATTTTTGTTCCTTTTGCTTTTTTTCCCTGACGGGAGGATCGTTTATCAGATACTTGTACTTATCCTCGAATTCCTCTGTTGTCATGTTTCCAATCAGAGCGAGGCGCGCAACGTTTTTTACTTCGTCGAAATCAGTCTTTTCAAGTCTTATCATATACTTGCGCGCTACCTGATAACTGTCGGAATTGACGTCCACTTCGCGAGTGTTGATTCTTCCGTCAGCATTAATAATATCTTCGAACTTTACGGGTATCAACTGTCCTTTATCCACTGTAACGATTGCTCCCGAGTGCCCCGAAAGCAGATACCTCACCGCCGCGTAACCGAGGTCCTGAGTGTATTCACAGTCGTATGGAATCGGAGCCGCGCATCTTAGTTCGTAGCCGATATCCTTGCTTACTATTGTAACGTTAATGCCTCTTTCCCTGAGTCTTCTGCGCACTTCGTCTTTTGTTATCCTGCCGATATCTATTTCCGAGAGCCTGATATTGCCGTGCAAGTCCTTTTCAAGGTTAACGTAAGGATGGTTCTTGAGTTCCTCCTGGTCGATTCTCGTGATTATTCCCTCCGCGAGAATAGCGACCCCGTATGGATTACCCTGCGCGAGCCTCTTGATAATAGACGCTTCGAGTATGTCGCATACTGTCTCAAAACTGATTGTCTTGTCCCTGAACTCTTCTCCGATTATAGTAAGTGTCGCGCCTGCCGATTTACCGATGCCGAGCGCGAGGTGTCCCGCTTTGCGTCCCATCGTCACGACGTAATACCAGCGCCTTGTTGTTGATGCGTCGACCATTAGTGACTGGACGATGTGAAATCCAAAATCCCTTGCCGTCTGATAGCCGAACGTCGGCATGTTTCCGGGCAACGGCAAATCGTTGTCGATTGTCTTAGGTACGTGCGCAACCTGTATCTGTCCTCTTGTAAGCGTGTCGATTTTGTAAGCGCTTGTAGCCGTATCATCGCCGCCGATTGTAACGAGATAATCAACTGATAATTGCGTGAGAGCCTTTATTGTGGCATCGAGCATTTCTTTATTCTTCGCAGGATTGACTCTGGACGTGTGCAGAATGCTGCCGCCGTCGAAGTGTATTCTCGATACGTCGTCAATTCGCAATTCAGTAACATGGCTCGAATCTCCTTTGCTTAGATATTCGAATCCGTCATAAATACCGATGACGTTGAGACCGGAATTTATCGCTTCGATGGTAACGGAACGAATAACGCCGTTAATCCCCGGAGCAGGTCCCCCGCCGACTAGTATGGCTAATGTTTTCTTTCTGTAGTGGTCTTCGCTCATAATATGTTTAAGTTTGTGATTTCTGTTAGGTATCTTACAAATTTACTAAATTATTCTTATTTCTTATAGTGATAAAAATCATCGCAAACAGGTAATATACGCCTGCAAAGAAGAATACAAGTTTGAATCCGAACATCATCGCGAAAATCATTGTTAAAACAGTACCTAAGACCGAGAAAAATCCATTAACCGCCCAGGAAAATCCTATCATTCTTGAATCGTCGTTCGCAATCAAGGAAATGCCTTTCGGGAACGGCATTCCCATAAAAAATGAAAGCGGGGCTAAGAGAATTACGGTTATTATTATTCTAAGGAATAAACTCAGAGATACCATGGATGCGAACAGAACGGGAATAAGAAGTCCAAGAAGCATAATGTAACCTGCAACAATCAGGAATATATAATTTAGTTTGAATTTCCCCGTGAACCTGTCGGAATATTTTGCTCCGATGCCTGAGAATATCAGCATTGTTGAAACGACAGTAAGCAAAGTATAAACAGGCTGCCCGAGAAAGAGTGTGAATTTCTGTATCAAAGCAATCTGAATCGATATGTATCCGAGACCTATCAGGGCAAAGTAAAACAGAAACTTTCTGTCAATTTTTTTCTTCCCGTCTCCCTTTATGAAGAACGACGGAACAATAATCAGGACTCCCGCGACGAGCAGAACCTGCGCGAGCATCATAAGCAGCGTGACCTGCGCGACAGGCTTTGCTTTCAGAGCGAGAATCGCCTTGTCGTCCTGCGAGAAAACTTCTTTAATCGTTTGTCCGTTCACGTCGGAGAATCTGAAGTTATCGTCAAAGAACGGCTTGTCGTCAGTCGCCGGTGTAAGCAGCGACGGTATTTTACCGATTTCCGAGCGAATGTCTTTTGAAGTTATCAGGCTCTTGTAAATATTGTCCTGACTTGTCAGGGGATCGTACTCAATATCAAGATTCAGAAATGAAGCCTCGTTCCGCATCGCCATCATATCGTAAAGGTCAAAACCGTTTTTCTTGTAGATAACACCGGACAGGTAACTGTTTGTAACTTCGTATTCAGTCGGAGGCCGCCTGAACACGACGAAATTGAGTTCATCATTCTTTATTCCGAGTTCGCTGCCGGCCTCTTTTAAAGTTGTAATTAGTTTCGGCAATTGTGTTTCAGGTCTTGATATATAAATTGTACCTTTATCGTCGAGGTGCCTGAGATAATCTTTTACGGCTTCCTTGGTCATTATATAGTTCTCAACCATTGACATCGCTCCGCTTGAAACAGCGGACGCCGAAATTGTGTGCGCCGAGATTATTACGTCATAATGCTCCTTGCTCCTTCTTATGAATGAACGCGCGTCGTCCGTAACAATTTCAACGTTCGGATTATTCTTTATGAGCGGACCCGTCCAGCCCGCCATAGTTTCCGAAATTAACTTGTTTAGTATCCCGTTTATTTCAACGCCCGTAACCTTCTTCGCATTGTGATAAAGGCTTACAAGCACTTCTCCCCCTCCGCCTGAGCCGAGTATAAAGACCCTGTCGCAGGAATCTTTCCCCGCAAACGCCAGATTTGAGGCGTCATAAGGCTTTGTCGGCGGCGGCAATCTTCTCACGTTAGGAATGTTTGTAGTAGCGTTTCCTTCATCTATGATTGCAAGATATATGTCGTATCCGTCGGGTGAAGGGTCTTCTTCCTTCATCACGTCAATTTTCGATATCGTGTTCCACTCCGAATGTACATTCAGGTCGGGACGCTCGGCAATGTAGTTCGCGTATATCTTGTTCGGCGTCACCCTTATGTTCAGAATTTCATCCTTCTTAATCAGAAAGGCGAACACGAAAATCATCAGCACCATTCCTGTCAGGAACAGCGTACGCTCTTTCCTGAAACTGAAGAACATCGCTCCGAGAAATCCGAGCGCCGATACGAAAACGAGAGTGCCGTTGCCGCCTGTAAGCGGAATAAGCAGCACGAAAGCGAAACAGGCAAGACCCGCGCCCGTAAGGTCGAAGAAATATAATTTTGAAACATCGGTTGTAAATCTCGTAAGAAGCGTTGAAATTATCAGCCCCGAGAAGAAAAACGGAATGGCTATTAGTATGTAATAAATCGGGATTATTACGAACTGTATCTTCTGCGTGAACAGGCTGAACGGGTCGATAGGTATGTAGTATGATAAAACGAACGTAAGAAGAACACTCGCGGCATAAATCATAGACATTATCGCAAGCATTTTATCCGCGGGCTTCTGAAAGAACTTTGGAAATAACGAGAGCGCGACTCCGCTGACGCCTATACCAAGCAGGGCGACGCTGATTATCATAAAAGCGAAATGATACCACAACGAAACCGAGAGAATCCGCGTAAGCGTGTATTCGTGCAGAAGTGAAGCCATGGAAATCACAAAAATACCGAGTAGATGCCCGGTATTGAGTTTGTCTTTCAGATATTCAGGAATTACTTTTTTTGACATAATTTATACCGTTAGTTATATATCGTGTAAAATCTGAAAATCCGCGCACAATATAAATGTATAAATCAATTAGCAGTAGCCGAATATTCAACTTAACAGGATTTCAAAAATAACTTTGAATTTTTAACTGTACTTTTGCACTTTCAATTTTAAATTTTCAACTAACGCCCGTACAACAGACACGAACAAATATCCCAGGTAATAGATGCCGCTACGCGCGAAGAGGACACATCCGGCTTCGTGATTATGGTGCTGCTCATATATGCAAGGCTTACGCCAAGCGCTTTGTACTTATACGTTGCTCCGAAAGTAAGGAAATACTGGTCGTAACTTCCTATCGGATCAACGAAATTAGCGCCCTTATCATTCGTGCGGTAATCAAGAAGCGTAAAGAATCCCGCCCTCACGGCAAATTCGGGTTCAAGTTGATACTGAACACCGAAATTTACATCGTGCCTGTCTTTAAGCATATAGGACCTTGATGTGTTCGCGAACCTGTAATCGAGATTAAACAGAAGTTTGTTTTGAAGGAATCTGAATTCCGTTCCGACATTAACTTTTGCCGGAAAATATACGGGCGCCGCAGGGTCATCGAAATTATCCCATTTCACGTTCTCCTGATACGGAGGCGAATATGTTACACCGAAAGAAAATTGCTCGCACGGCATCACGATAACTCCGAGCGTCGGAATGAATTTCCAGAAACTGATATTGTTGTCGCCTTCGCCGGTCTGAACTGGATAGGGAGTGTTATTAAATCCTTTATAATTTACCGCCGCAAGTTCGACGCCCGCTCTGAACCTTTTAGTCCTGTAAGCAATCGGTACGGATATGGTATGGGTCGTGTATTTTTCAAAACACTGATACGAGCCGATTATCTGTACGAATTCATTTGTTCTGATAACCTCGCCGTAATTAAGATTGAAAATGTTGTCGTTGCGGTACGATATTCCCGTGAACAGATTATCTTCCGCTTTCCATC
>CALGII010000195.1 GCA_937915485.1 uncultured Ignavibacteriota bacterium | reverse complement strand
TATCGGAGATTTCGTTTACGAAACTAAGAGACGAATGCCCCTGCGTTCATTGCAAGGGGGAATCTGTTATATTTGACAGTTATATTCCGATAAAGACACCGTTCAAGGCGGCAGGGTATTATGATATTGAGAAGATTGAAGTGATGGGGAATTACGCTATCGGGATAAAATGGAAAGACGGACACGATACGGGGATTTATACGTGGGACATTTTAAGAGCAATTAGTAATTAGTAATTAATAATTAGTGATTAGACTTTTCGGAAGGGTTATTTGAAAATCCTGCAAACAAAAACTCTAAACCTTAAATGGCGGGGTTATCAAAAGAGCAATTAGTAATTAGTAATTAATAATTAGTAATTAGACGTTTCGGAAGGATTATTTGAAAATCCTACGAACAAATATTCAAACTCCACTTAATACCGAGAGTCCCCCAAAGCGCGGGGAGACTCTCGTAAACGTAAAAAAAGATTTTATTCGTGCTCGGGAGTCCCCTAAAGAGAGGGGGTTTCTCGGAGACAAAGTATTTAATTCACCGGGATACGAATTACATTAGTGCATTCAATTAATCGTGTTCGAGAGCGCGAATCAGGACTTCGAGCAGTTGTTCGCGAGTAAAGGGTTTCGAAATATAGTCGGTAAATCCGTTTTCGAGAATTTTTTCTTTTTCTCCCGCAAGCGCATATCCTGTAACAGCGACTATCGGAACATCGTTATTCGACGGAAGTTTCCTAATCTCTCGCGCGGTTTCGAGTCCGTTCATACCGAGACCGAGGTTAATGTCCATCAGAATAAGAGCATAATTCTCCCTGGAAATTGATTTTATCGCATCGGCGCCTCCGGAAACATCATCAACATCGAAGTGATTCTGGAGAAATCTTTTAATCAGGACTTTGTTTGTTTTGTTGTCTTCAACGAGAAGAATTTTTGGTTTTGAACTGCCTTTATCCTGAGAAGACATACTCTGTAGGGAGTGATGACCGTCAGTGTGTCTGAAATTCACTTCATCCGCGGAAGGGAAAGAAAGCGTGAATACGGAACCTTTGCCGATTTCGCTTTTTACGTCCACGGAGCCATCCATCAATTCGGTCAATTTCTTTGCCAGCGTAAGTCCGAGACCTGTTCCCTCGTAATTTCGACTTATACCTTCGCTGACCTGTCTGAACTCATTGAATATGACTTTCTGGTTGTCTCTTGTGATGCCGATACCCGTATCGCTGATGCTGATGTAATTACATTTTCCGTTAATCGTCTTGCCGGAAAATATTTTTATACCTATTCCGCCTTTGTGCGTATACTTGATAGCATTGTCGAACAGGTTAGCGATTATCTGGTTGAAAATATCCGTATCAATCAGGCTGAAGCAGTTGTTGTCTTCAATGTCGAGGTTAAAGTTAAGGTTTTTGTTCAAAGCCTGATTCTTCATCATTTTAGAGAGTCTTGCGATTTCCACGGACAAATTTACGAGAGAGACGTTCGGTTTAAAATTTGCTGATTCGAGATGCGCGAGTTCGAGAATCGAGTTAAGCGTGTTCAGAAGTCTCCTTG
>CALGII010000194.1 GCA_937915485.1 uncultured Ignavibacteriota bacterium | reverse complement strand
TTGACACTATAGTGTCATTTGAGCGGCACTTTTGACACTTTTTTCTTCACTTTTTTCATCGTCAGCATTGAAAAAACAGGAACATAGCGGAGGAATTTCTCAAAACGTGTCATTTTAGTGTCATTTAGATTTAATTTATTGAATAAAACACTGATTTCACGAGAGTTAACCGGACGGTTCGATATGACACTATGATTCAGCATAACAAACTATTTTATTTTCCGACGACTATATTGTCGTTCTACAAATATAATAAACTCCTTGTGATTTGGTGCGATAAATGACCGAGAAGGCCGGTAAGTGGAGGAATTACAGGGGTTTAGGAGGAAGTGAAAAGGGGTTTTGAAGAGCATTCAATTTCAAATTTTAAATTGGGGGATTAAAGGATGAACACATAACAAGTCCTCCCCCGCCCCGATGGACATCGGGGCACATCGCCGCGGCGACCCTTCGGCTCCTCCAAAGGGGGACAGTACACTTAATTTTAAATCGTAAATTTTAAATTGTAAATGGGGGAGTCGAAAGAGAAGAAGTGTTTCCGGTAATGGATACCGGTTCGCATCGCTGCGGCGACCCTTCAGCGCGGCGGATGCAAATAGAATGGATTATAAATCTCTCCGGACAGGCTCTGACGCTTAAAAAAAATATACGGTACTTTTATTTTACAATCAGCATTTTCTTTGTTTCGGTAAAGCCGTCCGTGATTAGTTTATAGAAATACACGCCTGATGTGAGTTGAGAGCCGTCGAAATAAGTTTCATACAGGCCCGGTTGAAACGTTTGATTCACGAGTATCATAATTTCTTTTCCCGAGATGTCGTACACGGCGATTTTAATATTTCCCTGTTTCGCAATCCGGAAATTTATTTTTGACGAACTGTTGAACGGGTTGGGATAGTTCTGCGACAATGAAAAGCCGCGAGAAGTCTCTACAGTTGATATTCCCGTGAGTTCGCCGAGGGGTCTTCTATAAACGCCGTTTACGGAGGCTCCGGCGAATATGTAATTATTGAATATATACAGAGAATAAATTCCCATGCTGCCAAGCCCGTCGTTTATCTGAGACCAGTTCAGTCCGTTATTGCTCGAGAAGTAAACGCCGTTTGTCTCGCTTCCCGCGAAGACGTTTTCACCGATTACGGCAAGGGACTGAATCAGTTCGTTGTTTACAGACGTCTGCGTCCAGGTATAACCGCTGTCAACGGAGCGGTAGATTCCGCTTCCCGTCCCTGCGTAAGCCTTGCTACCGTTCAGCGCGAGGGCGTAAATTGATTTGTTGTTGAGCGAGGAAGCCGTCCAGTTATTGCCGTTGTTGTTCGATACGTGCACGCCCGCATTGTTTCCCGCTCCCGCGAGAATGAAGTTTCCGTTCAACGTAATCGCTTTTATGTCCGTGACGCCGAGCGAACTAATGAACCAGCCTGTTCCGCCGCTTGAATAAAAAAGTCCCGAAAGATGCAGCCCCGCGAACACGCGTGACTGATTAGCGGCGAGGGAATAAACAGTATTATTGTTAATAGAAGTCACACTCCAGTAAGCGCCGTTATTAGACGTTCTCCAGGCGCCGAGGTCTGTTCCCGCGTATAAATATCCGCCGAAGTTCGTGAGTGAAAAAACGATACGGTTATAGAGTCCCGTGCCCGCGGTCGACCAGTTATTGCCGTTATCCGAGGACAGGTAGAGACCGTAATTGAAAGTGCCTGCG
>CALGII010000193.1 GCA_937915485.1 uncultured Ignavibacteriota bacterium | reverse complement strand
CTTTTTCTGAAATCGAGAAATTCCCTTTCGCCGAGCGTGTTTATGTCTTTTCCGAAAACTTTTATTACGCCTTCGTCAGGTTTAATCAGCCCGATTATGCATTGGAGTATCACCGATTTGCCAGAACCCGATTTCCCGAGTACGACAATCGTCTCGCCCTTTCTCACCGCAAGGTTTACTCCTTTTAAAATCGATGCTGAGCCGAATGATTTCTTCAGACCTTCAAGTTCAATTATATTTTCGTCAGCGGGTTTCACAATAAAGTCGAAATCTGCACCATTATTAAATCGATTAAAATTATAAGAAGCGAAGCGAGCACGACGGACGCGTTCGCGGCGATTCCAACGCTCTCCGTTCCACGCGAGCAGTTGTATCCTTTGAATGAGCCGACTATTCCGATTGTAAACCCAAAGAAAAATGTTTTCACGAATGACGGCAGCACGTCATCGAAACCCAGCACGTCAAGCGCAATGGTGAAATACAGTCTCAGATTCGTATCGCTCATAAGTTTCATCGCGATGTAACCGCCGTAAAGCGCGAGCGAGTTCGCGAACACTATTAAGAGCGGAACTCCGATTGTCGCCGCCACCACCCTCGTTACAACGAGATAACTGAACGGTCTCACTGCCGAAACCTCCATCGCGTAAATCTGTTCGGTAACCTTCATCGAGCCGAGTTCGGCGCCGATTGCAGAACCCATCTTACCCGCGCATATAAGAGATACTATTACGGGACCAATTTCCCTGAGTATCGATACCGAGAGAAGCGACGGTATAAGCGCGTCCGCTCCGAAACTGCCGAGCGTCGGCTTCAACTGAAGCGCGAGCGTTAATCCGATTATCAGACCCGTTATGCTTACAAGCGGCAGCGACTTCACTATCAGAAAATAAAACTGTCTGATTGTCTCTTTTATTTCGAAAGGCGGACGCGCCGCCTCCCTGAAGAAACGAAGGCTGAACCTGATTATTAATCCCGCTTCGATAATCTTTCCGCGTATGCTATTCATTCCGCTATTCACTAAAATCCTTCCCTCCTGATTTTCTTGTCAATGAAAGGATTCGCGATTCCGACCATCACGCCGAACGAAAAATCATACAGCGAATTGAACTTGTCGTTCACCACGCTCGTGTACCTGAATTTTATGTGTGGGAAAATAAGCATCTTATGATTCCTGATTGAATATCCGAAACCGATTTCAGGCGATATGCCGCTCCGCGTGAAATCAGTGAAATACGACAGGCCCAGCGTTATGGCGGAAGTCGATTGGAACGTGTTCGACGGTTTAAGATTCTTAAGAAGGTAATCGTACTTGTATCCAAGACGAAACTGCTGGGAATTGTTCGACCTGAATATGTACGCGTAATCGAACGATATCCTGTGTTCGCCGAAATTTCCGAACCCGACCGAGAATTCCTTGTTTATCCCGAGATTAATCTTGTGATTGTCTATCAGAAGTATGGGATTCAGCAGGTACAAAACCGTCGCGAACGCTATCGAATACGGAAGGTACGATTCGGTTATGTTTTCGGGCGACTGAAGTTTGTATGAATTAATCTGCGGATTTTCCTGAGCATACACACAGTTCAGCATTAGAAACAAAACGGCGATATTCAGAATAATCTTCACCCGCATACAGAAATGATAAAAATTTATTTAATTAATGTATATGTAAAAACAAAATTATTAAATGGAAAATGGCATCGGCAAATAGACGGGCGCCGAAATCGGATATTCCGGGATAGTATTATTTCGCGTTTTGCGTTTTCAGTATTTCATTCCACGCTTTCGGCGAATACATGTTGTAAATTTCTTTCCTGAATCCGTTGTAATAAAGCGCGCCCCAGACGGGAGTCGTCGGATAATAATAAATGTCCTTCGAGAACATATCGAGTATTCCGGGAAACTCGAATGACGCGTAATGCTTGTTGAGATAGTTTTTCACGAAGTCGGCGAGTTCTTTCGTAATCCTGTTTACAAGATAACACGGGTAAACGGCTACCATAGACCCGAGTCCTACGGGTATGCTTTTCGGAAGCGACATCGCGTAGTTGAAACTTTCGCGGCTGAACAACTCGAAATTCTTAACGTCGGGCGATTCCGCGTACTTGATGAATGAGTATGTGTTCGACTGTCCGAACTTCGACAGTTCGACTCTGGTTCTCCTGTAAGCCCTGTCAAACAGCCAGTTCGGCTCGGTTACAATCTGCTCCATCCCGAAATATTTCATCCATCCGTCCAGCGCGGACAGATATTCTTCGACTTCTTTTGTCATTATGAGGTTTGATTTTCTCAAACATACAAAATCCGTGAATAAAGTTCTTCCTATTTATGCGGATAAAAAAATCCGTCAGGCCGATTGACCTGACGGATATATACTAATTGATTTCGATTCTTCCGGTTATCCGCTACGCGGAACGAACTACTTTATCACCGTCATCCTTTTTGTCACCGCGTTATTTCCCGTTTTCAGAGTGTAAAAATACGTGCCGCTCGAAAGACCTTCTGTCCTGAACGTTACGGAATAATATCCTGCCTCGCGCGTATCATTTACGAGAGTCGCCGCTTCCCTTCCGGATATGTCATATACTTTCAAAGACACTTTCGTTTTCTCGGAAAGACTGAAATTAATCGTCGTTGCGGGATTGAACGGATTCGGATAATTCTGCCCGAGAATAATCTTTGAAGGAGTTCCTATCTCCGCGTATCCCGCCAGAGTGAAATATTCGTAGTTACCGTTATAATCCAATTGCTTAAGACGATAATTGTATTTTCCCGTCTGGAGATTTTTATCTTCAAATGAATAATTGGCAGTCGTATTTATTCCGCCTTTTGAATCGGCAAAACCGATTTTAGCCCAGCCCGAACCCGAGTTTCTTTCAACGTCGAAGCCCCTGCTGTTTATTTCACTCGATGTGGTCCAAACTAATTTTACCGCGTTGCCCGTTACATATGAATTGAACGACTCAAGCGTAACAGGAAGCGGAGAATTGTTCAGAGTATTGCCGTCAGCGCTGTATCCCGCAATACCGAATTCGGAAAATCCCGTTAGACCGTCTCTTTTAACCAGAGGCAGTACATTGCTTCCGGTCGCAGCAACGTGATTTCCGTTCAGACTCCAGAGCGAGGCGCTGTCAGGTCTTTTTATAATCCTTAACCTGTTCCAGTAATTAGAAATCGAAGATACACCGCTGATGCCGTATGCCCCGAGACTTATAGAATATGTTCCGCCTGTTATTTCGCTTGTTGTAAATTTCCAGTAAACCTCGCTTGAATACCTGTCGATAGAATATGAGCCGGCGTCGATTAGAGCCGTCGTGTTCAGCGTGCCCGGATTCGCGTCGTATTCACTCACGAGCAATCTTCCGCCCGTTGTCGGCGCGGTATTGTATTTTATGATTGCGGGTCTGTAATACGAATTACTTCCTAACGGGAAGTATATATCCGAAGTCATCGAAGAGGATATCCATCTTTCGAAATTTCCATTGATGTACGAACTCGAAGTCGGAGTTACGGGACTAAAAGTTCCCGTGCTCGTCAAACCTGTTCCTAAAGTTATTTTGTTACTGCCGGTGACTAATATTCCGTTTGTTAATGTAAGCGTTCCTCCAACGGTTAGATTGCTTCCGAGTGTAATAAGTCCTGACGTTCTGTTTAGAGTCAGGTTGTTCAAAATCTCCGACCCGCTTGTGAAATAAACCGTACCAAGCGAACCCGTTCCATGAATGATAAGGCTGGAAGTGGATGAGCCTTTGAAACTGCCGGCTCCCTTAACTAAACCTAAAATTGTCAGTGTACGACCATTTAAGTCTATGGTTGTGTTCCCGGAAAAGATGATTGTCTGAACAGTTACGTCAACGTCAAGAATCATATTCATCGTTATGTATGCCGTGTCATACTGTCCTGGAGATTGATCCGCCGGATTCCAATTATTTTTAACGCTCCAGGCGCCGGGGAGTTTAGTCGTGTACGAATTCAATGCAAACGCATCTGCGCTGAACGCAGCGAATAAGGCGATTAATAATAGTGAAAGTAATGATTTATTCATACTTTTCCCTTTCTGATTTTTGTGATTACGAAAAGGGAAAATCCTGCCGTGTGTTGTGAGGATATATATGCGCTTACCGGAAAATAAATTCCCCTGTTTGTAAATGGACCGGAGAATAATTGAAACTGCGGATTAAAAATCGGACAAGATTTTAATTACCCTTTTACTTATTTAAAATTTAAAGATGAAATTAAACTGTGTCCTCGGCTGAATAGTAGTTATGACCCTTTACTTTAATGTGATTTTACAAAAAAGAAAACGTAATGTCAACGAAATTATTTGTAAATCCTTTGCTTTTCAGCAGGCTTCAGTTTATATCAATTCCCTGTACGGAGTTGATATTTATATAACAACTTTACCTTAATATAATTCCGCTATTTATTCAAATACTGTCTTACTTCACTTGAGGAGCGCCATTTTTCTTATTGACGAAAATCCGCTTCCGGTTTGGATTTTATAAAAATACACTCCCGACGAAAGTCTTCCCGCGTCAAAATTCACGCTGTATGAACCCGGAGATTTCATTTCGTCGATTACCTTCGCAATTTCTTTGCCGTCCACATCGTAAATTTTTATCGAGACATTCGTTAATTCGGATATGTCGAATTTTATTGTCGTCACAGGATTGAAAGGATTCGGATAATTCTGATATAGCGCGTAACCTGATATTACGGGATTTCCGGAATTAATTCCCGTCACTCCTCCGGTAACAGTTTTGATTATTATACCGCCGTATCCGGTCATCCAGCCGGTATTGTCATTTAAAAAGAAAATACCTTCATACATCTGCGCCGGATGCGGTGTCGAAATTTCCGTCCAGTTTAATCCGCCGTTTGTTGATTTGATAGTCTTGTTTCCGATAAAGTATCCCGTATTAACCGATGGAAAACACATTTCGAAGTACATCTGATAAGTGCCCGCCCCGGATGTTGCATTCCAGGATACTCCTCCGTTCTGAGTTCTCGAAATCGAGTATGATGAAGCATCATTGAAAAAACCTTGGCTCGTGTTTTTCATGAAGATTCTGTATATGGAATAACTCTGCTCCTGCACGCTTAATAAAACCGTCCAGTTGATACCTGCGTTATAAGTAACCCTTACTTCGGAATAGTTCGTACCGTAAGGCGGCGGATAAGGTAAAGTGTATACTCCGCAAATCCATCCTGTATTTTCGTCAACGAATGACATGCGCCTGACCGCGATGCCCACACTGCTCTGAGCCCAGGTCTGACCTGCGTCTGTCGTTTTGAATAACGTTCCGGCTTTGTAGTAGAATCCCGTGTTAAAATTAATGAAATTTACATCTTTGGTCGCTGATGTGTATTGTGACGGTATTTCTCTCATTATCCAGTTTGCCCCTGAATTGACCGAAAAGAGCAGCGTATCGTTGTTACGCGACGCTATTACTATTGAATCCGGCCCGAACAGCCTTATATAATCAAAAGTGTTCGTAAAAGGACAGGGAACGGAGAACCAGTTTATTCCTCCGTTTGTGGTTTTGAGTATGATACCACCGCTTCCGGCAGCAAATCCTGTATTAGCGCTGCTGAAGCAAACCGCGTTAATGCTTTCTGAAGTGCCGCTGCTCTGCTGTATCCATGCCTGCGGAAGGCAGTCAAAAAAAGCAATGATGGATATCAGAATAAGAATAGTGCTTTTTTTCATAAAGCACTCCTTTCTTATAAAATTGATTCTGATATTATTTTACAAGCACCATCTTCTTTATATCTTCGAAATTATCGGCGCGCAATTTATAAAAATATATTCCGCTCGATAAGTAACCCGCGTCAAAATTTACGCTGTATGAACCAGCCTGATTATGACCGTTAAATAGTGTCTTCACTTCTCTCCCGCGTATGTCGTAAATCTTAATGGTAACTTCCGAACTTTTCGGCAAATCGAATTTTATTGTCGTAACAGGATTGAAAGGATTCGGATAATTCTGATGTAATGCGAATTTATCCGGCATCGATGCGCCTTCGTTCTGTACCGCTGTCGGGGTCGACATTAATTTGATTTCCCAGATTCCGCTGCCGTGAGTCAAAGCCCTGAGTTTCCTGCTCACGGGAACGTATGACAAATCGAAAACGATTGAGTAAGGCATACCCCTCCTGTATTCTCCCCACACCGCGCCGCCGTTCGTGCTCGCGTATATGCTGAGGTCGTTTCCGCAGTATAGATTGTTCGGGAATAGCGGGTCAACGAAAACAGACTGAGTCGGAATATCGGGCAGGTTGTTCGTTATGTTCGTCCAGTTTAATCCCGCGTTTGTCGATTTATATATATGTCCCGTGCCGAATCCGCCGAATGTAACATAAACCTCGCTCGCCTTGTATGGATTCGCGAGTATTCTTGTCGGATACCTGTTCGGCAATGAACCCGTTATGTTCGTCCACGACGTTCCGCCGTTAACCGAACGCCAGACAGATGCGCTGACGGATGTTCCGGGAGTAACACCGACGTAAATCGTATCCGTTGACTTCCAGGATGTAGTCATCGACAACGCTTTACCGCCTCCGAAATTCAAAAGCGATGTGGAGAAACTCGTTCCTCCGTTCGTCGATTTGTAAAAATCCGTGCCGCCTACATAAAGTATATTGGGATTCGAAGGACATAATACGAACGGGGTGTTAAAGCAATAATATGTGTTTGAACCCGAATTCGGAACATCCAGATAACTGAAACTGACTCCTCCGTTAGTTGATCTCGCTATGTCTCCGCAGGTGTATTCGGTGTAGCATATCTGAGGATTGGAAGAATGTACCTGACTGCATAAACCGTCGCCGCCGAAAGTCTTGTACCAGGCCGTCGTTCCCTGATAAAACGCGGCTCTGTTGTCCTGCAATCCGCCGAGACAGAAAACGGAATCAGTAAATGAATTCCCGAGTGTAGCATAAAACTGCGATGTAACGTAGCCGCCGTTGCAGGAATAAAATGTGTTTCCGAAATCGTTCGACCTGTACAACCCGCCGTCCGCCGCTATATATACCTTGTTAGGGTCCTTAGGATTGTCGATGTAGTAATGCACGTCAGCGTGAACAAAGTTAGAAGGTCCTTCAGGCTGTCCCGGAGGTGTTGCGCCCGTGTTCCACGCTGACCAACTCGACTTAGTCGAAAAACTCGCGCCGCTGTTCGTTGACTTCTCCACGTTTAATGTCCCAAGCAGTATAGCGCTGGAATCGTTCGATTTCACAAGGTGCCCCTGATTGTACCAGCCCTGATTTCCCGAAGGAACGCTCGTCGAACCCACCGTCCAGGTTGTTCCTCCGTTCGTGCTCCTGTAATATCCCACGTATGATGTCACGTCGTTCGCTATGTTCGCGTATATGTAATTCGGATTCCTTCCGTACATCGCAAGTGTCGCTTTTCCCGACCAGTTCGAGGGAAGCCCGCCTGAAAGTTTTGTCCAGTTAAGCCCGCCGTTTGTCGATTTGTAAATGCCTACGTTTGCATTTGGTATGTCGTTTGAAAGATTTCCGATAGACGCGTAAACTACATTAGTATCAACAGGATTTATCAGCAAATCCATCGCCATCTGATAATTGAGTATGCTCGACCACGTTCCGCCGGCGTTATATGACTTGTAAACTCCTTCGCTCGTTGCGGAGTATATAATGTTCGGATTCCGCGGATTTATCATCACCTTCCACACACCCCTCTGGTTGTTGTATGACCAGTCGAGCGATTTCGTCCAGGTGATACCTCCGTTCGTCGTTTTTAAAATTCCTATTCCGTACATCCCTCTCGTCACGCGTATGTTAACACCGTTGTTTATGGAATACTGGTAACCGTAATTCTCGCCCGTGCCAATGTACATTATGTTGTGATTCACGGAGTCAATCGCTATCGAACTTACCGCGAGGCTCGGATAGCCAGTGTTTATTAGCGTCCACGCGTTCGCGCCAATCCCGCCGGAAGTCGATTTCCACAATCCTCCCGACGCCGAGCCGATGAATACTATCGAAGTGTCATCAGGATGTATAGCAAGCGCTATGCTCCTGCCGCCGATATTATTCGGTCCGATCGATGTCCACGTATCGGCTGCCTTGTCAAATGT
>CALGII010000192.1 GCA_937915485.1 uncultured Ignavibacteriota bacterium | reverse complement strand
TTAAAATTCACGCCGCAGGACGGCAAGAAAGTTCTCGTTCGCGGAAGGATAACTGTTTACGAGCCGAGGGGCACGTACGCGATTGAAGTGATGTCGATGTCCGAGTATGGAGTTGGTGAATTGCAGTTGGCATTCGAGAGACTGAAACAGAAGTTAATAAGCGAGGGATTATTTGACGAGAAGTACAAGAAGCCGATTCCTGAATTTCCTCACAAAGTCGCGATAATCACGTCCGAGACCGGGGCGGTGATAGAAGATTTCAAGAAGGTCACGAGGAAGAGATATCCATTAATTGAACTTTATCTTTTTCCCGTACTAGTACAGGGGAAGGGTTCGGCGGAGAGCATTTGCAAGGCGATAGAAAAGGCGAATAACATCGGAGCGGATTTCGACGTAATAGTAATAGCAAGGGGCGGGGGTTCGATAGAGGACTTATGGTCATTCAACGAGGAGAGCGTAGCGTGGGCAGTATTCGCATCGAAGATACCCGTAGTAAGCGCTGTGGGACACGAGGTAGATTTCACGATTTGCGATTTCGTCGCGGACTTAAGGGCTCCGACGCCGTCGGCAGCGGCTGAAATGATTTTGCCTGACAAGAGCGAACTACTTGAGCGGATAAGGAGTTACGAATATTCGATAGACACATTAGTCAGCGGGAGAATGGATTTTTACAAAGAAAGTCTTGAGAGGATAAAGAGCAATTACGCATTCAACAGACCGCGTGACATACTAAACGATTTCAAGATACGGATTGACGAGATGAGCGAGACGCTGGGACGTAGCACGAAAGACAGGTTAAAGTTTTTATTAAACGAGTTGAATTACAAGGAGAGAATTCTCCTGAGTGTCAGTCCCGAGACGACGATGAAGAGGGGATTCGCATACGTGGTAAGGAACGGGAAAGTTGTTTCTAAGAAGAAGGAACTTGAGACGGGAGACGCGGTTGAAATCAATTTTCAGGACGGCAGGGCAGACGCTGAAATCAAGTAAAAAACGGGGATTTGTAACAGAAAAATACAATTCCTTATATGTTTTATAAATGTTATTTTTATTGATTGATCAAAAATGGCTAAAGAAAAAATAAACAAGGATTCATTCGAGTACGCATACAGGAAACTGGAGAAGATACTCGACGATCTGGAGCAGAATATTGAGGAGAAATCTCTTGATGAGATAATCGAGAATTATCAGGAGGGGCTAAAATTACTGAAACTTTGCAGGGACAAACTATCTGAAGCCGAACTAAAGATTGAAAAAATTAAATTAGAAAAATGATTGAAGAATTCAAGTTCGATATCAACAACACGAAGTTTCTGAAAGACATCGAATATCCGTCTGATTTAAAGAAACTATCGCTTCCCGACCTTCGCGAATTATCGGACGAATTGCGGGATTTTCTAATGGACACGATTTCGAGGATAGGCGGGCATCTCGGTTCGTCGCTCGGCGTGGTGGAACTGACGTTAGCGTTGCATTATGTATTCAACGCGCCGCAGGACAAGATGATATGGGACGTAGGGCATCAGGGATACATACACAAGATACTTACAGGGCGCAAGAAACTTCTGCATACGATACGGCAGAAGGGCGGGATAAGCGGATTTTTGAAACGGACGGAGAGCGAGTACGACGCATTCGGAGCGGGACACGCGACGACTTCATTATCGGCTTCGCTCGGAATAGCAACCGCGCGGGATTTCCAGAAAAAGAAATTCAAGGTAATATCGATTATCGGAGACGGTTCGATGACGGGCGGGATGGCATACGAGGCGATGAACAACATAGGTCTTCTGAAGAAGGACATGATTGTAGTTCTTAACGACAACAAGATGTCGATAGCGCCGAACGTATGGTCGCTGCAGAATTATTTCGTTGACCTGATGTTAAACGAATCATACAACAGGCTGAGGAACAAGATTTGGAATCTGACGGGAAAAGTTGACAAGAAGAACAGCGACAGGCTGCGGGCGATGGCGGCGAAGATAGAGGGCGGTTTGAAGGGCGTGCTGACGCCGGGGATGTTGTTCGAGGCGCTGGGATTCAGGTATTTCGGACCCATCAACGGTCACAACGTTGTAAATCTCGTAAAGACATTCGAAGAAATCAAAAATTTTTCGGGACCGCTGCTCGTTCACGTATTCACTGAAAAAGGCAAGGGACCATCATACGCGCCGAAGCACTATCAGAAACTACACGCGTTAAATCCGTTCGACAAGACGACGGGAATAGAACTGAAGAAATCGACGATTCCCGCGTACACTTCGGTATTCGGCGAAGCGCTTGTAGAACTCGCGAAGAAAGACGATAAGATAATAGCGATAACGGCGGCGATGCCGGACGGCACGGGTTTAAACAAGATGAAGGAAGCGATACCCGAAAGGTATTTCGACGTAGGTATAGCGGAGCAGCACGCGGTAACATTCGCGGCAGGACTATCGACGGAGGGATTCACGCCGGTTGTAGCGATTTACTCGACGTTTCTTCAGCGGGCATTTGACCAGATAATACACGATGTAGCGACTCAAAAACTGAGCGTTGTATTCGTGCTTGACAGGGGCGGTCTCGTCGGGGCTGACGGTCCGACGCATCACGGCTCATTCGACCTTTCGTATTTAAGAATGATACCCGGAATGGTAATAATGGCACCGAAAGACGAAGGCGAACTGAGAAACATGTTATACACGGCGACTCTTTACAAGCGCGGACCCATAGCGCTTCGATATCCTCGCGGCAACGCGCTCGGAGTAGAGTCCGGGGCATTCAAGCAACTTGAAATCGGCAAGGGTGAAGTAGTTAAAGAGGGGAATGACATAGCGATATTAGCGGTCGGAAGCATGGTGCACAATTCGATGAAGGCGGCAGAGGCGCTTGAAGAGCGGGGGATAAGCGCCGAGGTAGTAAACATGAGGTTTGTCAAGCCGCTTGATTCGGAACTGCTGCGGCGTGTATTCGAGAAATTCGAAAAAGTAATAACAATAGAAGAAAATTCCATACTCGGGGGATTCGGCAGCGCAGTATCCGAATTCGCGGAGCAATACGGATACAAGAACGACATATTAATACACGGTTTACCCGACAAGTTCATAGAGCACGGCAAGCCTGAAGAACTGCACTCGGACCTGAAACTTGACGCAAAGGGAATAGTTGAAACAGTTGTTGAATTTTTAATGAGAAAGAAAGTAACGTCTTGATGTCATTTGATGGATTAATATTAAACAACGATGTGAAAACCGTTGAAAGCAAGTTCAACTTACATTCGAACAACAAGCGGGTGTACATAGAGACTTACGGATGCCAGATGAACGTATCGGATACGGAGATAATACTGAGCGTACTCAGCGATTTCGGATACAACGAGACGACGGAAATAAGCGAATCCGATTTAATTTTTTTGAACACCTGCAGTGTCAGGGAAAACGCCGAGCGAAAGATATACAACAGGCTCAAGCAATTGAAAGGGATAAAGAGGAAGAGTCCGGATAAAGTAATCGGAATTCTTGGATGCATGGCAGAGAGGCTGAAGAAGGACTTAATCGAAAAAGAAAAGATAGTAGATATAATTGTCGGTCCCGACGAATACAGAAAACTTCCGCGACTTATAGAGAACCTATACGGCACGGGTGAGAAAGGAATTGCCGTAAAGTTGTCGAGAGACGAAACATACGACGACATAGTACCTGTGCGCAAGGAAGGGGTAACTGCGTGGATATCCGTGATGCGGGGATGCGACAAGTTCTGCACTTTCTGCGTCGTGCCGTTCACACGGGGCAGGGAAAGGTCGAGGAAAGTATCGAGCATCGTGAACGAAGCCGCTTCGCTTTATGAGGAAGGCGTAAAGGAAGTGACACTGCTCGGACAGAACGTAAATTCATACAATGAAGGCGGGAACGACTTTGCCGATTTGCTAAGGCAAGTTGCAAAAGCGGTTCCCGGAATGAGAATCAGATACGCGACATCGCATCCATACGACTGTTCGAGGAAATTACTTGAAACGATGGCTAAATATGATAATATTTGCAAGTACATACATTTGCCGGTGCAGTCGGGTTCGGAGAGAATCCTGAAACTGATGAACAGGCTGTATTCAATAAAGCAGTATCTCGAAGTTCTTAATTACGCAAAGGAGATAATGCCGGGCATCGGGTTATCGACGGACATAATAACGGGATTCCCGACGGAGACAGAGGAAGACCACAGAATGACACTTGAACTGATGGAGAGAGCGGAATACGACAGCGCTTACACATTCGCGTACTCGCCGCGAGAAAACACGAAGTCATACAGGCTCGAAGACGACGTCGCGAAGGAAGTGAAACTACGGAGGCTGGACGAAATAATCAGTTTGCAGAGAAAACTGTCGTCGCGAATTAACAAGAAACTAATAGGCTGCGAGAAAGAAGTATTGATTGAGGGAAGCAGCAAGAAGTCAGAGGATTTTCTGATGGGAAGAACGGACTGCAACAAGACAGTAATAGTGCCGAGAGGCAGCAGCGCGGCGGGAGATTTCTTAAAAGTTAAAATAATAAAATCAAATTCGGCGACATTATTCGCCGAGAGAACAGAAACATAGAGAATGGTGAATTTTTTAATATATTTATTTTTAATATCACTCGGATTCGTGATGCGAAGGTTTCCCATCAAGGTTATACAAGGGATAGGAAAAGTTTTCGGGTTGTTTTTTTTTATCTATTACCCTTCCGCAAGCAGGTAGCATACAATAATCTTACGCTTTGTTTTCCCGAAAAGGACGATGCCTGGAAGAAAAAAACCATAAAGGGCGTTTATATAAATCTCGGCATAACTTTATTTGAGTTATTATACTTTCCAAAACTGAAAAAAGAAACGATAGAGACGTTCGTATCATTTCAGGATTACAACTATGTATATCAGGCGATATCGAAAGGGAAGGGACAGTTTTTCTTAAGCGGACACATATCGAACTGGGAGTTGATGGCATTTTCATACGCGAAGATATTCAGGTCACGACTTAACGTAGTAGTGAAGCCTCAGACGAACAAGGGAATCAACAAGACTGTAAACAAGTACAGGGAGATGTGCGGCAACGAGATGCTTGAAATCGGCAGTTCACTTCGGAACATATATACGTTGATAAAAAAGAATGAGACGGTATGTTTTCTTCTAGACCAGTCGGCGAATCCGGATTATTCTGTTTACGCGGATTTCTTCGGGCAGAAGGTAGCGACATTTTCCGGTCCTGCAAAAATCGCGCTCAAGAACAGGACCGAGATAGTTTTCGCGTACGCGTACAGAAGCAAAACGAACAAGTACATGATAGTAACGGAGCCGTTAAAGTACGATGACCTGACGGGGGGAGCGACCGACGAGAACGTACAGATACTGACCGAGAGGTTCAACAAGGCGCTGGAGCGAGTAATAAGGGAGCATCCTGACCAGTGGTTATGGCTGCACAGGAGATTCAAGCACGTACAGAAATGAAATTTTTAATTATACAGACCGCATTTCCGGGCGACGTAATCCTGACATTGCCGCTCGTTCAGGCTCTGAAGATACAATATCCTTCTTCGGATGTCGATTTTTTATGCATACCAAAGACAGCGGGGCTGCTTGAAGGAAATCCGCACATCAGGAACGTTATAGTGTACGACAAGCGCTCGTCCGACAGAACTGTTTCAAGTTTTTTCAAGTTAGTCGGCAGAATAAAATCGGAGAGGTACAATTACATATTCGGCGTACAAAGATTTTTACGTACGACTCTGATGGCATATCTCGGTAAAAAGGGAAGAACGATATCTTATAAAAACTCCGCGCTTTCATTTTTATACACGGATACAGTGAACTACGCGGACAAGCACGAGATACTCCGCGTGCTTGATTTAATAAAGCCAATCGGAATAAACGCGAATGAAATAATCAGGCCGGAACTGTTTCCTTCCGAAAAGGAAGTCAGGGCGGCGGATGAAATAGTGAAAGGTTTGAATATTAAATCAAGGAAGGAACTCGTGTGCATAGCTCCCGGTTCCGTATGGTACACAAAAAGATTTCCGAAGGAAAAGTTCAGAAATTTAATTAACCTTTGCTCGGACGATGGTTTCAAGATAGCGCTCATTGGAGGAGACGATGACTCGGAACTATGCGGTGACCTTGCCGGCAATTCATCTAACAACGCAGTTTACAGTTTCGCGGGAAAACTTTCGTTTCTTGAATCGGCAGAATTGATAAAGAGGAGCGGGGTTCTTGTAACGAATGATTCAGCACCGCTGCATCTCGGTTATGCCGCAGGCACAAAGGTAATCGCATTATTCGGTTCAACGGTTAAGGGATTCGGGTTTTACCCCGCGGGCAAGGGCGACTGGGTTTTCGAAGTGAACGGACTTGATTGCAGGCCCTGCACGAATCACGGTAAGGATTACTGCAAAATAAAAACTCTCGATTGTTTCAATCGAATAGACGAAAAAGAAATATACGCCGAGATAAAAAAGACTTTATCTAATCTTGCCTAAAATTCTCATCACAAATTTACCCAGCATATCGAATTCAAGGTTCACGCTATCGCCTTTTTTAAGGTACTGAAAATTAGTAGCGGTATATGTATGCGGGATAATGGCGGTTTTAATAATCACCTTCTTTGATGTTTCCCTCAAATCCGCGACAGTCAGGCTGATTCCGTTAATCGAAATGGAGCCGACATAAATAAGATTTTTCCTGAACTTTAGCGGAAACTCGAAAAAGAACTCCCAACTGTCTTTCAGTTTTCTGATATCATAAACCTTTCCGGTTGAATCCACGTGACCCTGAACGATATGACCGTCGAGGCTTTCGTGAAGTTTCATCGGTTTTTCAAGATTGACGAAGGAGCCGATTTTAAGACTGCCGAGGTTCGTCTTGCTCAACGATTCGTTTACGGTAGTGAATTCAAATTTTCCGAGTTTTATTCCCGTAATTGTCATACAGGCGCCGTTAATCGCCATGCTATCGCCTTTACGCCTGTCCCTGAGGTAATTTTTTATCTGCGGTTGAACGAGAAAAACAATGCTGTCACCTCTCGGTGTTATTTTCACTACCTTTCCCGTGCTTGTAACTATGCCAGTGAACATTAATGATTTGGTTTATAATTTAATACGATATCGTTATCGAGCCTGATAACTTTATACAAAAATAATTCTTTCGCTTTCGCGCTTCTATCTATTTCAAAATCCGAAAATGTCGAAATGCCTTTGCCGAAAATCTTCGGAGCAATCATCACGAATATTTCATCGAACAAATCCTGCTTCAGGAAGCCTGACAGGGTTTTACTTCCGCCTTCAACGAGGAGGGAATAGATGCCTTTGAGGAATAATTTATGAAGCAAATCCGCGAGGTCAAGCGCTCCGTTTTTTTCTTTTACGGGCAAATAATCGGCGTTTAATATTTTCTTCACGGGTTTTTTCAGGGACGAGTGGACAATAACAGCCGGTGAAGATTCATCATTAAATAATTTAAGATTGCCTTTAAGTTTGAGGTTTTTATCGATAACAATTCTCACGGGGTTTTTCGGATGTAAATTCAGTCTCGCGGTGAGTTCAGGATTATCGATTTCAGCGGTATTTCTGCCGATTAAAATACCATCGCAAAAACTTCTGATTTCGTGGGCTAACGTTCTTGATTTTATACCAGTTATCCACTTTGAACTAAAGTTGTTAAGAGCAATTTTCCCGTCAATACTCTGGGCGGATTTAAGGATTACATACGGGCGTTTTTTTGAAATTACGGATATGAAGACTTTATTTAGTTCTCTGCATTCATTTTCGCATATACCGGAAACGACTTCGATGCCGTTCCTTTGAAGTTTCCGCATGCCTTTACCCGAAACGAGGGGATTAGGGTCTTTCATTCCGATAATAACTTTTTTGATGCCTTCGGAAATTATCAAATCCGCGCAGGGAGGAGTTTTGCCGAAGTGGGAGCACGGCTCAAGATTCACGTAGAGGGAGGCGCCTTTCAGGTCATAACCTCGTTTTTTCGCGTCATTGAGAGCGATGACTTCGGCGTGGGGGCCTCCGAACAATTTGTGAAATCCTTTTCCGATAATTTCGGAATTTTTTATTATTATGCAGCCGACCATCGGATTAGGAAGAACTCTGCCTTTTTCAGCGAGTCGGATGCAGTTCCTCATTATTTTTTCATCGTAAGTCATTTCATACTTTTTTTTAGTTGCGTCAGAACGCTGTCTTTGGAATCTCTGTGGTAGATGTAGGTTACGGAATCAAATTTACCGACAGAAAATTTTCTTTTTGCTCTTCTGACAAAGTCCGAATCATAGGAATAAACATTTCTGAAGCCGCCGAGCTGCCTGAAGACGTATTCCTTTCCAAACAGCGTGGCACCGATAACACACTTATCAAGATGAATAAGTTTTTTTGGATTTCTCGCATCGGGTACGTACATATCCTCTTCGCTACCTATCAGCATTGCGCCGCTGTAAATCAATTCAAGGTCTTTATTTTTTGAAAAAAGTTTAACGCGCTGTTCAATGTGATTTAAGGAATATTCATCATCGGAGTCGAGGAACGTTATGAACTTTCCCGATGAAAGATTAATTCCCGCATTCAGGGACAGCGGAGTTTTTCGATTAGAGTGTCTGAGATATTTTATCCTGTAATCGTAGTTAATGAGTTTAAATATATTTCTGTAAGAATCATCGGTGCTTCCATCGTCAATGATGAGAAGTTCAAAGTTTTGAAAGGTTTGAGAAAGAACGGATTCCACGGCGCGCGTTAGAAGTTTCTTTCTGTTATAAACGGGGATGATTATACTGACCGCGGGGTTTTTGCCTATGTTTGATACAGGAATCATATTGCGATGCCTCTTCTAATCCAGGATTTGGGATCAAGGGGAGAATCATTTTTCCAGATTTCGAAATGGAAGGACTGGTTATCGGCGGTGCTTCCCGAGTAGCCGATTACCATACCCGTTCTAACGGTTTCGCCTTTTTTAACGAGAATTCTTCCGAGTACGGCGTAGACGGTTGTAAATCCGCCGGGGTGTTTAATAATAATCACGTTATTAAGCGACGGAATTATTTCTATGCTTTCGACAATACCGTCCGCGATGCACAGCACTTCGGTATTTTCCGCGACGGAAACGTCGATGCCGTTATTGAGTGATATTGTGCCTGTCAGCGGATTAATAGTTCTTCCGAAGTCTTTAATTATCTCGATGCTGTTAACGGGAACGATGAGCCGTCCTTTGGCATTATCGAGGTTATCGGATGAATAGTCGGGCATATTATTGAATTTATATATAAAGGGTTTCTTAACCTGATTAACGGCGAACTCGAGGTCAAGAATTCTAGATTTAATCTTTTCGATTTGTCTTCCTGTATTATCGACATCTTCGCGGGCGATTGCAAGTGAATCTTCCGCGAGAATTTTTTCTTTCAGGAGCAAGTCCTTGTCTTCGCGTTTCTGAGCAAAATACTTTTTGTACTCCAGTTTGTTGAGCGTATTGATTTTCTTTTTTTCAAGGAGGGACATTTCCTCGTATTTGATACGCTCGAAATCGGATTTTCTTGATTGCGAGAGTTTATTCAGGTACTGAAGCCTCGCATACATTATTGAAGGGGACTCGGAAGTAAACAGTATTTGCGCCTGATAGTCGCTGCCGTGCTTATAAAGCCAGATAATACGTTTTTTAAATTCCTCTTTAAGTCTGTCGACGCTTTCTTTTTTATAAATGAATTCGGCTTCCTGCCTGAAAAGGTCGTCTTTAGAACCGCCGTATGACATATTGCTAATCAACTGAGAGAGGACTTTTATGCGTTCGTTTATGTCACGGATTCTGTAACCGATGTCGGAAATTATTTTATTTTTTTGTTGAATCAGATTCTCATAGTTTTCGAGGTCTCTTTTATAGTTATAAATCTGTTTACGTTTATCTTCCAGCCAATTATAGTCGGCGAATAAACGAGGAGCGAGGCAAAGCAACAATATTAGAATCAGAATTCTGCTCATCTTGATAACTCGATTATTTTCATTATCAGATTTTTTGAAAACGGGTCATTAAAATTTTCCAGGCATTCGGGGTGCCACTGAACGCCGAGGATGAATTTGTCAGAGTGTTCGATGCTTTCGACAATGCCGTCGGGTGATTTTGAAGTAATCCTTATGCCTTCACCCGGGCGGTCAACCGACTGATGGTGAGAACTGGTAACGACGCCTTCTTTTTCACCGATGATATTGCAGAGCACTGAATCTTCGACGACGTTAACGGGATGGAGCCGCATCTTTTTATCTTCGAGCGCGCGGTGGTTAACTTTTCTGACCGATTCGATATCAAAAATAAGAGAGCCGTTGAAATAGACGTTAATGAACTGGCATCCCCTGCAAATGCCGAGCACGGGAAGATTCCTATGGACGGCTGATTCAAGAATCTTAAACTCGAAGCCGTCTCTTTCTGGATTATATTTTCCTTCTATGGATTTTGTGTCCCAGTCATTGAAGAGTTCGGGATAAATGTCGATTCCGCCTGTAAGGATAAGGGCTTTGCATTTCTCAAAAGCAGAGAAAGAATCTGAACGTCTATAATCGAGGACGCAATAATCCGCGTTAAAATGGTCAAGCCATTTCAGGTATTCATCGAACATTGTTTCGGAGTATGTTATTCCAATCATAAGATTCTTTTTTCGACTAAAATATCTTTAAGCCGTTCGGAGTCGCATTTAATTTTCAGTTTAAGGTAATATACCCTTCGCTCACCTGTAAAATTAGCGAAATATTTTAACTTAATAAAATCTTTTTCCGTTGCAACAAAAACGTCGCCGCTTTCCGATTGGTTCATAATGGAATCGATGTCCTGCTGCGAGTACGAATGGTGGTCACCGAACTCAAAAGCGCGGATTACATCATATCCGAATTTTTTCAGGGCGTTGAAAAAACTTTTATTGTCCGCGATGCCTGATACTGCAACAACTTTTTTAATTTCAGACTCGAGCGGGTTACCAAGCGCATCAAAGATGCCATCATAATCGTAGCACACGCGGATTTCGGGAACAGTATTGAGCGGATAACCATCCTTGCATTCGGAAAATTTAAAATTTCGCACAATCAGACCGCTTCTGCAGAGACAGGCGAACGGTTCGCGAATATTACCTGACGGAATAAGAGTCTTGTACACGAGAGAGTTTTGATCCGCGGCGACGATAACTATATCGAGGTCTCTTTTGATATACCTGTGCTGGAAGGCGTCATCAAGTAAGATGATATCCGGTTTGAATTCCGATTCCGCGTATTTCACGGCACGGACTCTATTGCTGTCGGCGATAGCGTAGAATCTGTTCTTGAACCGGCTGAAGCGCCCGATTATCATGGACAACTCGTCGCCGACAGAAGAAATATCTCCGCAGATTTTATTCCCGTCGAATCCGACTACCAAACCATCCGATTTCCTTTTATAGCCTCTCGAGATGACGCAGACAGATTTATCAAGATTCAGAAGCATTTCCGCAAGGAAAATAACGAAGGGAGTTTTGCCTGTGCCTCCTGTAGTTATGTTACCGACAGAGATAACCCGCGCGGTTGATTTATAAGAGCGCAGAATTTTAATATCAAAGAGAATGTTTCTTGCGATAATATAGGCGCCGTAAAAAAGCGAGAACGGGTAGAGCAGAAGTCTGAGAATGCTCATAGCGTTCAGGTTAAAAGTTCGGAAATTAATTTAGGAGCGGATTTTTCTATCAATACGTTATTGAAGTAATTTCTCAGAAGTATAAATTCCGCAGTCATTATATTTCTGTACTTATCATCATTGAAGACTTTTAGGAATTCGCCGATAATATTTTCCTTTGTAAAGTCTTTCTGAATGAATTCCTTTACGACTTCCTTTTCGAGAATTATATTAACGAGCGATACGAATTCGGTTTTTATCATCATTTTCGCGATGTAGTAATTCAGTCCTCCCGATTTATATACGGCGCAGAACGGTGTGCCGAGAAGGGCGCATTCGAGAGTCGCGGTACCGAACTTGGTGATGACGAAATCGGAATCGTAAATAGTTTCGTAATTTAGCCGGGAATCAACGCGACGGATTTCGGGATGGAGCGTAAATTCGTCGAAGACGCTTCCGGGAATATTTTCGGAGCAGAGGAGATTCACGCGGCATCCGTATTTATCAATCATTTCGGCGGCGGTACCCGCGAGAACGGGAAGGATTCTATTAATTTCCTGCAATCTGCTACCCGGCATAATCGTCACGACGGGCGACGGATTAATCTTTTTTTCTCTGTCTTTCAGAAATTCATCTACCGGAGCAATCAGCGGATGGCCGACATAACGTGCATTGACGCCTTCATTCTTCAAGAACTTTTCCTCGAAAGGAAAAATCACGAGGCACAAATCAACGTATTTCCTCAACTGTTTAACGCGTCCCGGATGCCACGCCCAGACCTGAGGGGTTATGTAATAAATAATTTTGCCTTTATACTCAGAGCGGATTTCTTTAGCGAGTCTTAGATTGAACCCCGGGAAGTCGGTCAGAATAACGACAGAGGGATTTATCCTGATAATATGGTCTTTTGTTTCAAAGAGTTTCGAGCGAATATGTTTATAGTTATTAGCGATTTCCTGAAAGCCGACAAAATTGACTTCCGAATAATCGAAGATGAGATTAACGCTTTCGGATGCGAGTTTAGCGCCGCCGATGCCTTTTGCAGACAGGTCAGGTTTAAATGACTTAATACGATTTATAAGATTTGAAGCGTGCAAATCGCCCGATGCTTCACCCGCGATAATGAAAACATCAGTTCCATTCATAAGTTAAAATCTTATTGTAAATCCGCCGATGCCGCTAATAAAAGTAGTAGAACCGAATGGATAGAAAATTGTGTTAATCTTGCTTTTCAGAGTAATGAAAAGTGAATTCGTGAGTACGAGTTCGCCTCCTACACCAGCGTTGGCGCCCATGCGGAATTCGGTTTTGGATTCATAGTTTAAATCGGGAGTAACCGCTGAGCCCTGCATGAAGATGTACGGACCCACGCCCGCTTCAATAAAGAAACTTGAACGGTAGCATTTCGGTCTGAAGTAGAATCTTGGTCCTATGTTCGCTTCGAGGTAGCCAGAAGACGGACCGAGTGTATCTTTAAGAGACAGAGCAATGTATCTAACTTCAGCATAAAGAGCAACTTCCGTATTAACTCTGTACGCGACATCCGCACCTACAATAGCGCTGTTGAAATAATTATCAGAGAGATAAGTGCCGACGGGGACCATGAACCCGCCTTGCAGAGTTAACTGGACGAAGTCTTTTGTTTTAAATCCTTTAAGTTCAGGATTGCCGCTTTTCAAAACGGGATTGTTCTGCGAATACGCAGCAACGGAGCATAGAAATACCAACAATATTTGCGAAAGCAAAATTTTCATCTAATACAAATATAAATAAAAATAAAGTTTCGTAAAATATAAAAGAAATTCACATAGATTTTTTTTATCGTAAGGACAATCATAACAGAAAGTAATTTTGAGATGTAATTGCGAAAGAGATTTAATATTTTAAAGTATGGGAAAAGACAGGACAATACTTCACGTTGACATGGACGCATTTTTCGCATCCTGCGAAGAGGCCGTGAATCCGAAATTAAGAGGAAAGCCGTTGATAGTAGGCGGGACGCGCAAGGACGTGAGAAGCATCGTTAGTTGTCCGAATTATCTTGCAAGGCAGAGGGGTATAAAGACAGCGATGGCTTTAACGCGTGCGATGCAACTTGCGCCGGACGGAAATTTCATACGAGGGACGAGGGGATTGTACGGTCATTTTTCGAAGAGGGTTCGGGAAATATTTTCCAAATACACTCCGCTGATAGAGCCGATGTCAATCGACGAGGCGTATCTGGATGTTACCGACGTTTTAAGAGATTACGGCGGGGACGCGTACAAACTTGCTTACAAACTAAAAGAGGAAATCAAGAGTTCATTAAATATAACATGTTCGATAGGAATATCTACAAACAAGGTATGTTCAAAGATCGCATCGAAGCAGAACAAGCCTGACGGAATAAGTCACATAAAGCCGGGAAAGGAGAAGGAATTCCTTGACGGACTTCCCGTTGAAAGAATTCCCGGGGTAGGGAAAGCCACATTAAAACTTCTTAACAAGTACGGAATATACAAAATAAAGGACATAAGGAATTTCGACAAAACCTTTTTCGAAGAAGAGATAGGGATGCATTCGTCATATCTGATAAACGTCGCGAACGGAATAGACAGAAGAGAAGTAACGCTGTACGAGGATTACGAGCAGAAGTCTTTATCGAAGGAGAGCACTTTGAGTTTCGACAGCGACGATCTTGCATATTTAGAAAAGGAATTATACTATGTCCTTGAGAAAGCGTGTTCAAGAATGAGAAAGAAGGGATACAAGTCTAACAACCTGACAGTTAAGGTGAAGTACGCGGATTTCACGGTGAACCAAAAAACGAAGACAGCAGACAGGCATTCAAACGTCGAGATGGATTTTTACGATGACTCGGTAAAGTTATTCAGAACGCTGATGAAGAAAGGGAAGCCGATAAGGCTTGTCGGCGTAAGGTTCGGAGAACTTATATCGAACGATGAGAGCATACAAGAGGACATGTTCAGAGACGAAGAGAAACTGAACAGGTTAGTGCGCAACATAGACAAGATACGCAAGAAATACGATTACGACATATTAAAATTCGGAAAGACTTTCGATATATAAAATCAATTAACGACAGTCTTGCCGGCTTTCTTCCAGGCGATAATGCCTCCCGAGAGATTAAGCGCTTCCTTGATACCCGCGTCGAGCATAATTTGCACGGCTTTAGCGCTTCGCCTTCCGCTCCTGCAATAGACTAAATACCTGCCGGATTTATCGAGAGCATTAATTTTATCGATAAAGTCCGATGAATGCAGGTTAATGAGAACAGCGGTCTCGATATGGCCTTCACCGAACTCCTCATCAGTTCTCACGTCGATAATGGAATAGCCTTGATTTCTGAGTTCGTCAAATTTCTCAACATCGACGGAATCGACCTGAGCGAATCCGAACATACTGAAATTAAACATCAAGCAAAATAAAGTTAGTGAAAAAAATCTTACAGCCATTAAATACTGATTTTAAGTTATCAAAATTCGCAAATACGATTATTGAACCGCTCAACAAACCGGTTCAAATAACCGCTCACTTATTAGAATATACTAAAAATATTTTTGATGTAATTCACAAAAACAAAATTCATTGCCACAGGAAAATTAATCTTGATAATCTAAACTAATTGCGATAAGTTGAAATATAAAATTTTATAAGAAATATTAAGGAAGCATTTTAGCGTTTCCAAATTTTGATAACAAACCGGAAAATGAAAAATACTAATCCGTTATTTTATCTGGTCGTTGTTCTGGTAATCTTCGTGATAATAATGTCAATCTTAGCGTGACAGTACTTTACACTTAGTTATCTTAAAAGAAACAGGGTCATAAAAATATTTTTAGAGAACACGAAGCAACAACACCGATTGCTTTAAATTGATTTTGAAATCAGATTCAGCGCCGAGCCTGATTTAAACCAATCTATCTGCTGATTATTGAAAGAGTGATTCAGCATTATTGTCTCCTCATTTCCGTCATCATGTATTACAGTCATTTCAATCTTACTACCGCTTTTTAGATTCTTAATATCAATACTGAACCTGTCATTTTCTTTTATTAAATCGTAGTCATAAGGATTGTCGAAAGTAAGCGGAAGCATCCCCTGTTTTTTCAGGTTCGTTTCGTGTATTCTCGCAAACGACTTCACGATAATTGCTTTGCCACCGAGAAATCTCGGCTCCATAGCTGCGTGTTCGCGTGAGGAGCCTTCGCCGTAGTTTTCCTCTCCGACAACGACCCATCCGATGCCTCTGGATTTATAATCACGGGCGACCTGCGGGACCTCGCCGTATTCTCCTGTCAACCGGTTCTTAACAAAATTCATTCTGTTATTGAAAGCGTTAATCGCGCCTATGAACATATTGTTCGAAATATTATCAAGATGTCCCCTGAATTTCAGCCAGGGACCCGCCATAGAAATATGGTCTGTCGTGCATTTGCCTTTCACCTTGATGAGAAGGCGCAAATCATTGAAATCAGCGTCGAGGTCCGGCGCTTTGAACGCTTCGAGTCTCTGGAGTCTTTTTGATTCAGGATTTATGATTACATTAATATTTCCGCCGTCAGCCGCAGGAGATAAGTAACCCGAATTGCCGCTGTCGAAACCTTTTGCGGGCAGTTCATCGCCATCCGGGGGGGGAAGAAGAAATTCTTCACCTTTATCATTCACGAGTTTATCCTTGAGAGGATTGAAAGTGAGTTTACCTGCGAGAGCGAGAGCGGTCACTATTTCAGGCGAAGCGACGAAAGAATGAGTTGCCGTGTTGCCGTCGTTTCGTTTGGAAAAATTTCTGTTGTACGAGGTTATGATAGAATTTTTTTCTCCGTCCTTCACGTCGTGGCGTTTCCACTGACCGATGCAGGGACCGCAGGCATTGGCAAGAACCGTTCCGCCGATTTTCGTGAACACGTCTATAATGCCGTCACGTTCTATAGTGGCTTTAACCTGTTCGGAGCCGGGAGTAATCACGAACTCGGATTTAGTTTTCAGACCGCGGCTGAATGCCTGTCTGGCGAGCGAAGCAGCCCTTCCCATATCTTCGTAAGACGAGTTCGTGCAACTTCCGATAAGACCGACCTTGAGTTCTTCGGGATATCCGTTGTCAATAACCGCCTGCTTAAATTCCGAAATCGGTCTTGCAAGGTCGGGAGTGAACGGACCGTTGATGTAGGGTTCGAGAGAAGATAAATCTATCTCAATTATATCGTCATAATATTTTTCACATCCCTCATCGCCTTTAAGATAATCTTTAAGTTCGCCGGCGAGTTTGGCGATTTCCTCCCTGCCAGTCGCGGCAAGGTAGTCCGACATTTTTTTATCAAAAGGAAATAGGGAAGTAGTAGCGCCTATTTCAGCGCCCATATTGCAGATGGTCGCTTTACCTGTACAGGAAATTGTTTCAGCGCCGTCTCCGAAATATTCAACGATAGAGCCTGTGCCGCCTTTGACAGTAAGCAAACCCGCGAGTTTAAGAATAATATCTTTTGGAGAAGCCCATCCGCTTAGTTTACCTTTCAGGCGGACGCCGATAATTTTCGGAAATTTGAGTTCCCACGGCAGACCCGCCATCACGTCGACGGCATCCGCTCCGCCCACGCCGATTGCAATCATTCCGAGACCTCCGGCATTCGGAGTATGCGAATCCGTTCCAATCATCATCCCGCCGGGGAAGGCATAGTTCTCGAGCACGACCTGATGAATAATACCCGAGCCCGGTTTCCAGAAACCGATACCGAATTTCGAGGAGACCGACTGAAGGAAATCGTAAACTTCCTTATTGTCGCTTTCCGCTCTGAGCAAGTCGTCTTTTGCACCTGTTTCCGCCTGTATGAGGTGGTCGCAGTGGACGGTAGAGGGGACGGCGACTTTCTTAATTCCTGCCGACATAAACTGAAGCAGCGCCATCTGCGCTGTCGCGTCCTGCATCGCGACCCTGTCGGGTTTAAAATCAACGAAGTCATTGCCTCTTCCGAAAGGCTTGCTAAAATCTCCGCTCCACAGATGCGCGTAAAGAATTTTTTCAGTATACGTCATTGGGCGGCCGAGGATTTTCCTCGCGAAGTCAACCTTATCCTTATGGGATTTGTAAACCAGTTTTATTAAATCTAAATCGAATGCCATTTTAATCTCCTGAATATAAAATTATTTCGATGAACAATGATAGTTTTTATTTAAAAACATTTTCGAGTTCCTCTAACTTCGATACGGGCAGTTTGCACGAAAAATTTTCGCACACATAAACCGCGTTGTCATCTCCATTTTTCACGATGTCTCCGATATAAGGAAGAATTTTCAACGAAACGTTGTCATAATGAATTAAACACTTCAAAGGGATATATCGTTTTAACAGAGCGCCGTGAATTTCATTAAACTTATTATCTCTGAGACTGCCTGTAAGTATAACGCTTGTCGTGAAATGTCTCAGACAGTAGTGAGCGTTCAGCAGACCCGGATAGGAGAAAGGCACGTCATTAATCTTATCGGCGAACGAGTAAATGCTTTTGTCAGAGATGTCTCTGTATTTATCGTCTTTGAAAATTACGAACATTCTGACAGCATTTTCGAGCATAACTGAATTTCCCGAGGGCTCGGCTCCGTCGTATATATCCTTTGTCCTGAAAATCACATCCTTCTTGTCGCTGCCCGAATCGAAGAATCCGCCGTTTTCGGAATCATAGAACAAAGTCACAGCGTTATCAAAAAGTTTTTGCGCGAGTTTAAGAAGTTTGCCGCTGAAGGAAACGTTATGAAAATCCAGCAGCGCTTTAATCAGGAAAGCGTAATCCGCCAAATCCGCGTCGTGCTTAACTTCGCCATCTATGCAGCGGTGATAAAGTTTATTTTCTTTTTCATCATAAAGTGTATGAATCAAAAACGACACCGCTCTCACGGCAAGGGTCTTGAATTCGTGACGCTTCGTAACGGAGTATCCTTTCACGAAAGCGGAAATCATAAGCGCGTTCCAGGACGTTATGATTTTCTTGTCAAGGAACGGTCTTAGCCTCTTGTCGCGCGCCTTCTTCAGCACGGTGAGCGATTCTGAAATTATTTCTTCCGTCTTTTCGGGTGCAAGTCCGAATTTTTTCGCGGTATCGAAAATATCTCCCGCTTCATAAAGCACGTTACTCGTGCCGAAAACGTTGTGCGGGTCGAAAAGCGTATTCCCTTTATGCAGAATCCCGAACCTGTAACAGAAAATTTTAGAAATTTCCGATCCGAGCAGAGAATCAATCTCGTCTTTTTCCCAGAGATAGAAGAAGCCTTCGCGTTTATCGCCTGGTGCATCGGCCGAAACGGCGCTTTCGGCGTCCTCGGCTGAATGGAAGCCTCCGTCCTTATCCGTCAGGAAATTCTTCACGTACTCAAGCGTCTTTGCGCCAGTGTCGCGGAAAATTTCTTTTCCTGTAACCGAATAAGCGTCGAACAGCGTTGAGGCTATCTGCGCCTGGTCGTACAGCATCTTTTCGAAATGCGGAACCCGCCAGAGTTCGTCAACCGAATACCTGTGAAATCCGTAATCGATGTTATCAAAAATCCCGCCTTCACTCATCTTTTTAAGAGTGAACGTAACCATATCGAGCGCGCGTTCATCCTTCGTCTTATGGTAATGCGTCAGAAGGAAATTTAGCATCGCGGGGCGGGGGAATTTATTTCCCGACCCGAATCCGCCGTTTTCATAATCGAAAATCCTTTCAGCCTGTTCAAAAACCTTCGCGAAAACCGAATCGTCGAGCCCGTCTCCCGAAGCGCTTTCATTTTTGTAAAGAGTCTCGAAAATCTTCTCTGAACTGTCGATTATTTTCTGCTTATCGGAATTCCACAACTTCTCAATCTGCGCGATTACGTCCTCAAGACCGTTCCTTCCGTACTTCGCTTTCGGGGGAATGTAAGTTGCCGCGTAAAAAGGTTTCAGTCCGGGTGTCAGAAAAAGGCTCATCGGCCATCCGCCCGAGCCTGTAATTGACTGAAGAATCGTCATATAAACCCTGTCCAAATCAGGACGCTCTTCGCGGTCAACCTTAATATTGACGAAAGCCCTGTTCATCATTGCCGCGATTTCGGGATTCTCGAAACACTCCCGTTCCATTATGTGGCACCAGTAGCAGGTCGAATAGCCGATAGAAAGAAAAACCGGTTTGTCGAGCGACTTCGCGAGATAAAGCGACTCGTCGTTCCACGCGTGCCAGTCGACGGGATTGTAAGCGTGCTGCAGCAAATACGGACTTTTTTCGTGAATAAGATTATTGGGCTTCTTTTCTTCCATCCTAATGTTTTTGTGTATAAGATATAACAATAACAATCAGTTATAAATTCAATTAGAGGGGTGCTATAAAGAATAAAAACTTTCAGCCGAAATATTGCCGCAAATTATCTCGGATAAGAATAGGAACTTTATAAAGCCTTCGAGAACGGCGGGATAAAAAAAATATATCGGGGAAAATTTTCTGCATTAAACGGTTACTAATGACAACCTAAGTACGAACAGTTAAACAAAATATATATTTGCCAGTGAGAAGTTCCCTACTTGATATTTTGATTTTAACCTCAAAGAAAAGTAAATAAAAATAAGTAATATCAAGAAGGGAATGAATGAAAAACAAGACGAGTAAAAACTATATTGAAGATTATTCATTTTAATACTATATTTAATTGTGCATAAGATTCAGAAATATATTTATTAATGAATTTTCTGAATGTATTATAAGAAAATTGTTACTTCAATTAATGGATGCTAATGAAATGTAATTTGAAATATTAGATATCCATTGATGATTTATTATACAGATGAAATTTTTTAATATAACAATGTCAGTATCCAGTCAGACTCATACATCCAATTTTAAATGTTTAGGTCTTAATTTATTAGACATATAAACAAGTTAGTCAACAACAAAATAATATGAACAAATGAACTTTAAATATAAGTGTATTCTACAGAATGTTTTTTCGAAAATACCCAAAGGCGAGATTCTAAACTATTTTTTTCAGAAGTTCGTGACACATACTTTACCTGTATCGAAAGATTCATTCTTAAATAAAGTAGGATTATCTCATGCACATTACCTTAAATTTTGTGATTATAATTCTCTTAAGGAAAATAGTCAAAAGTATTATGAATTTGGAGCCGGATGGGATTTGATATCGCCAATTTCCATGGGACTATTGGGATTTGAAGTTTCATGTATCGATATAAGGAAATTAGTATTTAACAAATTAATTGCAGATACTATTACGAAATTTAATAATAATGTTGAATATATACCATTCAGCATTAAACGGATGGATTTAAAATATGACCAAAATGCATTAGAATATTTAAAAAATAACTTTTATTTTAATTACATCGCACCTTTGGATGCAAGCAATACAAAGTTTGATTCTGATTATTTTGATTTTGCTACTTCTACAGCTACCTGTGAGCACATTCCCGAACATTATATATATTTAATTCTTAATGAGACATATAGGATTTTAAAACCAGGTGGAATATTATCTCTGATTATTGATTATAAAGATCACTGGTCATATTTTGATAAGGATATATCAATATATAATTTTCTAAAATATTCCGATAAGGAATGGAAAAAATATAATCCGTCACTACATTATCAAAATAGATTGAGGCATAAAGAATATTTAAATCTGATAAATAAAACCGATTTTCAAATTATGGAAGATATGGCTGTATTGCCAACAGAAGAAGAGATAACTGTACTTAAAAATATGACTGTTGATGCCAAATATAAGAATTACAGCATAACTGAATTAAGCATTAAAAGTTCACATATAGTACTTAAGAAATAATGTTATGAAAAGTATGAGCGAGGACATTCAGTTCGCGAGTGTTTTTGTTCAAATCATGGTATGTAACTCGGGTTATTTAACTGCTCCGAAATCTTCTACTTTTCAAACTCTTAATCATTAGCAAAAATTTTAAGTGATAACTGTAGCACCCCGTATTACTGCGAATATTTCCGAAGTTATATAAAGTTATAGTTTTGTTGCGGTGCTACTCTATCTTGGAAGGTAATGAATATAGAATCCTGTGCCTGTCAAGGGTCACTTTCTGACGTATTTTTTATCCTTCTCTCATTGCCTGCCACGTCTTCGCTATAAACAGAAAACCATGCCTAAAATCGGTAAAATTATATGCATAGTCAATAATATCCTTTACCTAACCAGATTATATATATTTATATATAACTATGACTATATTAATGCAATACATTAATACTGCGAATCAATCTCGGCTAAGTATTTAAACCTTGCGGCGTTGTAAAACTCGTTTTTCCATTATTCAGAACAGTTTCTTTACAACATCGCCTGACACATCTCCAAATCCTGACGCGGCGTCCTCATACCAAAAAACCTCGAACTCATCTGCGTAATCCTCAACTGTATGCCCAACGACATTCTCGAATACCATCCATCGAAATCAAAACCCATTCCCGAAAATCACCCGCTAACAAACAACGTCCGTCTGAAACACTCGATATAAACTCCATTGCAGGGGACATACCCGCCGACAAAATCTCCGAATTCAAAAAAGCCATTGACGAAATTATAATCAAACTAAAAACCTGAAAACTGTTCCTTTGCAAACCGCTCAGAAAGAAATCAATTGGAAATATAAATTACAGATTTACATAATATCTTTATTTTGATGGAATACTTTTATATTTTAAGGTTACAAATAAAATAGTTTAAGAGAACAAATTTAAAAAATTTATGGGTATTTTATTCGAAATCAGGTACAAAGTTCACGGAGAAAAGAGGGAGGAATACCTCGAATTGGTAAAAAAACTCAAGAATTTTTACCTTCAAAACGGTATTGAAGACTACAAACTCTTCGAAGACGACAAGAAGCCGAACGAGTTCACGGAAGTCTTCATCTTTTCCGACGAGGCGAGTTTTGAAAAGTTTGAGGACGACAGCAACGAAGAGGTCAACAATCTCTTGTCGGTACTCGTCAGCGAACTTGTCGTGGACAAGAAAGTAAAATACAAAACAAAGAATCTGGTAGAAATTCAGCCGTAAATTTATAAACGGCTTACAATATGCCCAGGGCAAAAGAAAATAATTTTCAGGATTATTTTAAGAAATTAAAAGTATCCCAACCCGAAAAGAACATCTACGTAAAGATTCTAATCGCAGTTGTAACCATCGTAATAATCAGTCTGATGCTCCCTTCTTACAAGAACATCGATGCGAACATCGAGGTCGGTACAATTTGGTCGAACGAGGATTTGATAGCGCCGTTTTCATTCCCGATATACAAAGACGAGGCGGACCTTGAATCCGAGAAGAAGGAAGTTTACGACAGGATTATTCCCGTATTCATTGAAGTTCCGGGCTCCGGTCCGAAAATAAGGGACACTCTCGCGTCATATTTCAGGAAGTTCAACGCATTAATTTCGCTCATTTCGAAGCAGGATAAGAATGTTAAGAAGCCCGAAAGTTACAAGAATCTTAAGGACGAACTTAACTTAAGCCTCACCGACGAGCAGTGGTCATTTCTTATCAGGTTTTCGAAGGGAGAAATAAAGCCCGACGGCGGAATAAAGTTTTCGGATTTCGAAATACTGATTCAGAAGGGTATCTTCGAGTCGCTCCGTTTTCCTATAATAAATTACGACAAGGCGAAGATAGTATCTCAGAAAATCGCGGTAAAGCGAAACGACGACAAGACGCAGAAGATAGAGGCGCTTGAGAGATACAGCACACTAGGGGAAGCGAAGAAGACGTTCAGCAGCGGCGTCGCGTCATCCGTGAGAGACAATGATTTAATTATAATCGCCGAAGCGATATCGGATAATTTCATAAAGGAAACTCTTTTTTACGACAAGGAACTAACTGAACTTGAGATTAAGAACAGGATTGAGCAGATACCAAAAACCGTTGGAATTGTCAGGGAAAACGAGAGGATAATAAGCAAGCACGACCCGATAACCAAACTGACGAAGTTAAAACTCGATTCATTCAAGAAGATAAGGCTTGAGCGTTTAGGCGTGCAGGACTTTTTCGCGCAAGCGCTCGGGAAGATTCTAACGGTAATAATGCTAATTGCCATACTCGGGTTTTACCTGTTCCATTTGCGGCGTGACGTATTCGAAAGAAATTCGAGAATGGCGTTGATAAGTTCATTGATGATACTAGTCAGTTTTTTCGCGTTCATGAGTCTGAACCTCAAGGTAAACGCGCCCGTGGAGTTATTAATCTTCGTACCGGTAGCGTCAATACTGCTGACGATACTTTTTGATTCCCGGTTGTCATTTTTTGTCGTTGTTATAATCACTTTTTTAGTTGCTGCGATACGGGGCGGGGATTACACGATAGCGTTCATATCACTAAGCGGTTCAATACTTGCGATATTCAGCGTACGCGACATAAAGAACCGTTCTCAGATATTCAGGTCATTCTTTTTTGTAATCGCTGGCTACAGCGTGGCGATAATCGCGGTCGGTCTTGACAGGTCTGAAAATCTGTCGAAAATAGCGGTGAATTTATCATATGCGGCTGTGAACGCAATAATGTCGCCCGTTATCGCATACGGTTTATTAATTTTTTACGAAAAGGTTTTCAGGATAACGACGGATTTAACGTTAATCGAACTTGCGGATTTCAATCAGCCTCTATTGAGGGAGTTATCGGCGAAGGCACCCGGAACTTTTCATCACAGTGTAGTGATGGGGAATCTTTCGGAGGAAGCGGCGGCATCAATCGGCGCGAACAGGGTGCTCGCGAGAGTTGGCAGTTATTACCACGACATAGGAAAGTCGATGAAACCGGACTTCTTCGTTGAGAACCAACTTGAAAAGAAAAACAAGCACGAAGGGATGAATCCGACATTAAGCGCGAAGGTAATCATCGCTCACGTGAAAGAGGGAATCGAACTCGCGAGGCGTTACAGGCTTCCTCAAGAGGTTATTGATTTCATACCGATGCATCACGGAACAACGCTCGTATCGTTCTTTTACAACAAAGCGAAGAATATTACGGATGAGAACAAAGAAGACGTGCTGGATTACATTTACAGGTATCCCGGACCAAAGCCTCAAAACAAGGAAACCGCAATCGTAATGCTCGCGGATACAGTCGAGGCATCGACAAAGGCAATAGAGGACCCAACTCCGAAAAAACTCGATGACAAGATAGACGAAATCATCAAGAAGCGATTCATAGAGGGGGAACTTGACGACTGCAATCTGACATTAAAAGATTTGACGAGAATAAAGAAGAGTTTTCTAAAAATACTAATCGGAATTTATCATCAGAGGATAAAATATCCCGAAGAAAAAGCCGAAAATGAATGATTTATACTCGCTTGAAAAGCAATTCCTCAATCATTTAAGGCTTGAAAAAGCCTTATCGGAAAATACAATAAGCAATTATTCATACGATATCAAGTTTTTCATCGAATATCTGACGAACGAGAGGAAGTTATACGATATAAAAAGCGTTGACGAAGAGGCAGTTGAAAAGTACGTTTATTTCCTTCGTAATCAGAAAAATAAGAACGGGGATTACTATTCCGTGAAGTCTATAAACAGGTACATCTCGACGCTCAAGTCATTTTTCAGGTTTTTACTATCAGAAAGGGAAATAACAAAGAACCCATCCGAGATAATAGAGTCGCCGAAAACCGCGAGGAATCTGCCGCAGGTGTTGAGCGTCAGGGAGATAGACAGCATGTTATCGAAAACGGATAATTCCGACTTGCTCGGATTAAGGGACAGGGCAATGATGGAGGTGATGTATGCTTCGGGTTTGCGTGTTAGCGAAGTAACGAGTCTCGCTATATCGAACATACTTTCCGGTGAGGGCATATTGAGAGTATACGGAAAGGGTTCGAAGGAGAGGATAGTGCCGATAGGCAGTTCCGCGCTACAATATCTCGGTAAGTATCTGGAAAAAAGCCGTCCATATCTGAAGAAACCATATTCAGACGATACGGTGTTTTTGAATCACAGGGGAAGAAAGATGTCGCGGATGGCGGTATGGAACATTATATCGAAATACGCAAAATCGGCAGGGATAAAGAAATCGATACATCCTCACACATTGAGGCATTCATTCGCCACACATCTATTGGAAGGCGGGGCGGATATAAGGATAATACAGGAGATGCTGGGACACAGCGACATATCAACGACACAGATATACACGCACGTTGACAGGGAATATTTAATCGAGGTGCACAAGACATTTCATCCAAGGAAGTAACTTTATAAAATACTTTAAGGGAAGAATTTTTCAGTTATAGAATTAGGTTAGTTAGTAAGGCGGCTGATAAATAAAAAACTTGAAAGTAGGCAGTGATTTAACTAACTTAAAAACAGCGAAATAAATAATTTTTCATTAAATTGTTAGAATTTTTTTTAAAAAATGTGACTAACAGAGCGGAGCTATATACAAAAACTATTTATATCATACTAATAAAACAATAATTTAGAATATAATACAAAATAAACGAGATGAAAAACCACAATTTTCACGAAAAAGAGTTACTTGAAGAAGATTTTGAGAGTGACCAGAGAAATATAATGGATTATATCGGAATAGTAAGGAG
>CALGII010000191.1 GCA_937915485.1 uncultured Ignavibacteriota bacterium | reverse complement strand
TGCGACGTCCTCGTAATCGGAGGCGGACCGTCGGGACTGACTTCGGCAATCGAACTCGCGAAACTCGGGTTTGAAATAATTTTAATTGACGATAAGGACAAACTCGGCGGCAAACTTCTTCTTCAGACTCACAAGTTTTTCGGCTCGATTGAAGACTGTTATGCCGGCAAGCGGGGCATCGAGATAGCCGCGCTTCTCGAGAAGGAAATCAGGACTTACAGCAACATAAAAGTTTTTACAAATACATCCGTTGCGGCTTTATACAAGGATAAGAAAGCCGGTTTATTCATAGATTATAAGAATTACGCTCTCGTCGATTTTCAGGGACTCGTTATTTCAGCGGGCGCGAGGGAAAAGAATCTCGTGTTTCCCGGAAACGACATCCCGGGAGTGTACGGCGCGGGAGCGTTTCAGACGCTCGTCAACCGCGACCTCGTGAAATCATCCGACAGGATTTTCATAATCGGCAGCGGCAACGTCGGTCTCATAGCGGCGTATCACGCGCTTCAGGCCGGAATTACAGTCGTCGGAATAGCGGACATACTTGATAACGTTACGGGTTACAAAGTTCATGCCGATAAAATCAAGAGAATGGGCGTTCCGATTTATCTTAAACATACGGTGCTCACTGCCGAAGGCAGCGGCAAGGTGGAAAGAGTCACAATCGCCGAAGTGGACGATTCTTTCAATCCTCTGCTCGAGAAGGCAAAGACTTTCGAGGTCGATACGCTTCTTATCGCTGTAGGTCTAAGTTCCATCGATGAGTTTTACAACACCGCTGTAAATTTCGGATACAACGCCGTCAAGACAGGCGACGCCGACGAGATAGCCGAAGCGTCTTCGGCGATGTTCGGCGGGAGAATCGCGGGGCTTCAACTCGCGAAGATACTCGGAAAGGATGTTGAAATCGACGAGTCGTGGTTCGCGAAAGCCGAAATACTGAAATCCAAACCCGGTAAAATCAAGAGCGAGCCCGTAGTTGAAATTAACGAGAACTACACGCCGATTATGCACTGCTATCAGGAGATACCCTGCAATCCCTGCATTTCGGTATGCCCGTCAGGGTCGATTAAACTCGAGGAAGCGCTCGGCAACATAATGGACCTCCCCTATTACACCGGCGAAGAATGCACGAGATGCGGCATGTGCATCGCGGTATGCCCGGGACTCGCGATATCCGTCGCGAAGAAACTCTATGGTGAATGGGCCGAAGTTGTACTTCCTCACGAGTTCATTCCGAACTTCCACGAGAATGAATTCGTAACTCTTACAGATACGGAAGGCAATTTCGTAGAGAAGGGGGAAGTAATCAAGATTCAGTTGAACAAAAAATACAAAACTTATCTCATAACATTCAAGGTCACGCTGAACAACGCCGCGAAGATAGCGGGCATAAGGGTTCAGGACGAGGATAAAATAAAGCCTTTGCCGAAACCCGTCTTCAATTACATTCCCGACAACAGCATACTTTGCCGCTGCGAACGTGTCAGCGTCGGCGAAATAATTAAGTTCATCAAAGAGAACGATATTAAGGACGCGAATCAACTCAAGCAGATACGCGTGGGTATGGGCGCTTGCGGATCAAGAACGTGCTCGATACTTCTTCCGAGAATTTTTTCTGCGGCAGGAGTCAACTGGTATGAAGTCACGCAGGCGACCAAAAGACCACTTAGCATAGAAATTCCGATGGGCGCAATCATTAATGAAGAAAGCGGGGAAACAGAATGAAGAAATATGATGTAGTAATAATCGGCGCGGGCAGTATTGGCGTTCCCGCTTCATACTATCTGGCAAAGAAAGGATTTAAAACCTGCGTCCTCGAAAGACTTCCTTCCGAAGGAAGAGGACAGAACAGGGCGGCAATAGGCGGGATACGCGCCACATTTTCGGACCCGGCAAAGATTAAAATCTGCCAGATGACTATCGATATCATAAGCAGGTTCCAAAAGGAACACGGCATCGACGTAGACTGGATTGACGGCGGATATCTCTTCCCGGTATACGATACCGTACTCGAAGACAAACTGAAAAAACTTCTTGACGTACAAAAGAAATTCAATCTCGATATCGACTGGATAAGTCCCGCGAAGGTTGACGAACTCGTTCCCGGCATAAACAGGAACGGTCTTCTCGGCGGCACGTTCTCGCCCGAAGACGGTTCCGCGTCACCTTTGAAAGTCACGGGCGCGTACCTGAAACTCGCGAGAGAATGCGAAGCGGAATTTTACTTTGACGAAGAAGTAACGGGATTTGAAAAAGACGGCAGCAAAATAACAGCCGTCATAACGAACAAGGATAAATACTCAGCCGGAATCATCATAGACGCGAGCGGCGCGTATGCAAAGGATACAGGAATACTTTACGGCCTGGATATTCCTGTCGATCCCGACTGCCACGAAGCGGGAATCACTGAACCCGTTCAGCCTTTCTTTAAGCCTATGGTGGTTGACCTCAGAATGGACGAACAGTCCGCGAATTATTATTTCTACCAGAACAAAGAAGGACAGGTCGTTTTCTGCATAACGCCGAGACCGCAAATATTCGGCAAGGATACCGACAACACTTCGGTGTTCCTCCCGCTTGTCGTTAAGCGAATGCTGAACCTGTACCCGCGGCTGAGAAACCTCAGGATAAGAAGAACCTGGCGTGGTCTGTATCCTATGACTCCCGACGGATTTCCGATTGTTGGCAGAACGAAAGAAATCGGCAACCTCTTTCTTGCAGTCGGAATGTGCGGACAGGGGTTCATGCTCGGACCTGGTCTCGGGAAAATCATATCCGAATTGATTTGCGATAATAGCAAGGATTACGATTTCATTCTCAATCAGTTGAGTTTATACAGGGAGTTTGCGGGAACGGAAGTGCTGAAGTAAATTTCAGAACAGAATTTTTTAACGGCTTTCACGCGTACAGCGATAACATTCTGTCAATACCTTCTTCGAGCAATTTTGTTTCTGTAAGCAGGCTTAATACCGCGTATCCTTCCCTGTCGAAGTCGTAATAATAGCCCGGATGGACAAGCAAGTTCTTCTTTTCGAGAAGGTTGTAAACGAAATCATCTTCGGGAATTAAAAGATTCGCGAAAGACAGCACCGCGCTCCATCCGCCCTCGCATTTGAGGAGCCTGATATCGGGATTTAGTAGAAATTTTTTCTGAAGCAGTTCGTAATTTTCCGTTATTCTGCCCGAAATCTGCCTCTGGATTTTATTCCTCGTCTCGTATAAATTTCCCGATATGTTCTGAACAATGCTGCTCACGGAAAGATACGTGTCGGAAATTATTTCGAGCCGCTTCAAGGCTTCACTTTTCAGGTCCTCCTCCCCCTCTACGATTATCCACCCGAACTTAAATTGCGGAAGGCCGAGCATTTTAGAAAATCCGTTGAGTATAAAATTAAGATATGAATCTTCACCTGAAATTGTTTTCAGGTAGTGCGAACACGGACTGATTAAAAAATCCGAAAACACTTCGTCAGCGATTAACGCAATTTTATACTCCCTACAAATACTAAGGAACTCAATGTATTCGGCGGATTTTATGTATGAGCCCGTAGGATTATTTGGATTTACAACTACGACAGCCTTTGTTTTGTCCTTAATACGATTTCTTAAGACTTCGAATTCCGCGCGCCATCCGTTTTTATGCTCATATTTCAACGGATAATAATTTACGCAGCCTGAATCAAGCATAGCAAGATATTCAAAAAGCGGATAGCACGGCTGCGGGATAAGAATCTCGTCTCCCGGATTAAGAAGGAGTTTGAAGAGATAAGAATACGCTTCGCTTGTTCCCGGTGTTATGAAGATGTCGTCAATATTGACCTGTTTTCCAATCTCCTTATAATAATCCCGTACTGTTTCACGCGCGGCAATCAATCCTCTCGGGTCGGGATTGTAAATCATTGCGC
>CALGII010000190.1 GCA_937915485.1 uncultured Ignavibacteriota bacterium | reverse complement strand
ATGCCAGTCTGGCGATTTCTTTATAATTTTTTTCTTTAAGCAGTTCATATGCTAAGAATAGCGTATAAACCGCCGCGAAGAAAAACGCGAAGAACGGAACCTGCGGATATCCCGCGAGTATGCATAACGCCATCACCAGTCCCGATAACACGGGATAATAATACTTCTTTGTCTCGATGAACTTCAGCCACAGCAGGAAAAACAACGGAAACCAGACTGCCGCTTCGACGAGCGGCATGTGCATCATGTGTATCATCATGTAACTCGAATACGTGTACATCACTGCGAAAACGAGCGACAGCAAACCCGAAACTTTAAAATGTCTCGCAAGATAAAACGAAAACACGGAGCAAAGCAGGTAATGAATTATGATTGAGTTTTGAATCGCGAGCGCGGAAAGTTTTCCGCCCGAAACGAACAGCGTGAGAGCGAAATTGAAAGGATACATCACCGCAATCTGCATGTCCGCAAAGAACGGCATTCCGCTGAACAGGTACGGGTCCCAGAACGGAAATATTCCTTTGCTCAGCATGTTCGCCGCCATGAATTTTCCCGGGTAGTACTGCTCTATGAAATCATCGAACAGATAAGCGCTTCCCGTCAGAAGTTCCCTGAAGAAAATTATCCAGAAGACGAGTAAAATACCGAGAACGATATAATCGTTCTCGAAAATACTTTTCTCTTCCTTCTTAACTTCGACCGTTTTAACTTTTTTAGCCAATCTGCCGCGCGCTGTTTTTAATTATGAATATGAATTGATAGCCGAGCAATCTCTTGAATATTCTAGTTTTGATGTAAAGAAGAAAATTCAGTACATAACCCGCGTTCTTCTTCAGGAATCCGGGAAGCACCTCAATAATCGGAATTGGGGTAACTTTCTTTCCCGCGACCGAGAATCCGTGCTTAGCAATGAGTTTTTTTATCGAGCCATAAGTGTAAAAATGAAGATGCGTTCTGTCAAGTATTCCCTTGTCCGAATACGGAAACCTGCCTATTAGCAGATTCAGCCTGACAAAAATATTCGCGACGTTCGGAAGCGATACTATTATGCTGCCGTCCTTTTTGAGAAATTTCTTCGCGTCTTCGAGTATCGATTCGTAGTCGAGCAGGTGCTCGAGTATGTCGAGGAAAAGCACGTAGTCGAATTTCTCTTCCGCCTCTAGTTCCGCGGGCAGTCCCCTGTTCAGGTCGTACTTGTAGAACTTCGCGAAATTTC
>CALGII010000189.1 GCA_937915485.1 uncultured Ignavibacteriota bacterium | reverse complement strand
CCGCATGAAAGGAGCCAGAACAAAAATTCCCCAGAAACCGTATATTATGCTCGGAATAGCGGCGAGAATTTCAATCAAAAAACTAACGGTAGTCTTCAGGAATGAATTCGCAATCTCAGTCAGGAATACCGCTACGCCTATACTGACGGGCAGCGCGATAATCAATGCAAGCAATGAAGATACAACTGTACCGTAAATGAAAGTAAGTGCGCCGTATTCCTCGCGCACCGAATCCCATTTCGTCGAAGTTATGAATCCGAAACCGAACTTCTCCCTCGAGACAGCGGAGTCTTTGGACATTTCGTAAAATATCAGCAGTACGGAAGCAATAATGACAAGAGCGAAAATCAGCGTGATATTCTCAAAAAGAATATCCGAGATTTTTCTGCTGCTTCTGATTATTTTCTTCTTATTGTTTTCTATATCCGTTTCAGTTTTTATAAGACAAAAATATGGATTATGAAATACAATCTGTATTAAGAAATTGTAAAATCGTTCTATGTGGATAACCTTGCTGAAAGTACGATACTTTTGAATATCGCATTCCTGGAAGGGTTAAGTGAAATTCCTGGAGTAGAAGCGAAAGAGTTATCATGAAAACACTTTTAAGAATTGTTTGACCGGAGAAACGAATTGAATATTCGGTTCGTCAATAAAAAAAACTAACCGGTTTCGCACCGGTAACTCCATCCGAAAACGGTCAGGACCGGACTATAATATATTTTCAGGAAAACAGTAAATAATTCTGCAAAACTGCAGACTATAGCGTTAATCTCTTCCCTTAAGCACTATTGTTCCTTTCCCCGTGAAATTGTCAGGGATGAAGGAAATGCTTGATACCTTACCGTTTGAGTAAGTTGTCGTATCAACAACTTTATTTACCTTCATTGTTGAACAAACTGTGACGTCCTGATAAGCGTTAAAAATGAAACTTCCCTCAGAAATCGATTCGACTTTAATTCTCGTGCTGAAACGTGAAGCCGCGTTATTCAGCATGTTGGTTCTTTTATCCGATATTTTGAGACCAACTATCTCAAATGTTACAGTGGTCGTGTCATTAACAGTGTTTACAGTATAACTATCTTTTGTTTCGGAACTGCTGACAGTATCGTCACTGCAGGAACTGATAAGAAGAGCGGAAACCAGGATAAGGAGCAGATAAATTATTCTCATATGAGTTTTTAATTTATACAATATATGCATTTGCACGATTATAAAACACGTATTTAACGTTTCTTTATTTACCGGGACAGATAAATTTATTCATTTTAAAAATTCTTTTTTGTAATTAATTTCAAACAACTTAATCACTCATTTATGAAGGAACTAAAAGGAACCAAGACTGAACAAAATCTCCTTGCAGCATTCGCGGGAGAATCACAGGCGAGAAACAAATACACCTATTACGCGTCGGCGGCGAAGAAGGAAGGCTACGAACAGATAGCCGCTTTCTTCGAAGAGACTGCGAACAACGAAAAAGAACACGCGAAGATGTGGTTCAAGCAGTTGAACGGCATCGGAACTACGATTGAAAACCTTGAAGCCGCGGCGGGCGGTGAGTATTACGAATGGACGGAAATGTATCCGTCGTTCGCGAAGACGGCGAAGGAAGAAGGTTTTGACGCCATCGCGAGATTATTCGAACGCGTTGCGGAAATTGAAAAGAAGCACGAGGAAAGATATAAAACGCTTCTGAAGAACATCAAGGATGAGAAAGTTTTCAAGCGCGGCGAAAGCACGATTTGGATTTGCAGAAACTGCGGACACATACACGTTGGAAACGAGCCTCCGAAGGCATGCCCCGCTTGCTGGCATCCTCAGTCATACTTTGAGATTTACAACAAGAATTATTGATGATCAAGCCTGCAGCCTCGCGGCTGCAGGCTATTCTTCATTCCTTGTTGTTAATGTCTTCCCGAACGAACTTTTCGTAAAGCCCCTTGTATTTGTTCATTTCCTTTTTCAGGCTGTAAACCCGAAATATGTAAATCAATAGAACCAGAGGTCCCAGAACGCAGAATAACAACACGTTGACGAATTCATACGACGTTCCCGTAAGGTCAGCGGCAGTATGAAGGGCTTTTACGCAAAGTCCGAATATTTTATTTATGATTTCCATTAATATCCGAAAATTTGTTCCAGAGTAAGGGTTTCAACATTTCCGAACTTCTGAAGTAGTTCGAAATCCAGTTTGCTCCTGTCGCCTATCAAGAGATAGACATACTTCTTTCCTTTTACATTGCTCTCGTTAAATTTCCTAACATCGTCAAGCGTGAATCCCGGCACCTTGCCGTAAATATCCCTCCGTATGTCATAATCAATTCCTTGATTCCTGTTCGCGAGGAAAGTTCTCAGAATTCCGCTTCGGGTTATCCTCTCGGTCTGAATGTTTTTTAATACACCTTCCTTGGCGGAGTTAAAGTTCACTTCGGTAAGAGGAATGCGGTTAAGAAGTTCCGTAAATCCGTTCATCGCCTCGCCGAGTTTATCCGACTGCGTGCCTATGTAAGAGATTATGTAATGATGCTTGTCCGCTTTATCGGGCACCGTATAAACAGAATTAACCGAATACGCAAGCGCCTTCGCTTCACGCAGGTCCTGAAAAACAATTGATGACATTCCGCTGCCGAAATATTCGTTGTACATTTTAATAATCGGGATATTCGCCGCAGAAAACATTTCATTTCTGTTGATGAACATTATTTCAACCTGCTTCATCTTGTAGTCGACAAAGTAAATTTTATTCTCTTCCGTCGGTAATTCCTCAAACTTCTTGTTTTTTGGAATTTCTCTCGGCATGTCCTTAGTTCTGTAAAAATTCCTTATTGCGTTTTCGAGTTTATCACCGCTGTCGGGACCGTAATACGTTATAGAATGATAGTAATTCCGGAGCGAATGAATAATATCCGTCAGGTCCGACGGATTCAAGTTTTTAAGTTCATTCTCCGAAAGAATATTCGTGAACGGAGATTCGGGACCGTACATACCGTAATTCAAAAGGGCCGAACGCAGAATAGTATTCTTCGACAGTTTAGCGTTTGCCCTGCTTTTAAGCATATCCGCGACGAGATTTTCATACGCCTTCGCATCAGGCTGAACATCATACAGCAGTTCCATCAGCAAAGCGAGCGCGGGTTTAAAATAATCATTCAAACCTGAGAGAGTTATCGTAATTCTGTCTCCGTTTTGCGACGCGTTGTACGAACAACCGAGCCTGAAAAACTCGAGACTTATATCGGCAGAAGTTTTGTTCTTGGTGCCGAGAAGTTTCAGATAATTCAGAGCAGTAGAAATTCTCTTATCCGCGTTGTTTCCGAATTCGTATATGAACGAAAGTTCGAATAAATCATTCTCGGTGTTCTTCAGCGAGTAAAGCGAAACCATGGGCTTAACAATCGATTCGCTGATTTCCTTTTTGAAATCCAGAAATTTCGGCTGCATGTCTTCGACCCGTTCCGCTGTTATTTTTTTAAGAAACCCGGATTCCGAATCGCGGTTTACCTGAACGGGTGTGATTTCAGGCTTTATTATTTTCTGAACGCCCTTGTCTTCTCCTGTCCTCTTATAAACGACAACGTAATTATTCCCGAAATACTTGTTCGCGAAATTCACGATATCGCTCTTTGTTATCTTCGAATACCTGTCGGCGTTGCCGATATACTTATCCCACGGAATATCCGTCGTAAACGACTTTACGAACGCGCTCACTCTCGAATTGTTGTTCTGATACATTCTTGTCAGCGTCGATTTGTAATTGTTTACAACCGCTTCGGTGTACCAGTCCGGAAACTCCCCTTTCTTTACAACTTCGATTTGCGAAAGAAGAAGGTCTCTAAGTTCCTCCAGAGACTGTCCTTCCCGCGGGCTGCCGGACAGAATAAAAGTTGAATAGTCTTTCATTCCGTCGACGCTCGCCGATGCGTTCAGCGCTTTCTGCTGCCTCATTATATTAAGGTCGATAAGACCCGCCGAGCCGTTATACAATATCGCGGCGGTCATGTTCAGTAAATCCATTTCATCTGTTGAAGCCGACGGGAATCTGAATCCGATAAAAAGGTTCTCTGATTCCGGCGAATATACTGTTTTCTCAATCGGAGAGGTTATGGGGTCTTCTGCAGGCGGAATGAATACGGGCACGTCCTTCGGCTGCATTTTTCCGAATGCGCCGTCAATCATCTCGATTGCCTTGTCGGGGTCGAAATCACCTGCGAGCATGATTGCCATGTTGTTCGGCACGTAATATGTATTGTAATAATCAATTACCTTTTTCAATGAAGGATTCTTGAGGTGCTCGACTGTCCCGATTGTAGTCTGCGTTCCGTAAGAGTGCTTCTGAAAAAGACCCGCGTAAAGATTTTCGAATGCCTTAGAAAATCCGTTATCCATCGAGCGGTTCTTTTCTTCGTAAACTACTTCCAGTTCCGTGTGGAAAAGGCGCATTATCGGCTGGCGGAACCTTTCCGATTCGATATCCAGCCACTTCGCGAACTGATTGGAAGGTATTTCGTTAACGTAAACCGTCTGCTCGGACGAGGTGTAAGCGTTAGTGCCGGTCGCGCCAATTGATGACAGCATCTTGTCGTACTCGTTTGGTATCGCGTATCCCGAAGCAACGTATGAAACCGAATCAATCTTGCGATATATCATTTTTCTTTCCTCCGGATCGGTGGCGGACCTGTGCTGTTCGTACAAATCGATTATTTCATTTATCAGTTTGCCTTCCGTTCCGAAATCCTTCGAGCCGAATATATCGGTTCCCTTGAAAAGCATGTGTTCAAGATAATGCGCGAGACCCGTCGCGTCCGCGGGATCGTTCTTGCTTCCCGCTTTTACCGCTATGCGCGTCGCTATGCGCGGTTCGTCCCTGTTGACTGATAAGTAAACCGTCAGTCCATTATCGAGTTTGTATATCCTCGTTCCAAGCGGATCGTTTTCGTATGTCCTGTACTCATATTTTTTCTGGGCATCCGAAATGCCGCTCATCAGAATAATCATTAGAATTGTGGTTAAGAATTTAATCGCAGTATTCATATTGTTTAATTAGTTTACGTTTAGTATATATCCCTTCAAATATTTTGTTTCGGGCATTTGCGGAAGCAGCGGATGGTCGTAAGAACAGTTCGCGAAGTCTATTATCTGTATTCTTCTTCCCGAAAGGTCGCCTGCTTTTACAAGAATTTCCTCGAATTGCTTTTCGGATATATGATGCGAACAACTGTATGTGAAAAGATACGAATTCCTGTGAAGCAGTTTCATCGCCTTATAATTCAGTTCCGTATAACCCTTTACAGCCGAGGGGACGTTCTTTCTCGACTTAGTGAATGAAGGAGGGTCGAGAACTATAAGGTTGAACTTGTCTTTCGTCTGAAACACCCTGTCAAAATAATCGAACACGTCGCAGCATTCGAATTTAATCGAACCGAATCCGTTCGATGCAGCATTCTTCTCCGCAGTCAATATTGAATGCTCCGACGAGTCTATGCCCGTAATGTCCCTGCAACCCGCATACGCCGCGTTTAGCGAGAAGCCTCCCTCGTTGCAGAACAGGTCAAGCACTCTCGAATTCTCCGAAACATAATTTCTGATTTTCATCCTGTTAAAAGCCTGGTCAAGATAGAAGCCCGTCTTCTGGCCTTTCAGCAAATCTATGTTGTATTTAATCGAATCAATTTCCACTTCAGTTGATGATTCGGTCCCGAACAGCATCCCTTCTTTTTTGTCGAGCCCTTCAAGCGTACGCAATTCATTGTCGTTCTTTTCCGCAATTGACACTGCTCCCAATTCCTTTAGTACCCCGCATACATCGTCCTTGAACAACTCCATTCCTTTTGAGAATATCTGAAGCGAATACTTATCGCCGTATCTGTCGATAATAAGACCGGGCAGGAAATCCGATTCGCTGTTGCATAGTCTGAAAGATTTTCTTTCCGGATAAATCTTCAGCCGTCTCTGTTCCGCGGTTTTTATTCTCTTTTTAAAAAACTCCCTGTCAATATTCTCTTCGCCTCCTGTAAGAAACCTGACGGCTATCAGGGAGTGCTTGTTGTAAAATCCTTTGCCGAGAAATGCGTTTCTGTTCGAGTACAATTCGGCGACGCCGCCGTCAATTATTTCGTCCTCGACTTTTTCTATCTCGTTCGAGAAAATCCACTGATGACCAATTTTAAGACGCCGTTCTTCGTTCTTCTTTAGAAATATTTTCATATCAATAATTATTTAATTCCGTTTCCAGCGGTGTTGTATCGATATCCAGCATGCACCTGAAATGTTTCTTCGGACAATCGGACCGGCCGATATGGGTGCAGGGCCTGCATTCGAGATTATTGTTTTCCATCACGACGGTTGTATCGAGTTGCGGATAGAAGCCGAATTCCTTCACCGTGCTGCCGAAAAACACGAACGTTTTTTTTCCAAGAGTTTCCGCCAGATGCAGCACTCCGCTGTCGTTGCAAATAACCAGTTCGGCGTTTCTTATAAGACCGGCAAGTTCCTTCAAACCGGTTTTGCCGCAGAGATTTACGGATTTACTTAAATTTTTTTCCAGATATGAACATACATCAACATCCGTTTCATTCGAATCACCGGTAAGAACGATTGTCGTCCTTACATTCCTGACGAGGTTCAGCAGCCTTTCCGCCGGATATCTTTTCGTGAAATGCTTCGACGAAGGCGAAACAAGTATATACCTGCCGTTTATACGGCTTTCGCCTGACAAAAGTCCCGGGGTTTCTGTGTATTCATCCGACGCGGCGCTGTTGTATTCTTTCAAGGCGTTCAGGTATCTTCGGTAAACCGGAGCGTAATCTTTAAGGAGGTTAACCTTGAAAGCCGCGAGGACTATTTTTTTAACCGAGTCTTTCCTTACTCTTATTACGCGGGTTCCCTGTGATGAAAGCAGTTTAAGTGTTCTCTGGTTTCTGTGCAGGTCGAAAATGACGTCGAAGCCGTAACCTGCAATTTCCTTCCGGCTTTCCGCATTGTAGATTAAAATCTTATCGATACCGGGATGCATTTCCGCTGCTTCCGCGTACTGTTCCTTCGTAAGGAAAACAAGTTCGGAGCCGGGATAAAGTCTTTTGATTTCGTTCACGAAGGGATACGTTAAAATAATATCGCCGAGCGATGACAAACGTACCGCCAATATTTTCAGTTTCTCCGGCAAATTATCGGATGCTGTTATCGAAAAGCGCGGGTTGTTCAATATCTTTTTTAATACTCACGCTGATTACCTGATGAAAATGTTTCTTTACTTCTATCGTATTGGACAGTTCCCTGATAAAATCAAAACCATATTTATTCAGGTAATACGCTATGTTAAAATATCTCTCCTGAAGCGTCTCCTGCGGATAAACGCTTTCCAGAACTGAAGCCAGTTTTTTCCCTGTAGTATCGTTCTGTTTCATTTGCGAATCAACGAATTTCGGTTTCAGGAATCCTATATTTTCGATGAACTTGTCGTATTTGTTCTTCAGCGCTTGAACAAGGTTCCTGTCTACTTTATCAAGTTCATTACCGTATGTATAAATCAGCGCGTTCAGTTCGTCTGTAAAATTCGTGAATATTTCTTCCACGTTAATTTCGTTGACCTTGCCTAAAAGTTTTTTAGAAACAATCTCCTCATCGAAGAGTTCGTCAAAACTTATGTCGTACTTCTCAAGAAAACTCTCCACCTTTCCCTCAAGAACCGTAACGGAAGTTCTGGGAAAAATCACCGGCATCTTCAATCCGTAAAAATCATATACGTCTCTGAACTGCCCGAAATAAGCCACTTCCGACGGTCCGCCTACATACGCGATTGTCGGAAGGAGGTAATCCTGGCATATCGGGCGGAGAATTACGTTCGGACTGAAATTTTCCGGATTAGATACAAGAAGATTAAACAATTCCTCCTTTTCAAATTTCTGGCGTGTATTTCTCAGAGAGAATTTGTCGTCTTTCATCTCGATGAGATGCCTGTTATCGTTATAAGTATAAAACAGATTTATCGAGCGCGGTTTAACCTGCGGCTCGTATTTAAGTTCCATCTCTGCCGATTTATTGACTACAAGTTCGCAGGTCGCGGGAAAAGTATTCAATTCCTTTTCAAAAACAGGCGTCATTATTTTCTTTATTTCCCTATCAGTCGGGTTGCAGAAAATAAGACCCGTATCTCCGAGAATGTAATTGAAGAATCTAGCAAAAGCGGTAACAAGGTCTATTCCCTCCTTGTACGAACGGTTTATCAGATAAAACAACTGCTCGGTGAATTCAGTCTGAACGAGATTGTCTTTAAGGGTCTGACTGAAAGTATTTATGTATTCGTCGAGAACAATCTTCCCTGTCGGTGTGAGATATCTCTCCTTTTCGATTCCTTTCTGAAGATAACTTATATTGACAGGATGACCTTCCTTATTTAAAATATTTATGTTGTTGATTTCCTGAAAATCGTGGTCGTCTGCCTCGAGCCAGAATACGGGAACAAACTTGAACTCAGGGTATTTCAGCGAAAGGCTTTTGGATAAATCGACGGCGTTAAGCGCCTTGATGATCGTATAGAGATTGCCCGTAAGCATCCCAATCTGCTGCCCCGTTACCACGGCGAAAGTATCCGGCTCTTTAAGAAATTCTATATTAAGAAAAGCGGATTCGCCCGAATTAAAAAACTTGTTCTGTGTCTTAAGCGATTCGCATACTTCAATCCTGCTTATCGCGCTGTTGTTATATGATTCTTTTTTCGAAGTAATTGAATTGAATATGCCCTCATTATCGAACGGAAACTCGTAAAACGCCCTTACCTTATCAAAATGATGAACGTAATCTATGTACAAGCCGTTGTAACCCGGAAGGCTTGCATACGGTATGTTCATTTTAATTTGCATTATATTTTGTCTTTGAATATATTAATTTGTAACAAAGAATTTAGCAAATATTACATTAATTTGTTATGTTTTAATTCGGTGTTTTAAGAGAGTTGCAGCTTCAGGGCTTTTACATCTCGAGATAATCACTTTCAGTTTACTGGGTCATTTACAAATTTAAAAAAATTAAATAATGAAACATTTATTAATAGGAATTTTATTTTCCTTCTTTGCTCTTAGTTCAGTGTTTGCGGATTATAACACGCCGGGAACGGGAAAGAGTTGGACACTCGACAGTCTCGTGGCGTTCTCAGGCGGTTCGGTCACCTTCAGTTCGGGCTCCTATTTTCTCAACGACGACACCCTGATAATTTCCAGGAACGACACTTTGAAGATTTTCACTAACGCGATCTTCAAATTCCCGAACCTCGGATTGCTTTACGTCAAGGGAACTCTTCTAATCAATCCGCCCGATTCCGTGAAGTTCACCGCGTCTGACACGACGCAAAAGTACAAGGGCATAGTACTGGATTCCGCTTATTCGACGTCTTTGAAAAAACTTATATTCGAACACGCTAACAGCATAAGAATACTCGATTGCAGTCCGTTAATTGACAACTGCAAGATAAGGAACAACTCTTATTATGCATCGGGAATGCAGAGCGGTTCAATTTCACTTTTCAGGTCTAATGCCGTAATAACTAACTGCCTCATTACGCGAAGCGTAAGGGCGGCAATTGTTGGAGGCGCCAACATATCGAACTCCCCTACCATTATGTACAACACGCTGATTGACAACAACACGTCGAATTATAACACCGCGCAGATAAATCTCGGCGCGGGAGGCACATCGCCGATAATAATAAGCAACAATTACATACTCAGGTCGTCGACGAATTCGGGAGCCATCGCCTTTCTGCCTGTAGGAACGATATCATCACTCATAATAGAGAACAACGTTATTAAGAATAACCGATACGGAATCGCATTGCTCGCGGGCGGAATCAACGCCTACATAAACAATAACGTGATAGACAGCAACAGCACGCAGGGCAATCCTGCTCTCGGCGGCAGCGGTCTCAACTTTGCGGGCGCGTGGTCGACATCCTCCGTAATAATTACACGGAATAAAATCAGATGGAATCTCTGGGGCATTACAATTCAGAACACATCGAAGCCGAATATAGGTAACCTCGGAAACTCCGACACGACCGATGTAGGAATGAATTTGATTTACGGAAACGGTAACAGCGGGAAAATATACGACGTGTATAATAACACTCCCGACTCGATAAAAGCCGAGAACAACTTCTGGAATACTACAAACCTTGATTCAATCGAGGCGCACATATTCCATAAAGTTGACAGCACGACGCTCGGAGTTGTCGATTTTCTGCCAATCGGCGGACCGACGGGTGTTATGGGAAATCCCGTCGTAGCGAATAATTTCGAATTCCTCGACATATACCCGAATCCGTTCAATCCCGAAGTAATGATTAAATTCAGAATCGCAAATGACGGCGTTACAAGAATAAAAATTTACGATCTCCTCGGACGCGAAATATATACGATCGCTAACGAATTCCTGAAAGCGGGAGAATACGAAAGGAACTGGATATCAAGCGGACTTCCGAGCAGCGTTTACATAGTAAGGCTTGAAACAACGGGCAACTCTTATGCTAAACGAATCGCGATAGTAAAATAATTTTTTTGTTATCACTCTTTAAAGCCCCGCCCCGACGCGGGGCTTTTCTTTATACAAAAAATCAAATATTCACAAATCGCCAAAGAGCAATTACACAGGGATACACAGAGTTCTCACAGAGGAACACGGAGAAAGCATTATCCGCTCTTATATGTCCAATCCGTTCTTTCTGTGTCCTGTCTAAATAAAAAATTATCCGCTCTTATCCGTTCAATCCGTTCTTTCTGTGTCCTGTCTGAATGGAAAATTACCGCTCTTATCTGTCCTATCCGTTCTTTCTGTGTCCTGTCTGAATGGAAAATTACCGCTCTTATCTGTCCTATCCGTTCTTTCTGTGTCCTGTCTGAATGGAAAATTACCGCTCTTTTATAATCGGTTTCAAAATTTCTCTGTATAGCAAAATAAATACTGCCGTGCCTACGGCACTCTTTACCCGGTAACTTCTCTATCTAAAATACTATCGTGCCTACGGCACTTTTTTTATCAATTCCGGACGATACGTTCCCGTATAGTCAGAGCCGTGCTCCTCTGCCTCCACTGTTATCCGGGGTGATGCGGTTCTTAAAACGTGCGGCAACGAGACTCCGAATACGCCTCCTCTTGACATTTCCCGAAACATACCTTAATTTTGTATGGTAGTATATGAATTATGGAAAATCAGATTTTTGAGCCGATTGACGTGATTGCTTTTTTCCACAACCTGAAGGTGGAAATAGTGAAGTTCAAGTGGAAGAACGACGTGTACAACGTCTCCCGCGTGAACTCGACGTGGAAGATTCCCACGGGCGAGGCGTTTGAATACCACTTCAGCGTTATATGCGAGAAGCAGAAGGTCGTCTGCGAACTCGCGTACAACCTCAACGATTTCAAATGGCAGTTGATACAGTACGAATGCTACAACTGATTTCCCCTGCCGCGGCAGTCCATAATTAAAAAAGGCTGCTCCGCCTTAACGGAACAGCCATTATAATATTCTTGTATTTTCCTTTTAACTGCTGACTTTTTATTTTACGAGTATCATTTTCTTCGTCGCAGTAAATCCGTTTCCGGATATTCTGAAGAAATACGCGCCGGAAGAGAATGCGGAGCCGTCAAACCTGTATTCATAAGTGCCGGCGGATAAGTTATCGAATGTTTTCGACGTGATTTCCCTGCCCGATATATCGAATATGCTCAATGTTACTTTCGATGACTTCGCGACGTCGAATTTTATATTCGTCACGGGATTGAACGGATTTGGATAGTTCTGATAAAGATTGAACTTCTCCGGCACACCCGAAGAAATCTGCCTGATT
>CALGII010000188.1 GCA_937915485.1 uncultured Ignavibacteriota bacterium | reverse complement strand
ATTTATCGATTAAGTTTCTCGCCTTCTCCCTTATTCTTTTCTTGTCGAATCTTATCGAATCGCGCTCCCTTAGCATTACATTTTCTCCTATCGAGAATTCCTTTATCATCCCTTTGCCTATCCTGTCGTCCGGCACTATCGATATGTCTTCCGCGGTTATTATTAGTTCGCCGCTATGACAGCGCTCCGTTCCGAGTATTGCTTCGGTTATTTCGCTCTGTCCGTTCCCTTCCACTCCGCATATTCCGTATATCTCGCCGCTGCTTACCGTGAAAGTGATTCCGCGTAGTTTTTCAATGTTATCCTTTTTTAATGTAACATCCTTGAAAGACAGCAGGATTTCCTTCTCTTCGAATTCCTCCCTCACCTGCGGCATGCTTGCTGTTTCGACCTGACCGATGATTTCCCCGCTTAACACGTCGAGGTCTAGACCTTCTGCGTCTACTTCATATACAAGCCTGCCTTTTCTCAACACCGAAACGCGGTCCGATAGTTCTTTTATTTCATTCAGTTTGTGTGTTATGAGGATTATAGTCTTGCCCATCTCCTTGAATTTCCTGATAATCCTGAAAAACTCTTCGACTTCAACGGGTGATAGTACGGACGTTGGTTCGTCAAATATCAGTATTTCGGAATTGCGGAACAAAAGTTTTAGTATTTCCACTTTCTGCTTCTGACTTATGCTTATGTCGCAGACTCTATCTTCGGGCGATATTCCGAGATTATACTTATCAATTAACTCTATTATTCGCCGTCTTGTCTCTTGAACTACTATCGCTCCTCTTTTCACAGGCTCGCTGCCAAGTATAACATTTTCAAACACAGTAAAATCTTCTATGAGTTCGAAATGCTGGTGCAGCATTCCGATGTTGTTCGCTATTGCTTCCAGCGGACTCCTGAACCTGCGCGGGATTTCGTTAATTAGTATATCTCCGGCATCGGGCGCGTACATCCCGAATAATACCTTCATCAGTGTACTCTTGCCGGCTCCGTTCTCGCCAATAATTGAATGTATCGAATTTTTCGCGATGCCGAACGAAATACACTCGTTTGCTGTGTAATTACCGAATCGCTTCGTAATGTTACGGAATTCTATGATGTGTCTTATTTCTGCTCTCATTAAAAATCAATGCGGAATGTGCCTGAGAAGTAATTGTCTTTGTATTTTGTAGAATTGTAAAGAAGATTGTAATTGGCAAACTTATACGAAAAATCAAGGAAGAACTGCCTTATCGGCTGCCAGACAAAACCGAAGTTTATAATGTCCCTGTCAACCCTGTCGCCGTCAAGAAATTTGTTCTCCCTCTCAACGTCTCCGTCCCCCCTGTTTAATTCCCCTCCGTAATTCGCTATCAATGTATCACCGTGAAGTATTACTCTGCTCGCCGACCTCTGATGCTGGTAGGTTAAATTGACTCTTAACCTGTTATATATGTTCGCGCTTAACTTGAGCGCAATCTCATCCGAGTTCGGCGGTAGATTATGCCCCAGCGGCAGTGTCCAGTTCGCGTACTGGCTCTTGTTCGTCCTGTGTGTGTATATGAATGGCGTAAGTTTAGTGTATTCAGCCGCTGCTGATAACGTTGGAATACTGAACGCGTCAGTCCATAACACTCCGACCTGATAAGCAAACCTGTTATCAAGTGACGGTGATTTGAATAATGTCGAAAAATTCAAATCGTCTATGAGAAGTGTCGTCTGCAACGCGACGTCCTTTATTGGATGAATCTCGCAATCGAATCCCATTATGGCGTTGTTCTTGTTCGATGGCTGATTCTCCCCCGCGTTGTAATCCGCCGACCTGAGAAAACTCAACGGATTCAGATACGTGAAATTAAAATAACTGTCCGCGATTACGATTGATTCCCAGAATCCGAACCTTAACCCCCGCGTGAGGTTGATGTCAAGCCGGTGAGTCGCTATGCTCTTGCTCGTTATGTCCCGCCCGAGCGAGTCTCCCTTAAGGCTCCCGTACATGAAAGAATACTGAAGCGACTTGTATTCCGCTTCGAGCCTTATGAAACTGAATGGAACCGAATTCGTGGATAGAAACATCTTGTCAATATATCCGAAGCCGTATGTCATCGCTTCCTTGCCCGCTGCTAAAGAAAGCCATTCACCGGGCGTGCTGAACTTGATGTATCCTTCGTATGTGTCGAAGTTGTTCCCTTCATATCTGAACTTAGTGTTCGCTTTCAACTTCGGATTCACGTTT
>CALGII010000187.1 GCA_937915485.1 uncultured Ignavibacteriota bacterium | reverse complement strand
AAATAAACAAATGTTTTTATTTAATTTCTAACGGGACACTACTGATTTAAAATTTAAAATTGCTCTTAAAACTGCCTTTAAATTCGTTTTACGGTTTCCAATATTGCTTTATTGAACAGGAAGATTAAATATTACGTTGTTCTGCCGCTGCTCACGGTTTCGGCGCTCGTGCTGACGGTTCTCGCGGCGTACAATTTTTACAGTATTTATTCTTTCAAGGTTTATCTGATTTCGCCTCAGACAAAAATTCTTGTTTCGTCAGAGTTTCCCGCGACCATACTCATCAAAGGAAAGAGAATGCCCGCGGAAATCGAAGTTTACATAGACGACAAGATGACTCAAAGAATCAACGCGAACACTTTCGAATACACCGACCTCGGATTAATCAAAATAGCGAATCTGAAAATCGACCCTTTATATCTCCCGGGCGGCGTGCATTCAATGACGATTCTTCTCAAAGGCGGACCGTTCATTAAGGACAGCAAGATAACAAAAGAATTCATTTACGAAAAAATGAGCCCCGTACCGGGAAAGCCGGATGAAGAGCGGATTCAGAAAATGCGCGCCTTCTTTGCCGAAGACGTTTCCGACCTGATAGTCAGGCTCAACAATGCGCGTGATTATTACGTCAACAGCGACTGGCGGAATTCGGACAAGTACAGGGAGCAGAAAGAAAAAGTAAAAAACGCCGATGTTGACGCGGCGGTAAAGGAAAAACTTTTGCGTCTTGTTTCAGGCATCGAGGACAAAGAAGACGTTAACGAGATTGACAACATAACAAACTCGCTGAACCTCGAACTTTTCAACAAGGGTTACCCGTTCGCGGGTTTGATGTTCGAATACAGGTACAACAACGGAACGACTGCTTCTTATTTTCTTTCTTATGAAATTACAGAAGTCACTACTCCCGACCCCGAAAATCCGAGCAGGAAAGTCGGAATACTGAAACGTCTTGACGGAATGAACATAAGGGAGCAGTTTCTCGGCATTAAACTTCCAAACTCGCCGTTCTCGTTCATACTTGACGAGAGCCTTGAACTCGCCGTTAAGCGCTGTACTGCGGCGGCTTCAAAAGATAACGACGAATCGGTGAAAGAAATCAGGCGAATGACGGGGCATTACAGCCTTAACGACAGCGACGCCAAATTTCTTTCGGAAAAAATCCGCGAAGAAATTCAGGCGGCGGCGAGAAGGGAGTCCTTATCCGCTCTCGTGAAGAACTCAAACGCGTTTCACGAGATACGCCATCTTAACGATTACAAGGACGCGCGGAACATAGGAAGCCGAGTGCCTGACGTGCTTAAATATTTCTTCCCCGGCGTTTCGGGAGAAAGCGTCTTCAACATCGACAGTTCTTTCACGCTCGAAAAAGAAATATGCGAAACTCTTCTTAAGGTCAATCCAGAATTTTCCGCTTATCTTTATGAACTTGTCAAATCCGCGGGTCTGAGAAGATACGTGCTGTTGTCGCTGTTCGAAAGAATAATCAATCCCGACAAGGAAGATACCTCGCACCACTGGGCTTCCAAATTAATAATCTATCACCTTGCAAAAGCGTTCAACTTTGCGGACGAGGACCTTGTATCACTGCCTGCCGCGGGCAACGAGGACGAATGGTTTTCGCTCGTAAAAAGACTAATCGAACTGCCTTACGGCAGCATAGAAAAAGAGGCGTCGCTTCTGCTTCTGAACAACTACAGATAAGCGAAATTCATTTGACCGATATACCCGACTCCTGCGATAATCCATTGATTAAGAGAAATACCCAGCAATCCCAAAACGCCGTTTTTTCGCCATTTTTCAACTTTTTTCCTTCCCATTTTACCCCAAATTACCCCTTTTTCGATAAAATCGCTGCCCGAATCGCCGCCACTTTTTTACGAAAAAAAAATCCCCGCGATTGAGCGGGGATTTGATTATATCTCTCGTTTAAGGAAATCCTATTTTATCAGCACCATTTTCTTCACTGACGAAAATAATTGTCGGGATTCAGATTAGTAAGTCCTGCTATTTAATTAACACCATTTTCTTAAAATCCTTTTGTTCCGAACTTACAATCAAACGGCAGAAATATATGCCTGACGACAAACCGCTGCCGTTGAAAAAAGTTTCGTATGTTCCCGGTTTCAGTTTTTCGTTTACTAACGATGAGACCTCTTTTCCGAGTATGTCGTAAACGACAACACTTACATCGCTTAATCTTGCGACTTCAAACTTTATTTTCGAAACGTTGTTGAACGGGTTTGGATAGTTTTGATGAAGGCTGAACTTATCCGGTTTCAATGTTGATATATTCCTTACCGCTGCAACGCTGTCGGGTTTAATGAATGAGCGGATATTGAAGAAGACATCGAAATTACCAAACCGATTGTCAACGAATACCGTAATAATTTTATCATTAAATATTGAAATACCCCCCACGCCCTTTAAAGAATTCGGGTATTGATCACTTACCAGAAATGGTGTCCCAATTAATCCTCCCGAAGCATTCATTCTTTGCATATAAGGAACATTCGCCGAGCCCGGATTCCTCTCGAAACTTACCGCCAAATCTCCGTTGCTTCTTTTGCATATTTGCGGATATTGTTCTGTGCCGTTGTTTGAGAATCGAACATTATTTCCGTATGGCGTGCCATTCGGATTAAACAATTGTAACAAATTATACGCAATACCTGTTGCATCAGGTATTTCCGTAAAAACAATCGCGAACCTTCCCGCATCGTCTGATGTTATTTTTGGAAAGTGCTGATAGTCAAGCATAACCGTATCATTATTCACCCTTGTGTTGTTCCCGATTTTACCGCCAAACCTATCATACATCTGGATATATATATCATCCGTTCCGTTCAGTGAATACATTCGATAGTCCTGCCAAGCGACAATAAAACTGCCGTCTCGTCTTTTTGTAACGACAGGATTAGTATGTCTGCAAGTTATGGTTGTATCGTCGTTCACACGTGTTCGGTTTCCAGTTTTATTTCCGAATGAGTCAATTAATTGATAATAAATATTTATATTACTCGGCGTATAATTAATTTCATGAACGAGAACAAAATTACCGCTTGTGTCACACGATATTGCGTAAGTACCAATGCCCCAATTTCTTAAACTATCCAAGACAATAATATTCGATAATGGAATTCCGGAATTATTAAATAATCTGAATTTCGGAACTGAGTCTTTGAACATTATACCAAAACTTCCGTCCTTTCTTACAGCAATTTCCGGCGTACTTGTGTTTGATATTAATAATAAATTCATTCCAATTTTTTGCCCGGAAATACTGAACTTTTGAAAATAAATACCGTATGGAGACGTTCTTGAATCTCTCCAGACAACAACAAAGTTACCATTAGCGTCAGCACCTAATCTGCCCTCGTCCTGTGCAGTCAATGTGCTGTCATCATTTACCTTAAAATCATTAACGAGTTGTGAAAAGGAAAACGAGGTTGCAAGAAATATAATTATCAATGCCGCAGGCAGAACGAAGAGATTATTTACGCTTTTGAACATAATATTAAATTTACAAGTTTTAGCAGTAAAAGGAGTAGGGAACAAAGAAACATAATATTGAATATTGTTTTTCATTAAATATTATCCGAACAATACCCTGTTGTTTTTACATTGTTGTTTAACAATAAACATTATAAATATTAAAAGCAATATAGATTTGAAGAATCCGCGATCGCGATTTTAACTATAACTCAAGTAAAACACGTGTATGATCT
>CALGII010000186.1 GCA_937915485.1 uncultured Ignavibacteriota bacterium | reverse complement strand
AAAAACTTTCGGGAATGGTCGGGATTCAACTGACGAAGCACAGATATTCGATAGATAATAACATCTCACCGTACAATTTCAGCGTGGACTACGAGTTATTGAACTACAGAATTGGATTGAACTATAATTTCAACGATAACTTTCGCGGATTTGCCAACGTATCGACGGCAAGACGCGAGCCGCGATTGAGCGAGATTTACGACGGCTCATACGTCAAATCGGCTCCGAATTTTCAGATAATAGATACAGTAAACGGAATCTATGCGAATCCTTTAATTGATTACGAGGAATTGAAGGATTTTGAATTGGGGTTCGGATACAGCGGAAATTATCTGAGAGCCAACGTGAACTTTTACTGGATGAATTACAGGAACGAAATTGTAGGTAACGGGCGTTTGAATAATTTCGGGAATCCAATAACATCGAACGCGGGCGAATCGGTGCACCGCGGTGTCGAATTGGAATTCGAGTACGATATACTCACTCATATTCACAGAGCCGCATCGGAAAAAATCCGTGTGTTGACATTGAACGGAAATCTCACCTGGTCGGAAAATTATTACAAGACATATATCGCGCAGGAAGGAATTGACGAACTTGGCAATATCATATACGGCGCCGATTATTCTGGTAACAAGATTCTGCTTAATCCGCAAATCATAACCAACCTCTCCTTAAATATTACATACGGCAGAGGACTTAACGCATACGTAACGATGCAATATGTCGGAAAGCAGTATCTCGACAACACAGAGAATGAAAAGAAAAATCCGGAAGCAAAGCAAATATGGAGTTACATAGACAAAATCATCAAGCCCTATATTGTTTTTAACGCGGGTGTTACACTTGACGTTGTTTCATTTTTCACATCATATAAACTTAGCAGATTCCTGAAATCATTAGAGGCGTCGGTAAGAATAAGCAACATATTCAATTCCCTTTACGAGCCGTCGGGCGGCATTGATTTCAACGGCGCGCCCGTCTGGATACCCTCTGCGGAAAGAAACATATTTTTTAACTTAAAAGCGATGTTTTAATCGCAACGAATTGAATTATGTGACAGGGGTGAGCGAATGACTTTCATCTGAATGCAGGATAGGAATAATCATCCCCTTTTGAATTTGAATCTAAAAATGTCATTAACTAAATAAAATTTACTATATGATTACACCCTTTGTTATGTCCAATATTTCGAGGAAAGACCATACTCGTGTTTTATTTGAGTTATAGTTAAAATCGCGATCGCGGATTCTTTAAATCTATATTGCTTTTAA
>CALGII010000185.1 GCA_937915485.1 uncultured Ignavibacteriota bacterium | reverse complement strand
CTCGGCTTCGAGCCTTATGAAACTAAATGGCACCGAGTTGGTTGATAGAAACATCTTGTCCACGTATCCGAAACCGTATGTCATTGCCTCCGTGCCGGCAACCAGTGAAAGCCATTCGCCGGGCGTGCTGTACTTGATGTATCCCTCGTATGTATCAAAATTATTCCCTTCGTAACGGAACTTTGTATTCGCTTTCAACTTCGGATTCACGTTTATTGCGTAGTCTATGTCTTTCTGTTTGCCCGATAACTTCTGCCCGTTGGACATCCTGAGATAATACCCAACCGACCCGAACAGCGTACCCCTTATGCGTGTACCAAGTTCACCGAGCCCTATCGAATTATTCCCGAGGGAATCTGCCTTTGAGCCTTTCTGTGAAACAAAACCTGTGACATCCCAGAAAAATGTCGCGTTTGAATCCGCGTAAGCGTATAGGTATTTCTGCTTGTTGTCACTGAATACTGAAAATGATTTCACGTCTGAAAAAAATGAATATGAATCGGATAGTGATTTCTTTATGTCATAAGAATATTCAACCAGAAAATCATCAAGTATCTTTCTGTCGGCCCCCGATAACTTGTCCCTGCTGTCTCTTATCTCCCGAAGGAAATTCCCTATCTTATTCCTTGAGATTGGAAGCGATGCTGAATTATATCCGGTAATAACATTTTTCAGACTCATTCTCTTAAGGAAATCATAAACCGGATGGTCAACGGGCGTATACTCCATTTGAGCAAGTGCGAAATTCGATACGGCAAGGAATAAGAGTATTATTTTTTTCATCAGGAACTTCTCGCTTTTTTGAAAATAATATTATAAAATGCTTTGAAAAAATATTTAACGTCTGTCTTGAACTTGCTTTTCTCGTACTCTAACAAATACCGCTTCTCAGACTCTACTATCTCGTCAAGCGATTTCGGCATGTCCGCGTAATATGGAGGCACAAGCCCGGGTTTGTTCTTTATTCGTAGTATCTTGACCTCATCCGGATATAGGTCGAAATAATGTTTTGAAAGTGGTCTTACCCCGACAATCTTCAGGTCGCCCTTGACTACGTTAAATAGCATCGGTAGTTCATCAAGCCAGTACTTTCTCAAAAATTTTCCCCATGACGTTACCCTGAAATCGTTCTTGAACTTTCCGCCCTCTTTTAAATTGTGCCTGTCGTAAAGATATCCCTGAAGATACTCTGAATAAGGATTCATTGTCCGTATCTTGTATACTTTAATTATTTTTCCGTTCTTGCCCACCCTCTTCATCTTGTACAACAGCCCCATCTGATATGTGCCTACTGTTAATGGTCCTTTCACTTTTTTCGCGACAAAATAAAGCAGGTTGTTTATTTCCCGCGAATCCCTTATCTCAAAACCAATTGAATACAAACGCCCGAATATCTCCGATTTTGATATCGCGTTATTCCTCGTCCTTAGCCACTTGATGTTTACTTTCTTCGTAATTGCGAGTTTCGGAATTATCCTGTTCAATACAAAATCCAGAGTATATAGTAATCTCTTGGTAAATAACGGAAATCTGTCGTATATATTTCTCTTCCTTTGTTCGTAGGTCTCTGCGCATCCGATAAAATAACCCGAATTGTATATCTTTTCGTTAGTTACGTAAAAGAGCCTGTTCAAATCATCAAAGAAATTTATTTTTCTGAGATTTATCAGGTTCTCTACAGGCTTGGATATTGTCTCTATGTTGAAAATTGTCGCGGTGTCTAATATCCTGGTGTTTTCTTGAAACGGATTGATGAATTTGAGTATATAAGAGAGTACAGATTCGTCAATCTGATTTAAAGGCTTGTTTTTTTCTTTATATTCAAAAATTGATTTAAACAATTACCCCGTTTACTTTAGAAGACTTAATTTATTCAAATTTTATTAAGTATTCAGTATTATTTAAAATATCTTTTATTTCTTGAATAATGTTTTTGAATGATTAAACCGCCTTCTCGAAATCTATACCATTCAATAATTCTTCAGATTGTTCTTCGTGCTATTATTTATTTTAAGAAATGGTTATTGATTAGACTCTCTGTATCGAGTATAGTTATTATCGTTTCTGCTTTCATCAAGGTTCTTTTTAAGAATAGGATTTAAGACTTTCATTTCATTTCCATTAATTACAGATGTATTCTTTTAGTCTCAGAACTGTGTTTTTATGCAAATAAATTACAACGTCGTTTATTTTGCCGCTTCCCTTGCCGGTTTGAAGCCCGCCTTCATAAATTCTTCCATTCCTTGAAACTGTATATTGCTTGTAACCGAGTCCTGTCAAAAATTCCAAAGCCTCTCCTTCTAATATATCCTCCGTGATAATGAACGGATGGTATTTAGAAATCGATTTTCGCGAACCCAATATTACACGCGCATCCCCTCCCTCAGTATCTGTTTTTATATAATCAAGTCTGTCAATACGGTTACGCTCAATATATTCATCAATGGAAATAACTTCAACAATTTCCTTTTCATGTTTCTCGAACTCTGTCTTTCTGACCGCGTTATCTAATGATGCTTGTGTTCCTATCCTGATGCCGTCTATCACCGGTATCTTCATGTCCGAACTGCCGGAATAATCACTGACAGCGTATCTTTCGACTTTAAAGTTCTCATTCTTTCCGAAATAACTTTTGAGTATCGCGTAGTTTATTTTTAATGGCTCGAATGCGAATATTCTGACTTTAGATTTGGCAAGCCCGCATAGTCTTATCGAATATTGACCGAGATTTGCACCGACGTCAAAAAAAACATCTCCACCTTTTAGTATTCTCTTCAGCAGGTTCGTTATTTCATATTCGAAACCCAGTTTGTATTGGAAATATATTTTAAAGAATACAAATCTAAAATAATTCTTTTCACCAAATAATCTGTGAACAAGATATTTTTGCAAATAATGCTTAGTCCTTTTTTCCATAATTTATTAAATTCTTTACAGTTTCATAAATAAATTCAGAGACGTCAGTCCATTCTTGCTTTAATTTTTCTCTGAAATTTTCTTGTTCGTTTATAAAAAAATTTCTGTTTCTGAGTTGATTCAATTTATTAATAACTTCTTCCGGCTTTATATGATAAAGAATATTCTTGTCTTCCATTATCTTGTTAGCCTTCATCTCCCTGAATCCGCAGTATATACTGGGAACGCCAAGAATCGCGCCTTCACGTGCCATGCTGTCACCCGATGATATGACGAGTTTACTGAAGTACATTAGACTGTGTATGTCTCTCAATGGTTCTCTTAGAAATTGCCAGTTTCGAGGGTAGTATTCTTCCTTGTCTTTATCCTCAATCGAAAGAATTACTTTTTCATTTTGACCTAATTGATCGGCAAATGTTGAAATGACATTGGATTTCTGCTTGCTATAATTGAGAGTGCCTGTGCTTACTTCCCGTACAAAAATATAGTCCTTTTTCTCTAATCCGTATTCATCTATAACTGATTCGTCGGGTGTAAAATATTTCGGTGACAAATAAGCCCATTCCTTCAGAGCGTTGAAACACCTTATTCTCCCGCCGGATTTTATTATCGGGGGAAAATATAGTTGCGTTGAAGTATGCTTTTCTAAAAAAATATTAATCCCCCGCTCAGGATCATCGTCAAACTGTATATTTGGGACCGAATGTAGTTTAAGCACACCTCCGAAATTAAATCCGCCAACACTTAAACCAATATCGAATTGATAGTGACGCAAATATTTGAGTAACTGGAAAAATCTCCTTAGGTTAGCGTCAATAATTACTGAATATTTTGACCCCTTGTGAAGCCCTATCATCACTTGCCTGAATTCCCTTAATTCTTCTTTTACTATTAATGGTAATTTTCCACGGTTTATGTATATGACTGTTACATCGTGTCCATCGCTTAAAAGTCTCCTCGCCGCTACCTTGAAGAAATTCACGTGAGCGGGATGCCCGATGTCTATCGCTATTTTCATTTTCTTTTCCATATTATCTGCCATAACCTGAATCCCTTTTTCGATAATTTCATCACTGACGGTTTATGCGCCAGTTCAAATCGCCCGGTGTTTATTTCCCTTCCGCCAAATTTTTTCTTGAAGTCCCGTACCCCGTATTCTTTATCCGGACTCCCTGCTCCTCCAAAGTCGAATGTTCTGTATCCGTTAGTCGCGCCCCACTTTATTACTTCCCACGTTATTAAATCGTTCGGACATTTCTTTAAATATTCGGGATAACTTCCCGCATACCAGTCGTACATCACGCCTTTGTAACACAAAATGTACATTACTCCGATTAATTTACCCTCATAATACCCGCCGAATATTCTCAGCACACCGTCTTTACCCATTATTTCAAACGCCGATTCGAAAAACCCTGCTTCAGGCAATGGCAGCCTTGCCTTTCCGTAAATAATCTTTAGAATATCGTACGCGGAACCCATTTCAGTATCGTAATGTATTTCCGAAAAGGATATTCCTTCTTTTATCGCCTTCCTGACTTCGTTCCTCCGTTTTGAATGCAGATTCTTCCAGCATTCTTCCTCCCCTTTGCTAAGGTCTATTATGTAGTTTAAATGATCACTGTATACATATCCGTTTCGCAGAAAAAGACCCGTGAAATCGTAATTCTGATACAATCTCCTGACCTGTGTATATACTACTTTGTTGCGTATGTATTTTCCGTACTCTCTCAGAATTTCCTCTATTACTACTGAATCGTTGTTTAACGAATAAGGACCGCCTGTTATTACTGCCCGATTCGATATCATCCCCAACGCTTTTCCAAAATTATTCTGTATTTGAACGGTCAAGATTCCCGCAATCTTTCCGGACTTTTTACAGGTAATAACAATACCGTCGGTACTGTCTGACCTCTTGTTAAGTTCATGAAAATACATGGACTGAAAAACCGATATATCCTTCTGCGAATCTATAAATGATTTAATGTCCTCCCCGACGCGAATGCCTTTATGTACAACCGTTTCAAGCATATTATTTAATGAAATTCCTGTACCATATGTCAAGGTTTATCCATTTCCATATTTCCTTCGATATATTTATCTTCTTCTCTGTGTGAAGTTTGAAAAGTAATCCCGCCTTTTCAGTGTCGATGTACTTCAGATTCCGGAATCCGTCGGAATTAAGCATCGCCCGAATGTAATTCGTGAATATTCCTTCTCTGAACCAATCGTCCTCAGGTGTATCAAAACCGATTTTATCATTTCGTTTCCTGATTTTCTCGGGCAGTATCCCGGACATTTCATTTCGAAGTGCGTACTTCGTCTCTCCCCTGTATATAATCTCTCTAGACGGCAGTGTTAAACAGTGCTCTACAACACGGTAATCAAGAAAAGGTAGCCTCGCCTCAATTGAATGATGCATCGAGTTCCTGTCCTCCCACTTAAGCAGATGCTCAAGTTTCATTTCGAAATGCTTGTACAATGCCTCGTTTAATGAACCGGAAGAATATAGTTCGCCCGCTATTATATTGTTTCTCCTGTTATCACCGTAAAATTCCTTCCCCAGATATCCCGCCCTGTCACTCCTTAGTTTGGTTTTTAAGAAAGCGGGAAGCAAATAATACGCAAAAGTTTTATAAGCGTAATTCGAGTGATGGAGCTTTCCGTAACTTACGATTTCTGTAACCAGCCTTGCAAGCCTGAACTTGATAAGAAGTTCCTTGAAATAATTGCCGAAAAAATAATGATAACCCGCTAATTCTTCATCTGCTCCCTGTCCGTCAAGAGTTACTTTCACGTAGTCTCTCGCAAGTTCCATAACTTTGAACTGCGCGTAAGGTGATGTCGATGGTATGGGCTCGCCCTGTGCGTTGACGAATTTTTCCTTGTCACCGAACAATGTCTTGTACGTTGGAGTTGTGTAGTACATGTTATCTATTTCGCCTTCATATTCTTTTATGAAACGCTTTTCGTCCTGCCTAAAGTCTTCGCCGTAAACGGCGGAAAATGAATTTATGTCCCGCCTGCCGATTTTCTTCGTCAGTATTGACATTATCGACGATGAATCAAGACCTCCGCTTAAACAAACCCCGACAGGAACGTCGCTTCTCAACCTTAACTTCACTGACGATTCCAGTTTTTCAATTAGTCCGCCTGCATTAAAGTGATTCGTAAGACGTTCTTTAAGATCGTACCATTTACCGAATTTAATTCCGTTTTCGATTTCCGCGTAACATCCGTGACCTAACTTCTTTATCCTCTTGAAAAAAGTGTCGTTGTTATAATCCGTTCTGTTGAATACAAGATAATTGAACACCGCCTCTTCATTCGCTTCTCTCAACTCGGGCATTATTTTTAGTATCGGCTGTATTTCGGACGCGTATATCAGAATGCTTCCGTTATAGTAATAATAAAGAGGCTTGACTCCATATCTGTCCCTTGCTATCAATAACTTCCCGCTGTACCTGTCATAAATTGCAAATGCAAACATCCCGTTCAGCATTTCGAGAAAATTCTTCCCCCACTCGATGTAAGACTTCAGTAAAACTTCGGTGTCGGAACTCGTCCTGAAAGTATGCCCTTTCTCTTCTAACTTTTCCCTTATCTCAATGTAATTGTAAATTTCGCCGTTGAACGTGATTACATACCTCCCGTTTTCCTCCATCATCGGCTGGTTCGCCGTCGGACGCAGATCGATAATGCTTAAACGCACGAACCCCATCGCGATTTTATTATCACTCCAGAGGCCCCTGTCGTCAGGGCCTCTGTGATTCATCTCGTTCATCATTTCGGACGTTCTTTTTTCGTTATCCGAATTTTGTCCTGACCTGAATATTCCGCAGATTCCGCACATCTATTTAGTCTTTCGTATGAATAAATGATTTCTGTAAAGCAGAAATGCCGCCATCAGTGTTCTGGATAATCCGGAAAATATTCTCTCGGTCATTTTGTAAGGCAAAAACAATTATTCTCCTTTTTTTCTTCATCGGATTCTAAGGCTTCTTATCTCTCATTTCGTAGATTATGCTTGTTCCTTGGTACAAGTCTGCGTTTGAAATTCATATCGAAATTTATTGCCGATAAGAGAAACTGCATGCCGAATATTACCAGTACTACCGGTATCATGACCGTGCCTGCGGTCGACGGAACATTCGTCTCGTGACTGATTGCCCACTTGTATAAGCCGAATCCTGTCCCCGTTGTAAGCAGCAATATGCTGAATAAGATATAAACCGAACCGAGATTGAAATCCCGGAGATAATAGTTGTATAGTATTCTCTTTATGAATCTTAAAGTATACTTGAAAGGAAATGTCGCCAGAATTAGCGGTATTCGCATACTGCTTTTTTCGTCTTTGTAAATTGACTCCACGGGAACTTCATCGACCGCTGCCCTGAATGTTCCCAATCTGAACAAAATATCGTTTTCGAAAAAATATCCGTTATCAATCTTGTCAAGCGGCAAAACCTTTAGTGCCGAATTAGATATTGCCGTGTAACCGTTCGCAGGATCCATCAACTCCCAGTATCCGCTCACTAGTTTGCTAAGAAATGATAACCCGAAATTACCTATCATCCTTAGCTTAGGCATCTTTATGAGGTTGTCCGGGAAATAAAACCTGTTTCCCTTAACATATACAGCCGTTCCGGTCTCTATTTTTTCTATGAACTGCGGAATACATCCAGTATCCATTTGTCCGTCGCTGTCTATCTTAATTATAATATCGTAGTTCTCTTCTAGCGCCGCTCTGTAACCTGTCATCACCGCCCCGCCGACTCCCTTGTTTTTATCGTGAAATATTACTTTTAACCTCGGGTCATTTATTTCGGATATCAGATATTTTCCTGTTTCCTCAGGACAGCAGTCGTCAACAGCGAAAATCCTTTCCACTATATCGGGAATACTTTTTATAACATCCGCCGCTTTGCTTTTCGTCCTATAACAGGGCGTTACTACGCATGTTCTCATCGGGGTTTATTTAAATGATTTATAACTTAATGAATATAAAAACGATAATATGCAAGATATGGGGAATAACCAGAGTCTCCTGAAAATTAACCTGTCCTCCGTACGTCTTACATCTATTTTCTTAGCGGTTTCAGAGCCCGAATGTAATCTGTGTTCCACGTATTTTCCCCTGTTGAAAACAAATCTGCCGTCCTCTTCCGCGAGTCTGAGCCACGCATCCCAATCAGTATTAATTCTGAATTTTTTATCGAAAATGAAATCGGACAAATTATCTTTATTGAAAAAAACTGTAGGACAACAGATTGGACACCCAAACCGTAATATAAACTTTTTTATAAATCGGCTCGTAGTGCCTTTCCTTTGTACCGTGATCGGTAAAAGCAGTAGTCCTTTAACCATTAGTTTAAAACTCCTTCTCTGTATGCCGGCTGCTTTCCGTTCCTTATAATTCGTGAAAATAATCGATAAATCCTTGCATTCTTCCGCCTTAAGAAGGCTGCTTTCAGTATAATCCGGCAGATAGACATCGTCCTGATGCGCCAGAGTAACATATTTTGTGCAGGCTCGCTTGAACGCGAAATTCCAGTCATCCGCTATGCACTCCGATTTTTCATTTATTATTAATTTTATTCCGTGTTTATCAGCCGCTTTCTTGATTCGCTCTGTGTTTTGACGTGTTGTTATCAATATTTCCGAGGCTACAGTCTGATTTATTAGTGATGTTAAGCATTCCTCAATGTACGGTGCATCACCGTACGCCGGTATCACAAATGTATGAAGCCCATTATTTCTTAACGTTTCTACCAAATATTAAGTATTCACTCGTTGGTATCTGTTTCGGTCTCTCCGCCAATTCTTTTCGTCAATCCGAATCGCGACAACAACGTATATATCCCGTATCCCGAAAATATATAAACAACAGGCAAGATCGGAAATGAATAACGAATTATTGAAACCGTTATCGAATGTTGTATACTGAACAATATTACCATAATAATCAGTAGATCCGCACGCGTTTTGTTTCTCTCTCTTCCTTTAATGTATCCGTATATCATGAATATGAGTAAAATGAATGTCACCGAAGTATTCGTCATGTTCCATAAACCCGGTTTGTAACTGAACGGGATATTAAGCCAGAAACGCGATATTTGAACCATCATCAGTTTAATGGCGCTCAAGGGCTGTTCTGTGATATTTTTTCTCAACTGAATTTTCGCTATTTCTGTATATGCGGAATCTTTCTGAGAATCCGTCCAGTTCCTTTCTATGCTTAATTTATCAACCACATTTTTTGGATGCTCCGGCATGTTCTCTATTTCCTTGTTTGAAAACTCACCCTTTCCGGGTATGTTTGTTCCTATCGCGAGATTTCCCCCGCGACCGGATGATGCGAATATTATCCTGTCAGTATGAACGTAACCCAGATATGTCCAAGGAAATTGTATCATAAAAAAACCCAATAAAGCGAATACTATCCTGTATTCGTACTTTCTCTTTCTGACAAGAAAGTATACGAAGTAAGAAACTGACATAAATATGAATACATAGAATAATACGGCGCGGGTTAATGTCGCGATGGAAAATATTATTCCCGATATAAAGTATATCAACCATTCCGCTCTCTTATGCCTTACGGTTAATATATAAAATATTCCTCCGAAGAACAGGAATGTAAAAACCATTTCCGTAAGCGGTCTCGGTATCGTGATAAACGCGGGATAATAAAACGCCCACAATGTACCGGTTATTAAGCCGGACATCTCGTTCTTGAAAATACTGACGGATACCTTCGCCGCCATTATGGATAATAGCGAAGAGATGAATGCCTGAAATAGAAAAAGAGGTATCAGGTTCGCCGAGATTTTCAGGAACATCGCGACTATAAAAGGATAAACATATCCTCCGAACATTACCAGGCTGCCGTTCCTCGATGGGTAACCCCATTCAAGGATTCCGTTCGCGAGATTCACGTATGTTTTTCCGTCGGATATTTGCTCATTAGAATAAAAACTCACAGGGAATGTATTTGAGTAAACATCTATCGAAGGTATAAATATGTATGCCGCCCTGAATGCAAATGCAACCGCAAATAGGATTACATATTTATTCTTTATCAGTTTTTTAATATTCATTTCGATTTTTAATTTTTATGCCCCTGCTTTTTCTTCAATCAATGAAATCCATTTTTCTCTTGTTTCTTTCCATGTGAAACCGCAGACTCTAACTTTCAGATTCTCGATTTTGCAGGTGTATTTGCCAAATTCCTTTAGAATATCCGACAATTTCTCCGTAAAATCTTTTACATCACCCCGCCTGAAATAAACAACATCATCATTCGTGTATATAGAATGTATTCCCTCCGCGTCTGATGTAAGCACTAACATTCCGTTCATGCCTGCTTCAACGATACTCATCGGGAAATTGTCATAATCGGATGTGTTTATGAAAATTGAGTGCTTACTGTACTCCTCCATCAGTTCGTTCCTTTGAACAAAATCATGGAAAATAATTCCTGCCGTTTCGCAGTACCTGTTCTTGTAATAGTTTTGCAATGAACCGCCTCCAAACATGTGCAACTCCGCATCAGCTTTTTTTATCGCTTCCTTAGAACCTTCAAGAGCAATGTCAGGTCTGTATAGTTTCTCAAAACTCCTTGCCCAGAGAATCTTCCTCGGATCGCCTGAATCCTTGTTTTCCTTGAATTCAATCCTGTTAAGGTAATTGCTGATTACCACTGCATTAAACCCGAATTCCTCAAAACAGTTTTTCAGAAACTCGGTCGCGACAATGATTCTCGCCTTTCCGAAAAATAACCTAAGAAATCCATGATATTTTTTCAGGAATTCCCTCGCCTGACCATCGTGAAAATTGTACAAAATGCGCTTCCCCGCTATCAGTGATGCCGCCGATGCTGTCAACATCGGTATGACTCCGTAATATGCACACCCGACACCTATTATCAAATCGCTTTCCCGCGCTTTTTTTATTGAAGAAAAGAAACCTCTGATCCTTTCCGTCATATTTCCGTGAGTAGATATCGTAACAACTTCGTACCCTTCACCCTTCAGGGAATCAGCCAGTTCAAGCGTTTGCGTCGTTATTCCTCCCTGTTTTTTCCTTATATTTGCTATAATTAGAATCTTCATTTATTCATCATCCAGAAGATTTCTAAAGCCCGTTTCCGTCAAGAAAATTTACGTAATTATTAGCGGTGGTCACCCATATCTTATCTCTTCTTTCGTTTACATATTTACAAATTTTAGGAAAAATAGTTTCGAAAAACTCAATGTCCATCGAAGGATGAAACGATAATACGCAAACAGTTCGGCTTTTCATTGCACGTCGTAATATCTCGCAATAACGGTATATGTGATACCTCCTGCTCCATTCCTTGAACAATATGAACTCCCATGTGCTTTTTAATTGCCATAATTTGCCTTTGTACTTCCCAGGATAGCCGAGTATGTTTTTATAATCGGTTCTGTATGAACTGAATCCGTTCTTAATTAGTCCGTCCAGGTTCCCTATAGTATGCGCCGGATGGACAAATGATTTGAGATCTATCCCAAATCCGGCAGCATGCTTCTTACATTCTAATATCTCTGAATCAAAAACTTCAGTTGGGCATATTTCATCCCTGCAATCAATATGTGAAAATGTATGACAACCTATCTCGTGATTTACCTCATTATCAACAATCATTTTTATCAAATCAGGACAATACCATTCGGGATTAATGCTGTAATTCGTACATGGATCGGCATCAAACCAATCTCCGTTGTCGAATTTCCAATACTTGTTTGAAAAATAATCCAACCGCTTTATCCCTGCATGCGCTATTCCGTTATTTCGTGTACATGATTCAAGGAAAAGATGCCCTATTGTGGCCCATGTAAATGGTATGTTATATTCTCTGCACACATCAAGAATAACAGGCACGTTTCTCCTTTCCTTCAATCCCTGTTCGACTGCTCTATTAAATCCACCGTACTGATTTATCGCGTAACGCCATGCCCAACTTAACTCAAAATCCGCATAAATTATAAGTACTGTATCTATTCCATCCGGTATGTAATTACTGCTGTCATTTCGCTTCTCGATAGTTGGATCCAAATGAAGTTGAAAACTTATTTTCTTAAAGTAATTATTCATACACTGATTTCTTTATATATTGTCTCAAGTTTTTTTATGGTACTATTTGTTGAAAATTGTTTATCTATGGTCATTCGCGCATTACTTATTATCCCTTCTCTGTATTCCCTGTCTCTTCTTAGCCTTTTAATTATATTCGCAATTTCTTCAACGTTGTTCTTATTAACTAAGAATCCGTTTATACCATCCTCAACTATTTCGTTACTCGCTCCAATATCTGAAACGATGGGAATGATGCCTGAGGCCATGTATTCGAGTATGGAATTTGAAATACCTTCACTGTATTCTTGAGTTGAAAAAAGAAAACCGACTGACATAGTTGTAAGAAATTGTTCGACGTTGCTGATATTTCCGGTAAGTTTTATCCTGCCCTTTACTTCAGACTCCAAAGAATTAATAACATTATTGTAATAATTGTAGTTGTATCCGCTTCCTACCGCGTAGGCTTCGTCAATTAGATTCTCGAGTATCAGGTGCCTCATGATTTGAATGAATGAATCGTAATCCTTGTACTTTGTAAAGTTCGCAACCATAACTCCGTTGAATTTATTGCCTCTGTTCGGAGGAAGAAATCTTGAAACATTCACGAAATTATAAATCACATCCCCTTTTACTCCGTACTCGATTAATCCCTTTCTGGAATTGCTTATCGCGATATCCGATAACTCCAACAATTTTATTTTCAATTTTCGCTGCCAGCCTTTATCTAATCCGGTGTCCTGAATTGAACCATTTACTATCTTGCTTCCGTATAGTATAGAGGGCAGGTAAGAATAAAACGCCGATATGATATCAAATGAATGTGTGACATCGGGCTTGAATCTCTCGAATGTGTTGAATATGGAAAATAACGGATTTAAAACATTATTATCCTTCCTTATTATTTCAAAATAGTCCGCCTCCTTTGATGCGGTTTCTGTATAATGCTGATTGTCGTTAAACGTCAGTACACCGGGGGAGAATATTCCTCTGTCAATGTTTCTTAGTGTTTCAATTATCTGCCTTTCCTTACCTCCGTTGCCGAGACCGTCAGTTATGTATAATATTCGTATTCTTTCTCCCATGTCATAATGAAGAATAGACTTTCAGCATTTTTTCACTTATCGCTATCCAGCTCAGTTTTCCTTTGTTCTTCATCGCTGCAATTCCGGTTTCCATTTCTTTTAATTTGTCCGAGTTTCCGCACAATTCTATGATCTTTGCGGTTAGTTCTTCTTCGTGTCCATTCCGAAACAAAAGGCCCGTTTCTTTGTCTACCACAACCTCTTTTATTCCTCCTGTATCGGATGCGATAACCGGCTTGTTGAACGCGTATGATGTCATTATTACACCGCTGTGTGTCGAATCTGTATATGGCGTCACAACGCAAATGCAATTCTTTATAAGATGAACCAGTTCGTTGGGACTGATATACCTGTTCAATATCTTGATGCTCTCCCCTTCCCTTAATTCAAATCCCGGATCACCTGCTCCGGCAATAACCAGATTTATGCCCTTGTGTGTTTGCCGTGCCTTGCTGAAAGCACGAACCAATAAATCAATTCCCTTATACTTCGAGAACCTCCCGAAAAATAAAATGTACCTTTCGGGTACTTCCATAACCACTGGCTTAAATGTTTCATATACATCGAAAACGCCTGAATAAATCTGGAATACGGAATCTCTGTTCACCTTGAAGTATCTTGCGAACTCTTCCTTTAAATATTCGTAGTGTTGTATGTACTTTATGTTAGATTTTATAACTAACCTATTAAGAAATTCCCCCGTCCTGTTCTCCTCCCCTGTATGTGGTTTATAATCGTGCAATGTCCACACCCGCTTCTTGCATTTTAGGTACCTTATAAGATAAAGCAGGAAGCCTGAAGTACCGTTATAGTGGACCACGTCGAAATCAAAATCGGATAACTGCATGGCGGACTTTCTAATAATACTGAAATTTACTACTCCTCCGCGCTTGTGAATAAATCTACGGTCAGGCGTCTTTAAAAACCATAAATTGAACCTGCCATCAATGTAAGAATTGACTTCGCTTCCCGCTGCTTTTCTTATTGCATCCTTATCGGTGTTTAATCCGTGCTTGAGCGCGGACAAATCAGCATCCATCACTCCTTGCCTGAATCTGTCTCCGCTGACAGCAAACACCAGCGTGAGTTCGACTCTCTCCGATAAATGCCTGCATAGACTCAGAACGTTATCGGGATTTCCGAATGCAAGTACTAAAACCTTCATTACCAGCTTATTCCCTGATAATTTTTTAATTTCCGCAATTCGGGAATGTGTATTAAATCAATGATGCTCTTTCTTGTCCTTGATTTTATAATTTTATTCGTAACTTCCTTGAACCGCGCATTTATTATCAGAACATCGGATTCCTTGAGAAGCGTAACTATATTATCTGTCATCAAGTTCTTTATATGCGGCAACCGGCTGAATACGAAATTCCTGTTCGCTCCCATTATGTTCGCGAGAATAACATTTTCATCGTATACCTTAATCTTATAACCTTTACCCATAAGCCTCTCAATAACGTCTATTATCGGACTTTCCCTTAAATCGTCCGTGCCTTCTTTGAAACTTAATCCGATTATTCCTATCCTGTTCTTCCCTGTACCGGTTACGATGTCATATACGAACTTTTTCTGTAAATGATTTGAATTCTCTACGTTGTTTAATATCGGTAACTGAAGATAAAAGTCGTGACCTATGGTGTTTAACGCTCTAAGGTCCTTCGGCAGGCAGGATCCGCCGAATGCGAAACCCGGTTTCAGATATGCCTTTGATGTGTTTAGTTTGTCGTCCAATGCAAATATCTCCATCAGTTCAACGGCGTCTATATTCAATTTCTTGCATATCGCTCCGACCTCGTTTGCAAAAGTTATCTTCAACGCGTGAAACGAATTATTTATGAATTTAAGAAGCTCCGCCATTTCGATTTTCACGATCCTGAACGGTGCGTCAATCCTTTCGTAAATTTTGCGTGCTACGCCTATTCCCCTGCTGGAATCTGAAGCGACTACTGTCAGGCTCGGATGGAAATAGTCCTCAACCGCGTTGCCCTCTCTTAAAAACTCTGGATTCGACACGACACAGAAATCCCTGTTCTTCTTTTTTCCGCTCCGATTTTCTATCAGATTCTGTATCTTTCTGTTCGTTCCTGGAAGCACAGTGCTTCGTATTATTACTGTATGAAATCCCTTCTTGCCCTTTATGCCTTCCGCTATCTGTAATGAAGCGTTGATTATGTATTCCATGTTTAAATGACCCGCCTCCGTATTCGGAGTTCCTACGCATATAAAAGTCACTTCGCTGTCTTTTACCGCCTTCTTGAAATTTCCCGTCGCCGTTATCTTTCCGGACTGGAATCCGTTCCGTATTAGTTCGGTAATGTTCTTCTCGACTATCGTGGCTTTCCCCCTGCTGATTAGTTTTACCTTTGCCGCGTTTGTATCAACGCCTATTACCTCGTGTCCGAGGTCGGCAAGACAACCTATGCTTACACATCCCACATAACCGAGTCCGAATATACTTATTTTCATATCAATGTTATTTTACTTTAAATTTGTTTTTCCAAATTATGCTGTTTAACGATCTCCATAACTTGCTGTCATAATTCTTGCGATCTTCAAGCATTTTATCCGTATTATCTAAAAGATATTTCCTGTTGAATATACCGTCTTTATCTTCAAGTTCCTCAATTTTCTCCTTTACGAAATCCTTAGATTCCAGCATTAGTGAATATTCATCGATGTAAAACCCTATTTTATCCGTTCGGTTAAGAATCCTATCTGGCACTATACCTCTCATTGATTCCCTGAACATGAATTTGGTAACGTTCCCGCGTATTATTTGCCACACCGGCAATGAATATAGAAATTCTGCAAGCCTGTGGTCTAAAAAAGGCACCCTGGCTTCGACCGAGAAAGCCATCGAATTCCTGTCAACTTGTCGCAGTATTCCTGGCAAATTTAATCGCCGGGTTAAACTGTAACTTTTACGCTTGAAATCATCATTCCTTAAATAATTGTCCTCTAAGTGTTGCTTCTCGTAGAATTGCGACTTGAGTATGTTTTCATTTACGAAATCACTGTCGAGCCACTCACCTGCCGTTTTCTTTAATTTTACCCTGAAACGCCTCTCAAACATTCTGTGCAGTTCTTTCCGTAGTGAATACCCGCATTCCGAAAGCAATATTCCGTAAGTTGATAATTTTTCATTCTCGGTAAGAAATTTTTTCTGAGACTTGAGAAAATCTTTTTTCCCGTTTTTCCTTAGTGTGCTTAACAATTCAGGATACGGAGGAGTGAAATATCCGCCCGAGTACTCGTCGTGTCCTTGACCGTCAAGTATTACCTTCAATCCGTTCTCTGATGCTAGTTTGTAAGCGCTGTAACCTCCGTACATGCTCGCCTTCAACAGCGGCTCGTCATTATGCCATATGAGATTTCCAATTTCTTGCTTTAGTTCCGATGAACTTACTGTCTTGGTTATGTGCTCGCCGTTTACGCACTTCGATACTTCGCTTGCGTATTCGTACTCGTTAAGTTTTCCTTCGCCCGATAGTATCGTGAAAAGTTTCTGCCTACTCTCCGCAGTGTTGTTGACGCTGTTGACTGCGCAGACTATAGATGAAGAGTCTATTCCACCGGAAAGACAAGTGCCGACTTCAACGTCGCTTCTCAAACGCATCCTCACACTTTCAAAAAATAACTCTCGGATTTTTTCTTTTATATATTTTTCGTCCGTGAGCTCGCTTACACAACTATTAACCTTCAAATCCCAGTATTTCCGGCGTTTTAAAATAAATCCCGCCTTGCACGTGTCCACAATTATGTTGTGCCCCGGAAGCAATTTCATTATTCCGGTGAAAAATGTCTCTTCGGTCTCGTTCCCGTAAGACTCCGCCGCAAGGTAATCGAAAAGTACTTTCCTGTTTATTTCGCTTCTTCCACCGATCAAATGCAATACCTGCTTGACTTCCGAACCGAAGTGGAATTCCTTTGCTCCAAAATGATAATAGAAAGGCTTAATCCCGAACCTGTCGACACTGCAAAATAATATTTTCTCTTTTCCGTCGACGATGCAAAATGACCACATCCCCTCAAATCTGGAAACGCACTCCGTTCCCCACTCGACATACGAATTTAATATTACTTCAGTATCGCTGTTAGACTTAAAAACATAACCCTTATCTTTCAGCGTCTCCCTGATTTCAATGTAATTGTAAATTTCCCCGTTGAATACTATCGCGAGTTTTCCCGACTCATCACGCATCGGCTGATGACCCTTCTCGCTGAGATCAAGTATCGATAACCTTCGGAATCCCAGCCCTCCGCTGAATGAGATGTCGCTTAAACCGTTCAAAGAATCGCTTCTTTTTACCTCCATGATTCTATCGTCAGGACTTAATAGCAAATATCCGTAATCATCTGGTCCCCTGTAATCAATCATGTCGGTTGCTTCGCGCAGCCTGCTGAGACTAATAGGTCTACTGCATTCAAAACTTCCTGTTATTCCGCACATATCCCGGGGATATTACTTTTTACCGAATGTATCACCATTTTTGTTTTAATAATTCGCGTTTGATTGGTATGTTGGTTAAGTTTTGTATCTCCTTATTATATCGATGACGTAATTAAATTCATTATCTGTCATTCCGGGAAATAATGGAAGCGCTATTGTGCATTTTTCCGCGATGTACGAATTTGGAAAATCATCCGGTTTCAAATTGTACCTCGACGAATAATATTCCTGTAAATGTACAGCGTGTGTTCCAGGCCGGGTCGCAATCCCGTTATCGGATAAGTATTGCATGAATTCATTGCGCTGAATATTTATTTCATCCGCATTTCCGGAGTTAATCTCTTCTGGTCTGAACAGACAAACATAAGACTGGTAGCCGTGCTCGTAACCATCCCGACAAACAGGAACAACGAGTCTCCTATCGTCTTTTAAAGCCTCATTGTAACGCGATGCAATCACCCTGCGCTTCTTAATTATTTCTCCCGCCCTCTTCATCTGCATTATTCCTAATGCCGCCTGTATGTCAGTTAACCTGTAGTTATATCCCAGTATTTTAAAATCAGGAAGTAAGTATGGTCTCGACTTGCCTTCAACCTTTGCCTTAGATCCGTGGTCCCTCAAACTCCGCAATAGAGTCGCATCATCGTCGTTCTGTGTGACTATCATTCCGCCTTCGCCTGTCGTAATAGCTTTTCTCGGATGAAAACTGAAACAACCGTAATCACCATTCAGTCCGGAATGTACTCCGTTTTTATATGCCCCGAATCCGCAGGCTGAGTCCTCGATAATCTTTATGCCCCTCGATTTCGCAATTGCCTTTATCCCGTCCACATCCGCCTGTAAGCCGAAAAGATGCACGGGTATTATTGCTTTCGTATTTTTGGTGAATAAACTTTCAATATTATCGGCCTGCATATTATATGTATTCAAATCGATATCGCAGAAAACAGGCCTTGCTCCCGTATATTCGACCGCATTCGCAGTCGCTATCCAGGTGAATGAAGGCACTATAACTTCATCTCCGCTCTTAATTCCTGCGGCGATTAATGCGAGATGAAGCGCCGTAGTACAGCTGCTGACGGCTATTGAGAATTTCGAGCCCGTGAACTCCGACCACATCCTCTCAAATTCTTTGACCTTCGGACCCTGAACAATCCATCCCGTACGGATGACTTCTTCTATCAATTCGATATCCTCCGGCAAAATACTTGGTCTCGTTAAAGGTATGTTCATTCTAATTCTTATTTGCGATTTCTTTGTTTATGTAATTCAGCATCTTTTTCGAGTTCAACAGTTCCATTGCCATTCTGTAATCCTCTCTCTTAAAAAGTTTCAGCATGTATCCGATAACAAAATATGCGACTAAAAATACAGACGATGAAATTATATGCAATATGAATCCTTCCGGCAGTAACCTGTAAACTAATAGATACACCAAACTCAAACCTATTCCGTATGCGAATAATATTTTGTCCTTCACGATTTTAATCTCCGGCACCTTCTTTTTGGCATTATATACAAATAGAAGCCCGAGTGCTATGTTGACGATGATTAATGACAACGCGATCCCTATACCCTTTAATCCGAAAAAAGAAGGCGATACAAGGAAGTATGTTGTTATAACATATATCGGCAAACAGCATACATAGATTATCGCGGAAAGTTTAAATAATCCCTTTCCGGAAATTAAATTTATATAAGGCAGATTCACAAGTGATACGTACATTGAAATGCTCAATAAACCAAGAACGGGTACCGTACCGGCAAATTCCTTTCCCAGAGCTATCTTCACTACAACATCAGAACTTATCGATACAGCCGCTACTAACGGAAGTATGAATACTACGTTGAACCTTTCATACTTATTAATATCGCTGTTAAGTTTTTCGTATTCTCCCCTTGCAAGTAAGTTCGAAAATAATGGGAAGAAAAGTAGACCTGCCGATGATTCAATCAATTTTATGAACTGGCTGATTGAAAACCCTGCAGAGTAATATCCGACTTCAACCGAATTTGAAAGATACTGAAGTATGACTCTGTCAGTTGAATACATACCAGCCTGCACGATTATTATTATTAATACAGGAAGAGAGATCGCAAAATACTTCTTCGCAAGTTCTCTGCTGTATTTACCTACTTTATAATCTTTAAATAAATAAAAATAAACAGGTATCACAAGTAATACAGCCAGAAGGTTCGAAAAGGCTATACCGATTGCCCTCAATCCAATTAACGCAGCAATTACTCTGAATAACTGAAATAAAAAAGTTTGGAGAAAAATTGGAATATCTTGTTTTGCCTGCTCCGTCTTGGCTGCAAACGTTGTGCCTGGAATCCTGAAAAACTGACCAATAAAAGTTATTATTAGATATATGAATATAACTGTTTCCTGTTCACTGCTTTCAAATGCTATTCCTAATACATATTTTTGTATCAAATAATATCCGAATACTACCAAGGCAAATAGTATGTTCACACCCGTCTTTAATACCGAAAAAGTGCCTATACTGCTGGCTTCATCCTGCCCCTCAGATATAAGTTTGACATGTGCTGAAGTAAGCCCTAAATCGGCAACGAATAGAAACATAGATACGAATGCAAGTCCGAATGCGAGCGTCCCGAGTACTCCCGGTCCTACAATCCTCGCGACGATGAACAGCGCTATCATCTGTAGAAGTTGCGCTGCAATCTTCGTTATATAACTAAGAACTAATTTCTGAGCTAACAATTATTTTTTAACTCCAGTTTTTTCTTTAATACTGCGGGTGAGCCGGCTACAAATGAACAGGTCTCGAATGATTCCGTTATCGTGCTCGATGCCGCCGCAAAACACAGGCTTCCAAGTTTTACACCGGAAAGTATGGTGCTGTTCGCCCCTATATAACAGTCGTCACCGACCGTTATTGCCGCCGTTCTTGCGGGATACAGCCTGTCAAGTTCGGAACGTTTCATATCTATGTGCGTTATAAAACTCGTGTTCATCGATATTACAGCATTATTCCCGACTGTCACTCTATCCGCCAAATCAAAGAAACAATTCTTGCCTATGTGGCTGTTATCGCCAACTTTCAATTTGCTGTAATCACTGCAGTTATGAAACGTCAATCCCGATTCGATATCACAATTCTTGCCTATCAACGCTCCGTTTCTTCGCAGTATTTTATCGAGCGAAATCTTATCCAGATTCTTGACAGTTATGTTTGCATGCTCGAAACCGAATAAAAATTTCCTCGCGCTGAAACCTAAACAACGTTTCTCCACAGATATCTTACTAAGCAACTTCCTGAAACCGATTCCCATTTTATATGAAATGTTTAAGTGAAAGTTTCTTGTTATCAATTCCCCATTTCAATGACGAAAAAAAACCCGCCCATATCTTCTTGAATATTTCGAGTTCTGAATTCTTGAAATATATCAGTGACGTATAAATAATGTCTTTTCTTAAATGAAGCCAAAAGTATTTACGGAAAGAGCGGGCGTCAAGATACTTCATCAGCACTATCGTCTGATTCCTTGAATCGTAGTATAGTTTCATTGCCGAACTCTTACCTATCGTCATGCTGTCTTTGTGCCATATCTTCGCTTTCGGCGTGTACATTATTCTGTATCCCTTCTGCTTCGCTCTCCATTGCCATTCGAACTGCTCAGCCTGAAGTACAAATTCTTCATCATACCCGCCCGCATCCTCGTATAATTTCTTGCTTATTAGCATGAATACGTCGTCCGAAAGATATCGCTCTGTTTCCTCATCGTATTGCCCCGTGTCCCTTTCTCCGTTTCCAATGTGCCCGCCGTTAATTCTGATTGGATCGTATGACATTCCAACCGTCTGTATGATATCCCTGTTATCGTAGAATAAGACTTTTCCTGTAGTGAATCCGTTTCTAGTATCCTTCGTTGCCGTGCGTATAAGTTCGCATATTACGTTCTCATCTGCTTTAACGTCGTTGTTCGTTATCAAAACGTAATCCGATTTATTCTTGGCAAATGCGTATTCAAGTCCTGCATTGAAACCGCCGGAATATCCCCTGTTCTTTTCCAGCCTGATTACGTTTACGGTCGGATATTTCTGAGCAACGTATTCCTCAGTCCCGTCCTTTGAACCGTTGTCAATAACGTTTATATCGAAATTATCGTATTTATTTTGCTGATACGAAGTTATCGATTCGTCCAGAAGATGTTTTCCGTTGTAACTTAGTATTAATACAGAAACCTTGGGATTATTCATCTTAATAATGAGTCCTCTCAAATTCGTATAATTTCTCAAGTACGAATGATATTTCATCATCCCTCAACTGCACATGAAGCGGCAGCGTGACGAATGACTTCCATATTTCCTCTGCTGTCTCGCACTTTGAATACCATTGCTTGAAATAATTAACCATGTTCAACGGTACGTAATGCACTCCCGTCGCTATTCCGTTCTTCTTCATGAATCGTATGAGG
>CALGII010000184.1 GCA_937915485.1 uncultured Ignavibacteriota bacterium | reverse complement strand
CAACTCAGGTAATAATTTTCGTCGTTCAATTCCCTCGCGAAATTGGTTAATTTCAGAGGTTTAAATGTGTCCATCATCACGGCAGTCTCAACGGTCTCAAGTTTTCCAAGAGCCGCTTCGGTTGTTCCCGGGTGCGGTCCGTGTGTCAATCCGCCCGGATGAAGGCTTATAGACGCGTAATCAATTCCTTTCCTGCTGAAGAAATTTCCGTCCGCGTAATAAAGTACTTCGTCGCTGTCAACATTGCTGTGGCTGTATGGTACCGGCACGGCGAGGGGATGATAGTCGAGAAGTCTTGAAACGAACGAGCACACGACGAATCCCGGAGCCTCGAATGTCTGATGTATTGGCGGAGGCATGTGAATTTTTCCCGTTATAGGCATGAAGTCGTCTATGTTGAATATCCACGGAAAATAGAAACCGTCGTAGCCGATAACATCAAACGGGTGAAAATCATAATGCACGCAATATATCTTGTTTTCTTTCTTGACCTTGACGACGAAATCGCCCTTATCGGAGGATGTGAACAAACGCTCAGGCGCGCGGATATCCCGTTCGCAGTAAGGCGAATGTTCGAGCAACTGTCCGAACTCGTTCCTGTAGCGTTTCGGAGTCTTTATCGGTCCCGTCGATTCAAACACAAGAAGCCTCGGCGCGGTCTTATGAACGAGCCTGAAAGTTATGCTTCTGGGAATTACGATGTAATCGCCTTTCCTGAAATCAAGAAATCCGAAATTCGATTCGAGCGTTCCTTCGCCCTCGTGAACGAAAATGAGTTCGTCGCAGGTGGCGTTCCTGTAAAAATAATCCATTTGCGTTTCGGGTCTGCACACGCTCATAATGACGTCGCTGTTAAACAGAACGGGTTTCCTTCCCGTAATGAAGTCGAGTTCGGATTTTAATCCTTTTGTCCTGAAATGATAAGGACGGAGACCCGCATCCCATTCCACGGGCGAAGCATCTACAATAACTTTTTCTATGCTGTCGATTTTCGCTGGCGGATTAATATGATACGCATTTGACAGAATGCTGTCAAAACCAATCGTGGAAAACAATTCCTCGTGATAAAGTGACCCGTCGGGCTGCTTGAACTGAGTATGTCTCTTTTGAGGTATTTTACCGAGTTTATGATAAAAGGGCATATTATTCTTTTTATGTTATAACAATATAATAACTGAAAAAATTTATAAATACTTCGAATTGGATGCCGTTATGTAATATTCACCACTAAGACAC
>CALGII010000183.1 GCA_937915485.1 uncultured Ignavibacteriota bacterium | reverse complement strand
CCGAACCTGTTCGACGTTCAGTTGTCGTATTTCTATCAGGGAAAGAACGTATCCGCTCAGGGTTATACAGACCCCATGCAGTCCTGCGATATCGCGGTGAAAAAGGATTTTCTTAATAAAAGAATGAGCATTGGTTTCAGGATAAGCGACATATTCAATACGCAGAAATTCGTAATACACAGTTCGACGAACACGTACTCGGCGGATATGTACCACAAGCGCGATTCGAGAATGTTCTTCCTTACTTTCAATTACAAAATCGGAACTGACGAGAAAAAGCAGAAACGTCAGAAACCCAAAGAAGAAAATCAGGAACAGCAGGAAATGGAATATTAATATCTGATAAAAATGATTTGAAGGGACGCTTTAGCGTCCCTTTTTTTATTTCTTTCTTTCGAGTTTATAGACTTCAAGCAGCATTTCCGCCGCGGCGGGAGGGAGTATGTCTCCTCTCAGTACTTTCGCGGATATGATATCAAGTTCTTTCCTTATAACGTTGTTGTCATAAAATCCCGATAAAAGTTTTTCCTCAATCATTTTATTCATCCATTCGATTGTCTGTGATTTTCTGCGTTCGTAAAACACCCCGTTTTCCTTCGTTATATCCCTGAACTTCATTACCTCATCCCAGATTTCCTTAATGCCTTCTCCGTTCAGCGCCGAGCAGATATAAGCCTCGGTCTTCCATCCTCTCGTCGCATGTTGTATGTAATGAAGCGCCATTGAAAAATCCGTCTTGGTGAGCAGCGCTTTTTGTTTGTTGTCGCCGTCAGCCTTGTTTATAAGCAGAGCGTCAGCGAGTTCGATGACTCCTTTCTTTATTCCCTGAAGTTCGTCTCCCGCGCCGGCTATCATCAGCAGAAGGAAGAAATCTACCATCGAGCGCACGGTCGTTTCGCTCTGCCCGACGCCTACGGTTTCAATTAGAATTACGTCGTAACCCGCGGCCTCGCATACCAGCATCGTCTCTCGCGTCTTTCGCGCGACTCCGCCGAGCGTACCGCCCGAAGGCGAAGGTCTTATGAAGCAGTTCTCCTCCCGCGCGAGATTCTCCATTCTTGTCTTGTCGCCGAGTATGCTTCCTTTGGTTACCGTGCTTGACGGGTCAATCGCCAACACCGCGACTTTGTGTCCTTTTGATATTAGGTAGAGTCCAAGCGACTCGATGAATGTGCTCTTTCCCGCTCCGGGCACGCCCGTGATTCCTATACGCAGGGATTTTCCCGTATCGGGAAGAATTTTCTTGAGCACTTTCTGCGCGGTTTCATTATGAACGTGCGAATTGCTTTCAATCAGTGTTATCGTTCTGGCGAGTATGACGCGGTCATTAGCGAGAACACCGTTAACATAATCGACTATATCGAGATGCTTTCTCGATTTTACCGACTTGTCGGATTTTTTAATATCCTTTGGATTGACCCCTTTAACGACGCTCGTTGCGAATTCCTTGCCCGCATTTTCGGGCACCCAGTCGGGCTTGTATGTATTTGACTTCTTTGTCATCTCTTGTTCACATTGCAATATCATAAAAACAGGGAATACCTGAAAGTCGAAAAAATACAATTGCGCAGTATATCTTTCAGCGTTGAAACCGCATTCAATTTGCAATTTTACCGGTCTTATGACATCTATGACTATTACCGGTGTCACGCTACTTTACGTTTCCTGGAGAGAATCAATACTGAATATTGAACTGCTCATACCCTTGGCAGCCGGCGCCGTAATCTGGGGATTATTCTTCAACGGTCTGAACAAACTTTTCTATCCTGTCGAAGACGCCGCGCGTTTATCAAAGTTTGAAACATATAAACGCTGAACGATTAGCAAAATACCATACCTGCAATTAATATTTTTTTTCGGCATTTTTTGGAATTTCTTTACCGTTTTATTGGTTGCATTCTAAACTATTGTATATTAATCAAATAAAGGGGAAAAAATGAGAAAGTACTTATTTCTGTTTGCCGTTATCGCGGTAATTTCTTTGTTCTCGACAAAGAACTCTTCGGCTCAGGCTCTTACTTACGACGTAATCAACAACACGGGCTTCACGCTTGTGGATATTTTTGTAACCCCGTCGGAAACTGAGCACTGGGGAATCGATATTCTTCCGAACAATCTGTTCGAGAACGGTTCAACCGTTACGGTCACAATTCCTGCCGATTACGGTCAGACCTGCATGTTCGATATGAAGATAACTGACACGGCTGGAAATTTTGTCGTGTTCAGCAACATCGACGCCTGCAAGTTGGTTACGCTCCAGATTAATGGGGACGGAACATATCAATATCTGGCGACTAAGTAACACGGTTTTAAATATAACTAAAAAGGCGGATGCATATCCGCCTTTTTTTATTCCTCTCGTAGTTAATAGTAATTTATTATATGGATTATATGGAAAATATTACGCAATTTCAAATTGTAATGTAACCGTTTTCCCTTATTCTATTTAAACCTTATTTTATGTCGGGTAATAGAAGAACCGCTTTTATAACAGGCGCTACGGGAGGTCTTGGCTTTTCTTTCGTGAACGTGCTTGCGGCGGATAAATACGATTTATTGCTTACGGGAAGGGATGTCAGCCGGCTGGAAGAGATCAGAACAATCGTCACAAAAAAGTACGGAATCGATGCTGAAATTTTCGAAGCCGATTTGACAAAATATTCAGGACTCGAAAAAATAAAAGACATTTTAGACAACAGAAATAATGGCATCGATATTTTCATCAATAATGCCGGCTTTGGCATTTCGGGCCGTTTCGAGAATACCGATTGTTTAATAGAGCAGGATATCATATCTGTAAATTGTTCTGCCCTTACATTCCTTACTAAAGTGGCAGTACGGAATATGAAGAGATTCGGTGGAGGGAAAATACTAAATGTCGCTTCAACTGCAGCATTTAAACCGGGTCCGATGATGTCAGTATATTATGCTAGCAAGTCTTATGTTTTATCATTCTCGATAGCCGTATCCGCGGAATTAAAAAAGTCCGGTATTAGTATGTCGGTACTTTGCGCGGGTCCTCTAAACACGGGTTTTCTCGGAAAAGCGTTTTCAGGAGCATCTGTTCCTGCACCCGTCGTCAAAACTGCCGAACCTGATTATGTTGCAAAATACGGCTACTTGCAAATGTTAAAAGGCCGCAGACTCATAATTCCGGGAACGCGTAACAGAATCTTGCACCTTGTCGCATCCGTTCTGCCTGCCGGCTTACTTGCGGATTTGTTATATAAAATTAAAAAAGAAAAATAGGATTGATATGAAAGAGGTATCCTTCAGAGGCATAAAATTGCATGCGGGAAGTTACGAAGATGCGCTTGGTTGCGTTCTGGATATTGTTCTTAACGGAAAGACAGGGAAAATTATAACCCACATAAATCTTAGAAATTATTTTTATCTGATGCGCGACGACGGATTGAAAGAAATTCTTGGGAATAACGGTACGATGTTCTTCGAAGGAATAGGAATGAAAATTGGCTTCTTTCTGAAAGGCAGAGGAATTATTCCCGACGTTAACGGGACGGATCTTTTTCCCCTTTTGATGAAAAGCCTTTCCGGATGTCCTTACAGAATATATCTGCTTGGTTCTGTTCTTCAGGCAGCGGAAGGGGTTGCGGATAAAATCCGCAATGCGTATCCTTCGGTTAATATCGCCGGTATTCACAGCGGTTATTTTGACGAAAAAACGGATGATGATATTGTCAGTGATATTAATAATAAAAATACAGATATACTTATTGCGGCAATGGGTTTTCCGGTGCAGGAGAAATTCGCTTTCAGAAATTTAAATCGGTTAAATGTTAAAGCCGTGTGGTGCACCGGCGGGCTGTTTGATTTTATTTCAGGAATGAAAAAACGCGCTCCCCGTTTTGTCAGAACCTTACGTCTCGAGTGGCTTTATAGATTCCTCAAAGAACCAAAACGCATGCTTCACAGGAATACAATTGCAGCATTCTGGTCTTTGTTTGATATTATTTTCAGAAATTAATGGCGGTGCCCCTGATAATAACGAATGATCTTGAAATCGCTTATGACCACAATCTCGAAGGTCAGTCCTTTGCTATAAGAAGACTTTTGTTTGATTTCGAGAAAATGAAGATTCCCTGTGTGTTCTTTTCTACACTTGACGCGCTGAGAATGTTTAAAAAGGAGTTGTCGGATACAAATCTTGATATGTTAGAGATCGGGTGCCACGGAATAAACCATTCGGTAGACGAGAATTATAAGTTATTAAACAGGTCGGCTGTCGAGATGAATATTTCGTCATTCGACGGATTTGCGGCATCGGAATTTTCTATAAAACCGGTTTGTTTCAGAGGTCCGTTCATGTCAACATCATCCATAACTCAAGAAGTGCTTGCCGAATCGGGATACAAGGCTGATTTTTCCGTTTGTTCTCAGAGGATTGATTTTTTTTATTCGAAGGGAGGGGACATAAGATGGCTGACTGCTCCGAGAAATACTTACAGAGCATCGCGAAACAATCCATACAGAAGAGGCGGTTCCGGAATTATAGTTGTACCTTTAAGTTGTATGCTATTGCCATTTAATTCCGGGATAATGTACCTGTTAGGTCTTGAATTCATGAAATCATTCTTTGATTCCCTTATGCGGGAATCAGTTCAGAGCGGGAAACCTATTGTTTATCAATTTCATTCGTATGAGTTCAGCGGATTTACGGGAGCTAATACGTCCAAAATTCCTTTGCTTCAAAAAAAATACTTGGACGATAGGGATGAAAGATACAGGATGAATCTTGGATTGATAAAATATATGCTGTCTTACGGCAAAAGCATTATTCCAATGAAAGGCGCGGATTACATTAAAAGAGAATTATGAGAACCAGAGCACTTGCATATTGCGTTCTCACGAATGGCATTTCACGTATTTTAAGAACTCCGCTTTATCTCATATTGTTTGTTACTGACAAATGCTGGATGAAATGCAGGCATTGCTGGTTCAATGAGGTCTGGAAACAGAAACACGCGTACGGAAAAGTCCTGTCATTTGACGAACTCGAGAAAATCTCTTCCGGTATGAATCGCATATATTTTCTCAGTCTGACAGGCGGTGAAGCATTTTTAAGAGACGATATTGCAGACATCTCCGAGTTATTCGTGAAAAATAATAAAATCGGTAGATTGCAAATTCCTACTTCCGGTTTCGATACGGAAATCGTTATCACTAAAACCCGCGATATACTTAGCCGTATTAAAATACCTTTTCGTGTTGACGTTTCCCTTGACGGAGATGAAGAAACCCACGATTATATAAGACAGGTTGATAAATCTTTTAGTTCTGCCGTTGAAACTATAAGGGAATTAAACATCCTCAAACGGCATTGTGGCAATTTTGATGTCGGGATAATAACAACAGTGTCCCGCTACAATCAAAATCAGTTGGATTATATTTCGGGTATGGTCGAAAAAATCCATCACGACGGAGAATGGATGATTAATATAACACGCGGAAATCCAAGAGATGCAAAATCCCGAACCGTTGATATTGATAAATATTCTAGAGCGTCAGAGTTGATCAATAATAGAATAATACAAAAAAGTTATCACGGACATTCCGGTCATCTGACTGCTAAATGGCTTACCGCTAAGAACAATGTAAGAAGGCAGGTAATTAAAGAAATATTGGAAGGAAAAAAGAGGGGAGGCGGATGCTCTGCAGGCGCTTTGATTGCCGTGATTACTCATGATGGCGCTGTTTATCCGTGCGAATTATATGATGAAAACTTCGGTAACTTGAGAGAGAACGGCTATGATTTTTTGGCTTTGTGGAATTCGTCCCGTGCTGTAAAAATCCGTAAAAAAATACAGTTCGACGAATGCTCCTGTACTCAGGAATGCTTTCTCTCAATGAACCTGCTTATGCAACCGTCCGCATGGCGTAAAATTGTACGGGAAAGAATTAAACTTTATAAATACAATCGCTGAATGACAAACAGAAAAATATATCTTCGAGTCAAGAGAATTAATGATTTGTTGATATCCATTGTTGGATTAGTGATTCTATTTGTTCCGATGATTTTCGTCTGTTTATTATTAAAACTAAAAGCCGGTGGACCGGTGTTTCATTGGTCAAGGAGATTTGGCAAGGATAAGGTGCTTTTCAATATGGTCAAACTCCGGACGATGAAGAAGACTACCCCTATTGTCCCGACAGAAGAACTTGAAAATCCTGAAGAGTTTTTCAGCAGCGGCGGTAAGTTTTTGAGGAAATACGGCATCGACGAAATCCCTCAATTGATAAACGTAATTAAAGGCGAGATGAGTATTGTCGGACCGCGTCCCGCTTTATACAATCATCACGAACTGGTTAAGTATCGGGAGTTGCTGAACGTGAATTCGGTAAGACCGGGATTGACAGGGCTTGCTCAAATATACGGAAGAAATAATCTTTCACAGGAGCAGAAAGTCAAATTAGATAATTTCTATTCGCTGAACATGAACATTTTTCTCGATTACAAAATTATTTTTCTTACAGGTGTTTACTTGCTGAATAGTTTCCATGGAAGAGGGATATCGATGAAAGTGATTCTTGCAAATCCGGATTTGCAGCAAAATGATTAAATACTTCGTTTGTAATATCTGAGAATATACTTCAGCCTATTCCTTAAAAATTTCGGAACGAATGCGTAAATATACTGCAGAGAATGTAATGTTAACCCCATTCTGTAATTAGGATAGAGATATTTGTAAGATCTTATTATTCCGATTTCTGTTGATGCTATTAGACGTTGATATACGCTGTTGTCGTTAAGTGATATATTCGAATCGCTTTCAAGTGAATCTGTAAAGAACAACGGGAAATTAAAAAATTTACCGGTAGTTCCGAGATTCAGGAATAACTCCCAATCCTCGCACACGGGCATTATCTTGTAGTTGCCGATTCTTTCCGCCGCGTCTTTTCTGAATAATACTGTAGTATGCTCGAACGGACATGATATCAGAGATCTTTTTCTGATATCGTTGTCGTCCTTTGTCTTCAGTATTTCGTACATTATCCTTCCGCTGTGGTCAACCATTCTCTGCCCGCCGCCTGTCAGTACGTAATCGTTATTCTTTTCCAGAAAATCCGTCTGCAGTCTGATTTTCTCTATCTCGCTCCATATGTCGTCATCATCAAGTCTTGCAATGTATTTTCCTTTTGAAACAGCAATACCTAAATTCAAATATTCCGAAATTCCCGGGAAATCGCTTTTAATTGTTTTCACCGGGCGGATTCGTTCGTCGTGAGTTGAGATTTCCATCAGGTATTCCTCGGTGCCGTCCGATGATTCATTGTATACTATCAGAAGTTCCCATTCCTGAAAAGTTTGATCATAAACGCTGCTGACAGCCTTTTTCAATAACTCTAACCTGTTGTGAGTCGGCAATATTATACTTACAAGAGGCATTCTAAAGGGCATATATCTT
>CALGII010000182.1 GCA_937915485.1 uncultured Ignavibacteriota bacterium | reverse complement strand
TAAAGCGGTACGTGAGCTGGGTTCAGAACGTCGTGAGACAGTTCGGTCTCTATCCTATGCGGGCGAAGGAAACTTGAGAAGACTCGCTCTTAGTACGAGAGGACCGGAGTGAACGAACCTATGGTGTACCAGTTGTCATGCCAATGGCACCGCTGGGTAGCTATGTTCGGATGAGATAAGCGCTGAAAGCATCTAAGCGCGAAACTCACTTCAAGATTAGGTTTCCCTTCCCTTGTGGAAATAAGACTCCAGAAGGATTATCTGGTTGATAGGCTGCAGGTGTAAGCATAGTAATATGTTCAGCCGAGCAGTACTAATAAGTCGAACGACTTGCCAATTTTTTTTATTGTTCAGATAGCTATTGTGCATCATGATTTTTTAACGCTTTATTACGAGTTTTCCGGTGATTTATTTCAGGGGTCACACCTCTTCCCATTCCGAACAGAGTAGTTAAGCCCTGAACAACTGATGGTACTGCATGAGCAATTGTGTGGGAGAGTAAGTTTCGCCGGATTTAATTTTAAAAGCCGTCACGGTTTTCCGTGACGGCTTTTTTTATTTGTGGAATCAAGAATCAAGAAGCAAGAATCAGGCTTAAAAAGCAGAAGTCAGTAGTTATCCCGACAAGTCGGGACGCAAAGAACGCGGAAGTTAGTAGTTAGAAGAAAAGCCCGCGAAGCGGGCGGCATCATCTCTGAAACTCGCTGCGAAGTTCAATAATAAAAATCATTATGTTAATTCCTGATCCCTCCCCCGCCCGCTAAAGCGGGCACCCCCTCCAAAGGGGGACATTCGTATTTATATCTCTATTGCGTTGCCTTTGAGGGTGATTTTCTTGATTCGGGTTTTGTTTTTCTCCTCCGCCTGCTCTAACTGTATTCCTACAGTCAGGTATTCGCCGGATTTAATTTTGAAAAGGCGATTCGTTTTTTAACGGGTCGGCTTTTTTGTTTGTGCAAAATGGTGGAAAAACTTTTTTATTGTGATATTATTAAAAAAATCAACAACGAATTAACACGATTCTCAAAAATCAAAACTAATAATGACTTTGCTCCGTAAGAGCGAAATCAATTAGGGAAAAGATAAATCATAATTTTGCTCAGTTGGAGTAACACAAATTCAACCTTCAATTTCCAATAAAGCAAAAATTGTAATAAATGAAAAGGGCTGTTCTTAAAACAGTCCTTATATCAAATATTTTACTGTCTTTACTTTATCATTATCATTCTCTTAACATCACTGAATCCATTCGTTTCAAGACGATAGAAGTAAACTCCGCTGGAAAATTCACTACCGTTAAAATCAACTGTGTAATTTCCTGCTCTTTTAATTTCGTTTATAAGCGTTTTTATTTCTCTACCAAGTATATCGTAAATTATTAGTGTTACAAATCCTTGTTTCGGTAACGAGAAATTTATCTTTGTAATAGGATTGAAAGGATTCGGATAGTTTTGCGATAATGAATAATTCTCAGGAGTATTCGTTGGTTTTACTTCGGATTTTATTTTTGTTTCTTTGCTGAAAAGAAGTTCATAGCATTTTCTTTTAAGTTCTCGTTTTTCTTCCTTATTCAACGAACTTGAATTCGAAATATTTGAGTTTGCTTGTTCTGTTAGCTTTTTATCAAAATTCTTTTTCTTCTCCATTTCAGTTTTTGTAACCTCGATATTTTTTGAGTTATCAAGTTCAGTCTTTTCTCTTTGTCTGTTCATATTCGCAAGTTGAGAATAATTTTTTGACAATATTTCCTTAATCGGTATTCCATTAACATTCTCTCCGTTTTCGTTTTTTTCCTTTTGGATATTTTTATTCCCTCCGCTTCTTCCTTCGATTAAATCCTCAACTTCCAAATAACATAAGCTCGCTAATAATCTTTCTTCGGCGTTCGGACTGTTGTTTGCTATGAAATCGTAACCATCCAAAGCAACGTTGTATTCCTTTATTTTTACTTCGCTGCGCAGAACAAAATCATAAGCGAGGTTTACAAATTCAAGATTATTGCTATACTGCTGAATTTTATTTTCGAGAAAAGATTTCAAATTTCCGAAAATGTAATTTCTGAAATTCTGATCACGGTTTGTATCCGAAAGTGTATAGCATTCATACAATTTATAAACACAATCACCGAGATATTTACTGTCGGGATAAGTATTTATAAGGTCTTTGAAATTAGTAATTGTCGAATTATAGTTTTTCAATTTAAGATTTTTTATACCTGTTCCGTAAAGAGAAGTTTCGTTACTCGGTGGGGGTATGGAATTCAATTGAGTAATTAAAATCGTATCTTTAATCTCGTATCCTTTATTCGAGATAATTCTATCGGTAATAATTTCATCCCAAGCTACGCAATCCGATGGCATACCGTCATCGTATTGTACATTATAAAAACAATTGTTAGAAGGACCACAATAATACCATACAGAAATATTCGGTGTACAAGCTTCTTCTCCAAGATACCAACAATTACGATAAGTATAATATACATAACCCGGATCATGAAACCAACCTGTTATATGATAATCGATATATTCATTAATTCCAAAAGTATTACGCCCATAATTCGTATAGTAAAAACCCGTCATAGAATTTAATGAACTATGAATATTACCTCCAGACGATGAAAATAAATTGTTTTGCCCACCTGTCCAAATTAATTCATTATTTGTTTGAGTTGGAGCGAAATTTAAATATGAAATTGTATTATCTAATATATTATCTAAAGAACTATTAATATAATTCGTTTTTAAATCCAATGAAGATTTAACAATACTAATTCCATAGTTATAAGGACTATAAATGTTATTATTCGAAAAAGTACCAATAGTAAAAGCTAAAAATATTGGTATACAATCTGGAGGTGGTGAATCATAAAAAGTATTTCTGTCTATAAAAATTCTCGACAGTTCTACTGTCCCAATTATTTGTATATGAAAAGAACCTTTATGAAAATAATTCCCTATAATGTTAATGCTACCTTCGCTCGGGAAATTATTATTTTCTTCTTCACCCCAAGCTCCATTGTCAATCAATATTCCTCCCCCTGTATAACTTTCAAAATCAAAATTATTGTTCGAAATAAGCAAATTATTTGTTCTTAATATATGTATTGACCCAATAGTACTTTTTTTAAAAGAATTATTCTCGATTATAATATCATTAGAACCATTATCTTGAGAATAAATAGAATTACCAATTCCAAGGAAAGAACAGTTTCTAATAAATGAGTTTCCCGGAGAATAAAGACATATAAAATAATTCGTATTATTCTCAGTTGAGCTAATGAAATTTGTTCCGTTTGATTCTATCTTCGCTCCTTCTTCTATCATTATATAGAATTTATTGGGTATATTAACAAGTGAGTTGACTCCTGAAATAAATTTCCCTTCAGGACCCAAAATTGATAATTTTAATGGCACATCCAATTCATTTTCTACGTTAAGTGTTTTCCCGTCAGCTAAAGAAAATATACAATTTCTAAAAATAATATCCGGGTGTTCGGAGTTTAAAGAAACTTCATAATGGGTTATATTCAAGTTCATTCCAACGCTCTCAGGATTCAGATGTTTGAAAAACCCACTTTGTGTTGCGTCGAGTGGGTAGTTGTGAAATAGTGAAGCACTTTCAGAATAATCCGTAAAGTCTCCTTTATTCGGGACTTTTGCAGTGTTGGGAGTCCCGAGCTGCTCCCAAATCTTGATAGCACCATTATTTACAACGGATACCTGTGATGTACCGGTTCCGTAGTATTGGAACCGAACATCACTCGCTCCGTAATAATCTATCCTCATCTGCTGATAATAATTAGCGGTAGAGACGCCAGTGAAATTAGCATCACTGAAATCAATGTCACATGTAAATTCTTTTGTGGTGCCGCTGTAGAAATCCATCCTGTATTTCCCATAACCGAATGAATATTTGCAACCGTCATATTGCTGTGTTCCGTCAAAGTTCCCATTGACAAACCACTCTTGGTTTAAGTCATTAGATAAAGTTTTATGATATATTCCCCAAATATTAGGGCTATATCCGGGAATTGCATTTACAGCTTTAAACGCATATTGGTCAACACCATTAAAAATGGCGCCTACCGGATATACGTCAACTGTTATCGCATATCCGTTAATGCCCGTATTATTCACGAGCATTAATTCGCCCTGGTCAATAAATTGAGATAGAGCATTTTTGCTAGCTACAAGAGCAATCAGCAAAATAAATATTATTCCTATTAACTTTTTCATAGTTGAAAAATATAATATTATAAATTGTTATTTTAAGTAAAGCAGTTTTATAGTTTTTAAATCTCTTTTAGTTCTAAGACTGAAATAATAAATACCGCTACTTAAATTTAAGTTAGTAAAATCTATTCTTATTTCATTCGTTCCAACTTTTACATTTTTTTTATAAGTAAAAACTGTCCTTCCAATTATATCATATATATTAACAAAAATAGACTCATTGTCGGGTATTGAAAATTTAATTATGGTTGACGAATTAAATGGATTTGGGTAATTTTGTTCTAATATTAATTTATCTACTAATTGTATTGAATTTGTTCCAATATAATTTATAATTGGAGAGTTAAAAGCAGTGTCTATTTTTAATATTAGCAATTTTGAATGTGAATTATATAAAGAATCTCTTGTTGATACATCTCCACATATAATATAATTTAAGTCGTAAGTCGATTTTATACAATTAGAGTGTATTGCGTCATACCATGAATACTGAACTGACGTTGAATCAATTAAATTTCCTGAAGTATCAATTTTAATTAGCCCAATTGTTGGAAAATATCCTCCCGGCGCATAATATCCCGTAATTACTATATTATTAAAATTATCCATACAGGCATAATTAAATTGGGGAAAAGAGTAATTCTTAACCCATTTTACATTCCCTGATGTATCCAATTTTGCAAGTATGGGTTGGTCATTTAATATATTTAACCCACTTATTATTATCTTATTTCTATCAGAATAAAGCATATAAGAGCCATAAGCACCATAAGTATTAGGTGAATAAATCGAATGCCAAATTTGATTGCCGCTTGAATCGAGTTTTTTTATGATTCCCCAAGGCCTATTTGTACTATTATATATACCTCCTGATACATAATAATTAGATAATGAATCTTGAAATATATCTCCAAAAGAGTTTATTAATGAATCCGTAAATAGTTTTTGCCATTGAATATTTCCGAGTGAATCGGTTTTAACTACGATGGCTACTTCCCCGGGAGGATTATAACTTGAGTATGAGCCGCAGCCTATATATCCTTTGTCATTCGTTAAATTAGCATTCCAAAATTGTGAATACGAACCAAAATTTGCATATTTCTTCTGCCATATTACATTACCAAATTTATCTGTTTTTATGAGAAGTGGTCCATTAGAACAACCTATAAATATAAATCCGCTATCTGAAGTCTGTTTGAATTCAAAAATACGTCTATAAGTATCAATAGTGTCGGCTATAAGATTAGCAAAAAGAAAATTACCATTTTTATCATACTTCACCAATTTATAGCACATATCTCCTACGGCATATAAAGATACCTTAGATAATATAGCATACCCGCTATCATAAGTCTGAACTACTATTTTACCGGTTGAATTTCTGTCTCCAGAGTTCCACACCCTATACCAAGGAACGAATTGAGAATACCCGATAACGGAAAATAAAGACATCAAAATAATAATCAATATAGGTTTAATATTCATTCTTTAACAAATGAGATTTTAGTTGTAGTTATATTTTTTCGATTAAAAAGGTAAAGAAACACTTTATCCGTTTCTTTGTATAGCAGTGTTTTCTTATTCTCCAATTGTTTTCAGATTTTAATTTTTAAAATAATAATCTTCTTCTGAAACTATAAAACAAATATCACTGAAAATTCTTTTTCTCTTATTATGAGGTACAATTTCTCTAATAATCCAAACAAATAGTTTTCAAAGACAACAAAGTATTCAATTGAGTATAAATTTAAAAAACTTCTTTTCTATATCAAATATAAAACACAATAATTTCTCCTTGATGCTCACAGTCGCTTTAAAAAACTCAACTATTGCCTTCTCCATCTGGAGTTTGAGGAAGGAGTTGGTTTTTTAGTCTTACCAAGCTGGGATTTGAGGAAGGTGGATTTTAAAATAGTCTGCGTAGCAGATGAAATTTCGTAGGAATGATGATTAGAATTATTATTAACCTGCGAAGCAGATGATATAATGCTCTAAAATATTAATTGATAATTTATTATGTCGTATGTTACGCGGACTAAATTGTTTCATTAATTCTTGTTCTACCAAGATTTCAACTGCTACGCAGGCTTTCATCGTTTAAGTATTTCTCAACTCATTAAACTGAAAATGAGAAAAAATCAAAATGAAGTTGCGTTTCCTTTTAATGTAATTTTCCTTATTTCACTTTCTACAATTTGTATTCCTACTGTGAGATATTCTCCCGATGTGGTTAATACTTTCATTGTTTCTTTCATATTACGGGATGCAAGGCAGGTGACTGCCGATGAAATCGCGCCGGTGCCGCAGGCTCTTGTTTCCGCTTCGACTCCGCGCTCGAAACTGCGAATCGAGATTTCGTTGTCTGAAATAACTTTTACGAAATTTACGTTTGCTCCGTCGGGCATTAAATCCTTATGCATGCGCAGGTTTCTTCCCCAGTCGTCAATCGGAATTTCTTTAAGAGATTTTATCGCGGGCCGCTCAATTTCGTCAATGAAAACGACAATGTGAGGCGAGCCGACATCAACATAGGAAGCGTTAAGCATTTGCCACCATTCTCCGAACTGCACCTTTAGTTTGAAATTGAACTTCATTTTAGCGGGCGGAGGAAAACCAACCTTTATCTGACCGTCGAAACAAAATTCACAGTCGAATATTTTTCTCACTGCCTCAAGCGTCATAATCCGCTTATTGCTTATGACTTCATCCAGAATATATTTCGCCGTGCACCTGAGCCCGTTTCCGCAAAGCGCGTCACCCGTTCCGTCACGGTTGTAATAGTTCATATGATAATCGGCAATGGATGATTCTTCCACGAAGATAACACCGTCGAACCCGCTGTTCCTCTTCATCAAATCAAGCACGACTTTTCTTCTCTCCGTAACGCTTCCGTCAAGATTGTTTACCATCAGAAAAGTGTTGCCCGCTCCCGAATATTTTTTAAACTCTATCATTGATATACACCCCTCGTGTTTGTTTGCTTTGTAACTTTTATGTCGTTTAATGACGGCGCTTTTATCCGCACTTCAAAGAAGAATCCCCTGTAAACTCCAAGCGGATACCAGTTGAAATTAATTTCCCACGAATTCAAATCCCTGTATGCCGTTATGTATGGCGCTGATATGCGCTTGTTCAGGATGTCGTAACTTGTAGTGAATGAAAATCTCCATTTCGGAGTAGGGTTTATGTTAAGGCTTCCGCTAACGTTGGATGATTTCAATATGTTGTACGGATTCTGACGGTTTTCGGTGAAGTTATAATTCAGGCTTCCCGATACGGGTACGTTCAGTTGCGGTTCCTCGAAAGGCGACCTGTATCCCTTGTCGTTCTTCTCTGTCGAATCGTTCACGGCGGTTCCGGAATTACTGCCGAGTCCGAAACTAAACGCGCTCGACAGGTTCACGCTGAAGTAAGAGAGTTCGGCGAGTTTGCCTTTTTCATCGAGTAAAAACTTATTTACGCGCCTGCCGCCCTCCGGGTCGAACTCATACAGGTTGAAAGATGCGCTTCCGCCTATGTTCAAAAGTCCTCCTATCTGAGTCCTGAAGTCTGTGAAAATCTCCGACCATTTCAGCGAATCCGCGGCAAAGTTATAGTTGACGCTCGCGTTTAAATTAAAAAGTTGAAACTTGTTCTCCGTGGTATCGTTCTGGCGTGTCTTCATCTCGAACAGATTGTTCAGCGCAAAAGATATCGACTGCGTTTCACCCGCGGGC
>CALGII010000181.1 GCA_937915485.1 uncultured Ignavibacteriota bacterium | reverse complement strand
AACAGCGCCTGCCCCTCGTACAATTTCACAAGAGACATTTCAATCAGAAAGCCTTTAATGCGCGGCAGAGATTCCGCGCATCCGTTAAGGATTTTCTCCTCGAAACCCTGCGTATCGATTTTAACGAAAACATTTTTTGCGGCGTTCAAATATTTTCCGAACAAAGAATCAAGTTTGTAAACCTTCGTTTTTTCCGTCGCGACATATTTTGAATCGGGTGCGGCTTTTTCGTGCTCGCTAAGCATATCGAGCGCCGAACTGCTCAACAGATTTTCCGACACGTGTATTTCAATCTCCCCGTCCGAATCCCCAACGGCGCATCTTTCAGCCGCGGTCCATCCCGAAACACCTTCGCACCGCTTCACGAGAGCAGCGTGCGCTTCCGAAAGCGGCTCGAACGACACCATCTTTCCGCCGTAGCCGAGTTTATAAATCATCTCTCCGAACTGACCCGTGTTCGCACCGATGTCGAATATCAAGTCTATGCCGTTGTGCTTCAACTGCTTCATTAATATTTCCTCGTCGGTCATTTTAACGTCGACACCGAATTTATTTCCGACCTTACGCAGCGCCATTTCGGATTTTATTTTCAGAAGTTTTAAATTTGGCATTATAATAATTTTCTTCTTTTGACTATATAAATTAAAAACTTGAACGATAACTTCACGTGATTTATTAGAACGCGGAACAGACCGAAATGAACGCGGAGCATTCCGAATCTTTCACGCAGAGATTTCATCGTGTTCTTTCTTGAAAAACCGCCTATCAGGAAACGCGACAGCACGCGACGTGTATTTACAATCTTACCGCTTTTTTTCAGGACCTTTATAGCCCAGTCGATGTCGGAAACATACCTGTACTTCAGGTCATAATCGGGGCACAGGCTCTTTCTTACTATGAGCGATTGATGAGTTACGACCATACCGTCAATCATGCTCCGCCAGGTCAGGTTTTCGGGAGGAGTTTTAAGCGTCTTCTTCCCGTAACTCGTACCGTCTGAATCTATCATCTCCGTATCGCCGTAATAAACGTCGCCGCCCGGCTCCGTAAATATCTCTTTAAGTATTTCCGGACCCGCGGGTTCGTCGCCAGCGTTCATGAACCAGACGTATTCGCCGGAAGCGAGTTTCAATCCCTTGTTCATCGCGTCATAAATCCCGCCGTCTTTTTCGCTGACGTGTTTCAAAATGAATCCTGTATTTTCCTTTATTATATCCTGCGTTCCGTCTGTCGAGCCGCCGTCAATCACAACGTATTCGAGAGCGGGATACTCAAGACCGCGCACGCATTCGAGAGTTCTCCTGAAATTTTCGCGGTTGTTAAAAACAACCGTGATTACTGATATTAATGGATATTCCGACAATGATAAATTGAATATGGCAAGTTAACGAATATTATAATGTTTTTTTAACCAAATTGACGGTTCAGAAGCCGAGCACATCAGCGTAAAAAGATTTCGTTTCGGCTGCGCATTTATCCCAGGAGAAAAACTTCTCGCGCTCGATTCCTTTCGCGACGAGGCGGTCCTTTAGTTCTTTGTCCGAGAGAAGCAATGTCAGTTTATTGTTTAGGTCTTCCGCGGAATCGGGATTGAAGTAAAGCGCGGTGTCAGCGCCGACCTCAGGCAGAGAACTTACGTCAGACGCCACGACCGGGCATCTGTTATACATTGCCTCAATCATCGGGATTCCGAAACCTTCATACTTTGATGTGAAGATAAATGCCGAAGCGTAGCGGTATAGGTTGGCGATTTTTACGTCGAAAGCCTCCGTATGAATGAAATTGTTTCCGAGTCCGAGTGAATTGATTTTCTCTTTTTCCTGTTTCGTAAAAGGTCCGCCCCCGCAGCAAACAAGAGCGTAATTATCCGCGAGATTCCTGTTGAGCGAAAACAATTCCGTCATTATACCGAAATTCTTGTAAGCGCGCCTGTCGCCGACGTAGAGCAGATACGGGCGTCCGATAATCGGCTTTCCCGGGTCCTCGTACCTTAGCGAATTGCCGTGATAAACGACCTTGATTTTCTTTCCCGCCGTATTGTACATCGACATCAGGTCGTTCTTCGTGGATTCCGACACGCATATAATACCGTCGGATTTTTCTATCGCTTTCTTTTTTTGCTCAACCGTCTTATCAAGCCCCGAAAAGTTTTCTCCGAGTTTTTCATGGGTGAAATCGTGAATCGTTATTACTCTTTTGAATCGTTTCGGAATATTAATATCGTTGAAATAAGTCTGATGAAGCAGATCGAAGTCCTGTTTGGCAGCGAATTTCTCAAAGAGCGGCTTCTGAATCATTCGTGATATCAGTTTGGTTTTCGGAACGTACCTGATTTTCCTGCCGCTAAAGACGGCGAAATCGTTGCTGTGATTCTCGAGCCCGTATTCGTTTATGAACCTTCCCATATACAGCAGAACGGCGATATCGTTCGCGGGCAGGCGTCTGATAAGTTCGTAAAAGTAACGCGTCGCGCCGCCGTATTTCTGAATCAGGAATATTTCATTGTCGAAAATGACTCTCATTGCTTCTTGAATAATTTGCCCGCCAGACCGAGCAGTTTTGACAACTTGCTTTTTTTCATTTTCCTGTAATACGTGTATTTATCCGCTTCAAAATCCGCCTCGATTTTTTCAGGATGAACGATGCCCGTGAGTTTTCCGGTCGCGATTTCGGAAAGGCTGCTCGACGTGTCAGTAGTGTGCGTAGCCTCTTCGCCGAAGCCGATGTTCCTGACGAGGTTCACGTTCGGGATTACGCTCAGGCCGTTGTTCGACCAGACCGTCCAGACCCACTGATAGTCCCACGTATCGAGTTGGTTGTTCTTAACGAGTTGAAAATATTTTCTGTAATGACCTCGGATTTCATTGTCGGGAATTATTCCGCCGATATCCGAGTCATATTTTTCATCGGTGTAATTCTTTATCGAGACGTCGTATTTCGACCACACCCTTTTCCAGGTAGCCCATCCCCAGACGTGGCACAATCTCGAAAAATAGTATGACGCTTCGCCTCGTTTGATTCCGTCCTGAAAGTTGACGCCGCCTATGTGCATTATGTTTTCGTCGCCGCGGTATTTTTCAAGAAGTTCGGAGCAAAGCGTGAAAAAGGACTCGTCTGCAAGGCAGTCGTCCTCGAGAATAATTCCCTCGTCGACGTTATCGAAGAACCAGTTTATGCCTTTCGTGACTCCCCGCTTGCATCCGAGGTTTGATTCGCTGAAGTTCGTGTGAAGTTCGCAGTCCCAGTCGATTTTTTTCACAACGTCGCGTGTGATTCTGCATTTTTCGTCTTCGCCGGGCTTTCCGGCGCGCGGACCGTCGGCGGACACGAACAGTTTCTTCGGCTTTATTTTCCTGATGGACTCAAAGACCTCGTACGTCGTATCCGGTCTGTTGAATATCATAAATAGCACGGGGGTATTGAACAATTCTTTCGACAATGATTTTGCTTTAATTAAAAAGTAATGGAAATTAGCGGATTAATGCAAAATGTTCTATTCAGAAAAGAATAAAAAAAGCCCGAACAAACACCGGGCTTTATTCATTAAACATTATTTTTCACTTTATTAATGTCATCTTCTTAATTTCCGAATACCCTTCAGATTCAAGTTTGGCAAAATAGATACCGCTTGAAAAATTTGACGCGTCCCATTTAAACTCAAACGCGCCCGCCGTAATATTACCGTCATATAGATTTTCGACCAGACGTCCATTAACATCAAATACGTTCAATTTAATATTTGATGAAAATGGGATACCCAATCTAATAAATGTTACAGGGTTAAAGGGATTCGGGTAATTTTGGTTAAGAAATATTTTCGAGGGTTTTTCAGAGGATATATTTTGCACGAAAACCGCTCCTCCGTTAGTCGTTTTTAATATAGTTCCATTTGAACCTACAGCCCAACCGGTTTGAGAATTTGCAAATGTAACGCTGCAGAGAAAGGAAGAAGTCGGAGAAGATTGCTGCATCCAGGTTTCTCCGCAGTCAGTGCTTTTTAATATTTGAGAGACGGAATTGGCTTTAATATTATCAAGAAACATAACATCACCGCCAGTAAGCCACCCCGTATTATTGTTAGCAAAATAAACCGAATTCAGCCATAGATAAGAACCGGTGAGTTTGTTAGTCCAGTTTGTACCGCCGTTGGTTGTTTTAAGAAGATTTCCAAGACTACTTGAAACAAAACCTGTATTTGACGAGATAAAATGTATTCCTTCCAGATTTGAATTTGTTCCGCTCGCTTGAGAAACAAACGAACTTCCGCCGTTCGTTGTTTTCAGGATTACACCGTTATCGCCAATAACCCATCCTGTGTTTATATCAACAAAAAAGCAATTGGTGTAAATATTATTCGAATTTGAATACAAAATTGACCAACCGCTCCCTCCATCGGTCGATTTCATTATAAAGCCTTTAGAAGTAACCGAGTATCCGGTATTCTGTGAGACAAACACTGTTCTAAAGACCAATCCTAAATTTGAGGAGTGAACGTTGAACCAGGTATTCCCACCATTGGTTGTTTTTTGAATATAAGCGATACCGTCAGCCATACTTCCACCGGAAAGCCAACCTGTCAAATTATTGACGAAAAAAACAGAAGTGAAACACGTGGAAGTGCCTGTGTTTAAAGGTACCCAGTTCGTGCCGCCGTTAGTGGTTTTTACCGTAGCGCCATACCAGCCCGTAGCCCATCCGGTTTGAGAATCAAGAAATTGCACATATCGAAAAACATTTGACGTACCGCTATATTGAGAAATCCAGATTGATTGAGAGAAACAATTATAAAATCCAAAGAGCAGAAAAAAAACAGAGAAACGGACAATTTTTTTCATAATTATATAAGATGTTTTAATAAAACGTCATAGTTAGATTGTAGAATAAATATGGAATAAAGTCTTCCTAAAATTTTCAAAGTTTTAGAAAACCTTTTAAAACGAATATTTATACTTAAAAACTTAAAAGATGCCTTGCAATAAATAATAATTTATCTACGTTATCATATAAAAACAAACATTGCGTTTATTTCACCAGCGTCATCTTCTTAATTCCGGAAAAATCCTTTGATTCCATTTTAACGAAATACAATCCGCTTGAGAACCTTGAAGCATTCCATTGATACTCGAAAGTACCGGCAGAAAGATTTCCGCTGAATAAATTTTCAATTACCCTTCCGTTTATGTCGTAAACAACAAGTTTAACCGACGAGGATTTTGGAACGTCGAATTTAATCTTTGTTGTAGGATTGAACGGATTCGGATAATTCTGGAACAAATTAAACTTGTCCGGAATTGTGGTACTAACTACGTTTACGCCGTTTGCACCTGTATTAAAATACCAGTCCGCTGTCCAAAAACTCGAACCAGCAGAATTACTGGCTTTTACTCTCCAATGATATAACGAATTGTATAAAAGTTTTCCTGCGGGAACGTTATGACTTGTGGACGTGATTGTGCCTGAATCAACGGGGGTTGAACCACTTAATACCATATAAGAATAATTAGTTGCATTTGCCGACGAACTCCAAACCAATGTTGGAGTGACACTGTTCAAAACAGCATTATTTAAAGGTGAGATTAATGCAGGTGTAGCGGGCGGCGGATATCCGCCATCAACTGTTTTCATAATCAGACCGTTTTGACCGACAACCCAACCCGTGTCAGGAGTAACAAAATTAATAAAAGCCATCCATGGAACCGAAGGATGCGTTGTTGGAGTCCAACTGATACCTCCATTAATAGATTTTAATATTATCCCCCCTGTAGGATTTCCATAATCTCCGCCACATGCATAACCGGTGTAAACATCAAAAAAATGAACCGCTGTTATCCAGGAAGTAACTCCCGTGTAAGTATAGAGCCAGTTAAGACCGGCATTTGTTGTCTTGAGCACAGTACCGTTAATTCCTGTTACCCAACCGGTATTATTGTTTATGAAGAAAAATTTATCAAGGTTGTAATTAATTGGAGTGCTCACACCGGACCATGTTAGTCCTCCATCTGTCGACCTTTTTATTGTTCCGTTATCTCCATCAAAGAAACCGAGAGAACTATTTATAAAATATACGCATAGTAAATTATAAGATACATATGTTGATATGGTCACCCAGTTCGTGCCTCCGTTCGTGGTCTTCAGCAGTGTTCCACCATATCCGCAAACCCATCCGGTTTGATCGCCAAAAAAGTTTACGTACATTAGTTTACTTGACGTTCCTGATGTCTGGTTGAACCAGTTTACTCCCCCATTTGTAGTTTTTATTATTCTACCATCATTCCCAACAACCCAACCGGTATTGGAATTTGCAAAATGAAGTGATTGGTAACTGGTATTATTGCCCGAAAAATAAGGCAACCAGTTTGTTCCGCCATTAGTTGTCTTAAAAATATTAGAATTCCAACCTGCCGCCCACGCAGTATTACCGTTGAAGAATTTTATTGTACAAAACTGAGATGTAGTGCCGCTGTTTTGTATAACCCATCCTAATTGTGAGTAAGAGACATTGATAAAAAGGAATAGGAAAACGATAATTGAATAGATGAATTTTTTCATGCTTCACCTCTTTTTTAAATGAGTTAATTTTAATGTAAAATTATTAATATTCAAATTCAATAGAAATTTTCCATTTGATTTCATATTTTACAAAAAATAAATCTGATATCATATTTATGAAAAAACTTATACTTAATATATATAGAAGACTATTTGTAAATGAAACTTTCTCCGGTTTTAACCGTTATTTGTATACGCTGAGTCTAAAGGGATTAGGAATAAATAATTATGAAAACGAGTATTTGAGCGGCGAAAGTTATTTTATGAATAAATTGCATTTATCAGAAGAGGATATAATATTTGATATCGGGGCAAATATAGGAAATTATGCTAATCATGTCCGGAAATTATTTCCGAATACAGCAATATATTCATTCGAACCTCATCCAAAAATTTATGAGGTTCTGACGAAAAATTGTAATGACAATATTAGATTATTTAATTTTGGATTTGGCAATGAAGAAAAATCATTGGAATTGTATGATTATGCTGAAACCGAGGAAGGCACTGAACACGCCAGTGTGTATAAAGATATTTTTGAAAAAATTTACCACAAAGATACCAAGTCATATACGATAAGTATAAAAACAATTGATAATTTCGTTAGAGAAAACAACATACAAAAAATCACCTTATTAAAGACGGATACAGAAGGGAATGATTTCTCAGTCCTTCAAGGGGCAAAAGTATCTATAGAAAATAAATTAATTGATATTATTCATTTCGAATTTAATTCAATGAATACATCCAGTCGAGTGTTTTTCAGGGATTTTTATTATTTCCTTGATGATTTTAATTTATACAGACTATTGCCGAAAGGTGTAATTGCCTTAATACAATATGAACCGGTTTATAATGAGATATTTGGTTACCAGAATATAGTAGCAATTAGAAAAGGATGCAGGTTTGAGAATATTTTCTAAGTTTATTTTTTTCTAATAAATACTTTATTAAGAAAATAGTCCCTGTATATTACTACTCTTTGATTAATTTCTCCGGATATTTTCGTAAAATAAACTAACGTTAAGAAAATAATCGCTGTAATTGAACTCCTCACGAAAATATCAAGATACAAATTATTTATTACCGGAATATTATCCCCAATGAAATAACAAATCACGGCAATAATAACGGCTACAAATTGTCCGGAACTCACAGGATTCATTTTGTACTTAATCAGTAAGTATAGGCTTTTAATTAGATTGAATACGAAGAATGTTATAATCAATGCTGCTGCCGCACCAATACCTCCCCAGATCGGTATGAAGATCAAATTCATTATGATACTTGTCACGAATAAAACTATATTTGCGTATGCATCAACTTTATACTTACTTGATGCGGCAATTATTTCGGAATTTAAACCTACAGAAACATCTAAAAGTATTGCTATGCCAACAAAGTAAAAAATCCCGAAATTATCAGTGTACTCCGGCTTTTTTAAAAGAAGAAATAGATTGTGCTTATTTATAATAACCCCAATATACAATAACAGTCCGATTATCAGTTGGATCAATGATGTTTTATTATAAATATCTATAATTTTGGGGATGTCATTTTCTTTCCAGGCGTTTGCAACTATAGGTACTGATATTCTTGACATTGCTTTCATTGGAATATAAATGATTGATGCAATATACAGATATAAAGAATAAACGCCCACAATGCTCAGTCCGATCATTGAACCAATCATAATTATGTCAATTTTCTGTCCGACAAACATCGCAGCACCGGCCAGCAAGTTATAAATTCCATATTTAAGAATGTCCCGCAATTTTTCGAGTTTTATCTTAAGAAATGAAATTTTTAGAACATATTCCCGCGAGTGAACAAACTGAAAAAATAGAAGCATGGATACCATTAAATACGTAGCGACGTAGTAATAGATAAAATACTCGAATGAAAAAATCTTCGTTATGTAAAGAACAATGCCGACTATAGTTAGCAATCTTAAAATTACTTCTTTTAATAGTGTGGCGAAAACTGTTTTAAAGACTACACGAACGAGAGCCTCAAGAATATTAAAAAGGAGTGAAAAAAATGCTAAAGGAAGTAAAGTATAAAAATAGTCCGTGAAAAGTTTCGAGTTGTCAATGTATGCGCCAATTATTGGTCCGCGGAAGACAAAATATAATATTGATGTAATAACAAAGCCTGATGTACTTAGAAAAAGCACATAAGAAAGAAACTCGTTGTGCTTCTTATCATCCGTCTTAAAATACGGAAAGTAACGATTTATTCCGGTGATAAGTCCTACAGCCGATAACTGAGAATAAACAAATGAAATTTGCACCAACAATTGTATCAACCCGAATTGTTCGGTCGTGAAGAAAGCGGGGAAGAGTATTATTATGTTTATGTATCCCAGCACTACGCCGGCATAGGATATTATTGAATTCTTGACCGCCTGCTCTCTTACGATTCCCAAATTTTTCCGCCTGTTTTACTGTTTTTATTCATCGATGTTAAAACTAATATATACGGAGGGGAGAATAAAGGAAGAATCCTTAATACAGAAAACAGGAGTTAGAAGTTAGTAGTTAGTAGTTAGTGTTAGGACTTCTGAAAAATTTTTTCTTCATTCTTTTTTGCAACCCCGCCTTTTAAGGCGGGGTAAAAGACGAACAAGCAAATGGACTTTAGTCCTCAATAAAAAAACCTGCGGGCTAAAGCCCGTCTTTTATGACATTCTTTTACCCCACTCTGAAGAGTGGAGTTAGTATTGTGTTCGTAGTCTTTATAGGTGGGGCTTTTCGGAAGAACCGCTTACATTAAATATCTTCCTGCTTCTGTAATAGAATTTCTTCCTTTTAACAGATATGATTTAGTTTTACATTCAAAAAACCTAATCGGATTCAGGAACTATGGCTTCAAAGTTAAAAGTTAATTACATTTGCCAGAACTGCGGATACGTTTCCCCGAGATGGATTGGCAAATGCCCGTCCTGCGAGCAGTGGAACACAATGATTGAAACTATCACGGAGTCGAAGAAGACAAAATCGGGAAAGGAAACATCCGCGAGGAGCGTTCAGGCAAGCATCAAGCCGCTTCATCACATAAAACACGAGTACGACGGAAACCGCACCGCTTCCGGCATCGGCGAACTTGACCGCGTTCTCGGCGGCGGTATAGTGCAGGGCGCGGTTATGCTCATAGGCGGCGACCCGGGAATCGGCAAGTCAACTCTTATGCTACAGATTTCGGGCAACCTGAAAGACAAGAAACTTCTGTACGTCAGCGGAGAGGAATCGCCCGCGCAAATCAAGATGCGCGCCGACAGGCTCGGTCTCGCGCTTGAAAATTTTCTCGTGCTTCCAGAAACGAATCTCGACACGGTGATTGCGGCTATCGAAGCGGAAAGCCCCGATTTCGTCGTAATAGATTCCATTCAGACGGTTTTCATTCCCGAACTCGACAGTTCTCCGGGAACAATAACTCAATTGCGCGAATCCGCTTCCCTGCTGATTCGCACGGCGAAGTCAACAAACATTCCGATATTCATAGTCGGGCACATAACGAAGGACGGCTCGATAGCGGGTCCGAAAACAATCGAGCACATGGTTGATGTAGTGCTGCAGTTCGAGGGCGAGCGCACTCATTTTTACAGAGTGCTGCGCGGAATCAAGAACAGGTTCGGCTCCACGAACGAAATAGGTATTTTCGAAATGACCGAGAAAGGGCTTAAGGAAGTTCCAAACCCAAGCGAAGTTTTTCTGTCGCAAAGGAATTACGGAGCGTCGGGCTGCGTCATATCTTCGGCGATTGAAGGAACGAGACCGATTCTGATTGAAGTTCAGGCGCTTGTATGCACGTCGTCGTACGGAGTGCCCCAGAGGACCGCGATGGGATTCGATTACAAGAGGCTCAGCATTCTGATAGCCGTGATTGAGAAGAAACTCGGCGTTTACCTTAACAAGCACGATATATTTTTGAACATAGCGGGCGGAGTGAGAATTGACGAGACCTCGGTTGACCTCGCGGCGGCGATGAGCATTTATTCCTCATACAGGGACATACCCGCGGATTCCGAAACCGTCGTTATCGGCGAAGTCGGACTCGCGGGAGAGATAAGAACTATCGGAAACATTGAAAAAAGAATTAACGAGGCCGAAAAACTCGGGTTCAAAAGAATAATCCTTCCAAAGAACAACATAAAAAATCTGAACACGAAGAA
>CALGII010000180.1 GCA_937915485.1 uncultured Ignavibacteriota bacterium | reverse complement strand
TAAATCATTGATATTATCCGAAGAAGCAACGTTGAACCAGTTATTTCCCTGATTCGTAGTCTTTATAAGAATATCACCGCACGCGAATCCGAATACCTGTGTTTGCATTCTTATGCTGTTTATCCTACTCGGACCATTATAACAGGTATTCCAGGTCGTGCCGTCATCAGTGGATTTTAATATTATACCGAGATTATTCGAGGAATTGTATCCGCTGACAAGCGCAAATCGGCTTACGGGTATGAATACTACGTCTGTAAGTATGTAATCGGATTGAGGCACTGAAAGTAACTGCCAGTTATTTCCTCCGTTAGTGGTTTTGATAATTACAGTGCTGCCCTCATTCGGGTTGCCTGTTATTAAGCCATTATCATTATCGTAGAAATATACAGAATTGAAATTAGTTACGAATGGAAGTCCGCAGTTTTGCGCAAACCAGTTATTACCCCCGTTTGTAGTCTTAACAATCGTATTGTTTGCTCCGACAGCCCATCCCGTGTTATTATCGGAAAATGATACCGCTTTCATATCATTTCCCGTGTTGTAATTATTATACCACTGGGAATGCGCGTCTGCAAACACCATTAAAAGAATTACCGCGATTATTACATTTTTCATTTTGACCAAATTAGATGAATAAGATGTTGGGAAAAAGAAAAATCCCTTTACTTTTTTATTTAAGTTAAAGAACAGGAGTCAAGAAATACAGTAGGTCCCTTTATACTTGATAAGATATCTTGCAAATATTATACCATTTCTTAAATATTAAAACCTTGTTTTTCGTTAGATTTCAGTCATATTTTTGTGAATCGAGATTAACTAACATTTGATTACGCAGTATTCATACTATGAATTTAATGCGTATACTATATTTATGAAAATCGCAGGGAGTAAGAATTGTAGGGGGTTATTCGCATTTCAGGGAAGATATTTTTTTCATTATTATTTGTATCTCGGGATTGTCCTGAGAAAATTTTGATTTAAGTATCTCTTCGTATTTTTTATAATAAAAAAGAGCCTCTTTTATGTTTCCCGTCGATTCATATAATTCGGCAAGACTGGCATATGCATTTCCGGTTTCGGGATTATCGAGTCCGAATTTCTTAATTTTTATTTCAAGAGAATCCCTTATGAAGCGTTCGGCTTCGGAAAAATTTTTCATTTTTGTGTACAGTCTGCCGATGTTATTGTAAAGTATCGCCAGATCAGGATGTTCGTTACCGAGAACGTTCTTGTATATATTAAGGGCGAGTAGGTAATATTTTTTTGAAGCATCGAAATTATCCGTTACGAAATTCAAATACGCGAGATTGTTCAACGTCATGGCGTAATCCGGGTGCTCATTGCCGTAAAATTCCTCGAAAATTTCTTTCGCTCTTTCGTACAACGAGGATGTCTCGGAATAATTTTTAAGTTCAATCAGCAGATTCCCAAGATTTATCATTGCCTTGCTAACTTCGGGATGGTTGTCACCGTAATATATTCTTTCTGACTCAAGTATTTTCCTGTATAAAGATTCCGCTTTCGCGTAATTTTTTCTCTCGAATTCAATGTTCGCAATGTTAGTACGTATTCTGAACACTACAGGATGCTCTTCCCCGTCAGTTTTGCTTCTTACTTTCAGTATCTTTTCGAACAATGATATGGCTTTCTCGAATTTTCCCTGCCTTGCGAATAAAATGGCAACGTGCATAAGCGATTGCGTGCTGAATGCGCTTTCCTTTTCGCCGAGAGGATTCAGTAAAACTATTGATTTAAGATAAAGCGGCTCCGCTTCGGTATATTCACCCTGTCCGAACAGAGCATCCGCTAAATGCATAAGGCAGGCAGCGTACTCCTTGCTTTCGGTTCCCTGCTTTGCTTCCGTAATTGTTAACGTACGCCTCAGCAGATTTTCGGCATCCTTGTATCTCCCGATTTCCTTGTAATAAATGCCGCATTTCATAAGCATCTCTGAATATTCAGTCGAATCTCCTTTATCTGTTGTTCTTAGAATATCTGTTAAGTCGTTTATGAAAGTAAGCAGAAATCTGTATTTCCCGGCATTTTTAAACTCGTATATGAATGAGAAAAACCAGTTAGCCAGTTCATAAAATCCGAATATATGCTTCGCGTATCGGAACGCGTTACGAAAGACGTTCTTATCAAAATTTGTTATGCTTGAGTAATCAATTTTCTTTATAAGGTCGTTATGATATCCGAACAGGAATTTATATATTTTTTCGTGTTCCGGAATATCCCCGCGGCTTTTCATTAGTTCACTGAATTTATCATCCATTTCGTAAAACCCTGAAAGTTCTGATTCCTTGATGAAAGAAAACCTGGTCAGGTTTTTCAATCTGTCAGATTTATACTCCGTATGAAAATGACTGATGAGCGACGAAAATAATGCGCTGTCCCAGTTCACTGTGAATGACAGAATTTTCAGCGTCTCTGTTTCTGATTTTTCGAGTAAAGAAAGAAGCCTTTCGAACGCGGTATCGCCGAAGTTTTCAAAATCTTCCGCGGCGGGCTCTCGATTTTCAGTCGTCTTTATTTCACGGTAGTAATCAATCGAAAGGTTAATAAGAAACGGATTTTCCCTGCATTCTTTTCCTATTAACGAGTTTAGTCTCGCATCCTCGATTCCGTTATGCTTTAAATAGTCGGACGTGCTTCTTTCGAGATACTTGTCGATTTTTTTATTTTTCAGGATGTCGGACCAATTATTATCTTTTTTCTTCAAGTCAAATATCGTTTCGCGTGTAATAACAAACATAACGCCAACGAGCCTTAATATCCACTGATGCAGTTGATTTTCCGTAAGATAATTATAATCCGTATCACCATCGGTATCGGGTAATTCACAAGCGTTTAAAAAAATTACCGCTTCTTTCTTTGTCGATTTTAGAAACTCATTAAAATCTTCCGCCCAGAAAAATAAAAGTCTGTGCAGTATTTCTTCTGGCTCGAGCGGAAGTATGTTAGCGAGTTCAGTCTTTCCCCTTTTATTCCACCATTCCTTGTATCTGTTTCCCGGCGTCGCGAATATGCCGCTTAGCACCGGCACAAAGCCCTTGCCCGGCAGTCCGCCCGCCGACTTGATTATGCTCTTCATAGGACCTTTTCCTTCGAGCAGTGGCAACTTATCGTTCACGGGAGTTTTGCCCGGATTTGTTTTTTGAACATAAATAGAATAGGCTATGTCAAATGAAGGGAATACCGCATCGAACTCCTTGTTGAAATGGTTTCTCAGTTTAAACAAAAACCAGTCAATTTCCTTATTCTGATTTTCCCTGAAATCAAGATACGCTGTTAGCCGTGTATTTTCAATTTCCACGAGCCTGTATAGTTGTCTGCAGAATATGGATTTTCCAATTCCCTTTTTCCCGTGGTAAACGTGCACTCTCGTATTTTCTCCCGTCTTTCCGGATATCTCGGGGAAAAACAATGCGGCTGCGGATTCTACGTCGTTGTAGATTCTCGTTTCATTCTTTCCGCTGATGTGCGAGGATGAGTCCATATTAGTCTGGTATAAATATATGAATTATCCCTGTTAAATCAAATTTTATTTATTTTGCCTTTTAGAAAATAACTGGGGACTGAATCTATGCTCTCAAATTTGAAGGAAAGATGTCCGGAATGTGTTATGATGATAACGGCGATATGTTTACCGAATTTCATCGTCGGTATTTCACGGGATTCCCGCTATTTCATTTTCTTCAACTGGCTTTGAATGGCTTGTATCAATAGTATTTTTGTGTAAGGCTTTGAAATGAAATCGTCGAATCCTTCGCTAAGAAGTCTCTCTTTGTCCTCAGGCGTCGAATATCCCGTGATTACTATGTTGGGAATTTTTTCGTACCCCTTTATTTTTCTGATTCTTTTCTGAGTCTCGATTCCGTCTATGCCTGCGCCGAGATTTACGTCGGTTAATATCAATGAGTACTTGTTAACCTTTGCCATCTCTATCGCCTTTTCTCCGGTATAAGCGAACGCAACTTTGTAGATTTTTTTGAGAAATATAATCGCGAGGTCAACATTGGCTTTGTTATCTTCAACAATTAAAATTTCCTTGATATCTGCGGGAATATCATCTTCTTTGGTCTTGTTACTTATTGCACCTGATTCGGGACGCGCCGGTTCTTCGGGCTCGCGCTCAAGCGTCCTGACCGCGGGAATGTTTATTTTGAAAATTGTGCCGTTTGAATCGGAACTGTCCAGATGTAATCTAACGTCTAAAAGGTCTGATATTCTTTTTGCGATTGAAAGTCCCAGCCCGATTCCCTCATGTGACCTGCCGTAACCTTCGCTCGCCTGCTGGAACTCGTCAAATATAACGGACTGCTTGTCTTTCGGTATGCCAATCCCGGTATCACAGACGCTTATCACAGCCCGCATCGCTTCGTCTTCTTTGACGACTCCGAACTCGAGAGCAATTCCGCCGCATTCTGTAAACTTGATCGCGTTGTCAACAATATTAGTGACCACCGCCTTCAGCATTTCGGCGTCAGTGTTTACCATAACGTCTTCTTTGCCCGCGTTTACGGAGAAACTTATATCTTTTTCCGCTGCCTTGCTCACGAATTCGTCAATGACCGGCAGCACGGCCAACCGTAGATTATGCTCTTCGATTTTTGGTTTCGAGTGGCCTGATTCGAGCATCGCGAATTCCATAATAGAGTTCAGCGTATGCATAAGCCTTTCTCCCGAAGAATATATATCTTTCATTATCTCCGCGTGTGATGGATCTGAAATCTCGTCCTTCAGTAGCGACGCGAATCCAAGTATGCCGTTCATCGGCGTTCGCAATTCGTGATTCAGGTTCATAATAAGTACGGATTTCAATTTGCTTGATTCCTCCGCTTTCTTTTTGGCTTCCAGCATCTCCTTTTCCGCGATTTTCCGTTCCGTAATGTCCGTTATCATTGAAAGATAACCAATGGACTTGCCGGAATCGTCAAGAAGAATAGTTGATGAAACGAGCGCCCAGAGACCTTCTCCGTCTTTTCGTTTAAACAGCAATTCCCTCGGATTTCCGCTTGCGAATGTTCTGTTCTCGAATTCATTAATGATCAGGTTCTTGCATTCCTCATCGAGATGCACGGTCAGTTGAGTGGAAAGCAACTCTTCGGTTGTGTAACCGAGCAGGTCCGCCATTCTCCGGTTAACAAAAGTTGTCCTCAGGTTGTTATCGGAAAGCCAGATTCCCTCGAGCGATGTTTCAACAATTTTCCTGTATTTCTCTTCGCTCGTGTGCAGTGACTCTTCCGCTTTCTTGCGGCCGACATTTTCCTCCATTAGTTCGGCGGTGCGTTCGATGAATCTGTTCTCTAGATCGCTCTTTTTCTCCGCGATTGATTTCAACCTTTCCGTGATTTCTTTTAAGAGCACCACGACGCCCGACAGTGCGCCGCTATCGCTGTAGAACGGAATCGCCTTGCCGCTAATATAGGTCCGTCTTCCGTCCTTCGATATAAGGTATGTGTCCGGCTGTATATCGATTGCGACATTGTACTGCAAAGCCGAAACCACGGGGCTTTCTGTCTGCCTGTTGCTACCATCACGCCGCAGATTCAATATTTCTCCGTGTGCTATTCCAAACGCTTCATCCATTTCCCAGCCCGTAAATTTTTCCGTAAGCGGATTCAGGTAAGATATTTGTCCTTCATCGTCTGTGATGACAACCGCGTCGTCTATGCCTTTTAGCAAAGCTTCGAGCCACTTCTCGTGCTTCTTCAGAATTTTTTCGAGATTGTGCCTGTGAAGAGCAATTTCAATCGCGTTGTTCAACTCCTTATCAGATACCGGTTTCGAGAGGTAACTGAACGGAGACGTGTTCAACGCTCTTTGCAATATCTTTTCATCTTCGAATACCGTTATGTAAATTACAGGGATGTCCGATTTTGACTGTATTAAGGATGCCGCTTCTATTCCGTCCATTTCACCCGCTAAGTTTATATCCATAAGTATGAGGTCAGGCTTAAGGCTTTCAACATTTTTAACGACATCTTCCCCTTTGGTCATTACGGAAACTACTTCATAACCGTATTTTACCAGATTTTTACTGAGACTCTTCGATGAAGTTATTTCATCTTCAACCAACAGAATTCTTTTCTTATTCATACTTGATGTTTAAGGATATTGCAAATGAATGTTCTATTAAGCGCTTATTAGTCTCTTGATACAGTGTTAGAAATGGCTGAAACTAAAGTAGATATTAATAATTTAAAAAGAATATTTTAAACATTATAATATAAATATTTATTCCAATTTAAGAAATAAAAAAAATATATATGTTCGTACTCGATTAATCAAATTCCCATGCTTGCTTTTTTTGATGCAATTTGAATGCCGAAATATAAAGTCCTGGAGGTGAAAAATGTCTTGAGTTCTTTCGGGGCGACATCCGATTTACCAGGCATATTTTATGCTTCCTCTGCGTCCTGCGATAGTTCGGTAAAAAATTAAGGACTAACCTAATACAGGTATCATTAGTTTGACTTTTGAATATTGAAGTTTGGAGATTGATAATTGAAGACTGAAGTTGCGCTCCCAACGGGATTCGAACCCGTGTTTTCACTGTGAAAGAGTGATGACCTAACCCCTAGTCGATGGGAGCCGATTTTTTATAAGAGGTAAATATACTAATTATCTGTTTTTCTTTCAAGATACTTTTTCGGAAAGCGGACGGCAAAATGCGTTTACAATTAATCGTTTGCAATGATTCATTTTGTTTCCGAATTTCAGCAAGCGCTCAAACCAATACTGACACAAAAAGGCATCAACCGATAAATTAATTGAATACAAAATCCCGTTTAAAAATGCTAAATTATGCAAATTATTTTAAAATTTTGAAGAAAATACTATCCGTCGTCGGTGCCAGACCTAATTTCATGAAAATGGCTCCCCTGCACAAGGAATTATCGAAACACAGCAGGATAATAAAGCATAAGATTGTTCATACGGGACAGCATTATGACAAACAGTTATCCGGCATTTTTTTCAGTCAACTCGGACTTCCAAAACCTCACATTAATCTGGAGGTCGGCTCGAAATCTCACGCCGCGCAGACCGCTGAAATCATGACTCGTTTCGAGAAAGTGGTGTTGAAAGAAAAACCCGACCTCGTGCTCGTTTACGGCGACGTGAACTCGACTCTTGCAGCATCCGTCGTATGCTCAAAGATTCTTTTCAACGGTAAGCCCGTTCCTGTAGCGCACATCGAATCGGGTCTCAGAAGTTTCGACAGGACGATGCCGGAGGAAATCAACCGAATCGTAACCGATTCAATTTCGGATTACCTTTTCGTTCCCGAGGAGGACGGAATAAAAAACCTTATTAAAAGCGGAGTTCCGAAATCAAGAATTTTCTTCACGGGCAACATAATGATTGATTCGCTGACTGGTTACCTGAAACAGGCGAAACGTTCAAAAATCACCGGCGAACTCTGCGTCGGAAAGAAAAAATACGCGCTCGTCACGCTGCACAGACCTTCAAACGTAGACACAAAAAAGAATTTTGAAAACATACTCGATATACTCGAAGAAATAAACAGAACCGCGCCTGACACCGAAATAGTTTTTCCCGCACATCCGCGCACGATAAAAATGATTGAACGGCTGAAACTCAGAAAGAGGATGGACGAAATAAATGGACTTATAATAACCGAGCCTTTCGGGTACATCGATTTTCTTTCACTCGTGCTGAATTCGAGATTCGTTCTGACGGATTCGGGCGGCATTCAGGAAGAGACATCGTATCTCGGAATTCCGTGCATAACGCTGCGAAGCAATACCGAAAGACCCGTCACGGTAAACAAAGGAACGAATGTTCTTTGCGGAAGCGACAAACGCGCCGTAACGAAAGAAATAAAAAAGATTGTAAACGGAAGTTTCAAAAAAGGCGGAAAGATAAAATTCTATGACGGCAAAACAGCCGGGCGGATAGTCGGGATAATTCTGAACAAAATTTTCAAAAACGAAAATTGAAGAACAGGCGCCTGACGGAAATAATCAAGCGGCTCGAAGACCATTTCGGCTCGAATGCGAGAAAACCCGCGCGGAGGAAAAAGAACCTGCTCGACGTTCTCATAGCGGTCAAACTCTCGCAGAACACGACAGACAGGACATCGCACAAAGCGTATCTGAACCTTAAGAGACGTTTCGCCAAATGGGAAGATTTGATAAACGCTCCTCTGCAGGAAATAAAGAAAGACATAAAAGTCTGCGGAATGGCGGAAACGAAGTCGCGGGACATAAAAGTGATGCTTCGTGAGATGAAAAAGAACTACGGGAAACTGACTCTTAATCATCTGCGCAGGTTGAGCGAAGAGGATATTTACGAAGAACTGCTCGGATACAAGGGAATCGGAACAAAGACAATCGCCTGTCTTATCGCATTCGGACTGGAAAGACCGGCGTTTCCCGTTGACACTCACGTTCACAGGGTTATGAACAGGATGGGAATTATTAATACGGCAACGCCTGAAAAAACTTTTGATGTGTCGAAGGAACTGATACCCGTTGAAAGCAAGACAGCGTTTCACCTGAACCTTATCAAGTTCGGGAGAAGCGTCTGCAAGGCGCCCGCGCCGCTGTGCGGGGAATGCTGTGTTTATGACCTTTGTAATTTCGGACAAAAACAATATTATAAAGACAGGAATAAAGGGAAAATCAAAGAGAATAATTTTATAATTCTGGAAAACATCTGATTTGGAAATCAACAGAGACGAAATAAGGAAGATACTCGTGATAAAATTCGGCGGAATGGGCGACGTGCTTTTATCCACTCCCGTGCTGCCGAACCTCCGCACGCATTTTCCCGAAGCCGAAATCGATTACCTCACGCTGCTCAAGAACCGCGACATTCTTATGGATAATCATTACATCAACCGCGTTCTGACATACGATATGAGAATTGACAGGTCATACGATTTGCTTAGACACATAAGGAACAAGGGATATAATCTCGTGATAGACCTGTTCGGAAATCCCCGCACCGCTTTTCTTACGCGCATAACTGGAGCGAAGTACCGCGTCGGCTTCAGGTTCAGAGGCAGGAATTACGCGTACAACATGAAGCAGGAAGGACGGGGCGGCGAGGTTCACAACACCGATTTCAATCTGGACGCGCTAAAAATCGCGGGCATTCCGATTACTTCGAAGAAACTGAACCTGTCGGTTAACATCGTCCACGAGGAGTTCGCGGAAAAGTTCATACGCGATAACAACCTTCAGAACGAATTTCTAATCGGAATCGCCCTCACGGGAGGATGGGAATCTAAGAAGTACAAACTCAACGATTATGTCGAACTCATAATGATGCTTAATGAGAAATTCAAGGTCAAGTACGTACTTCTCTGGGGCAGCAGGAAGGAACTGCACGACGCGGAGCACATAAAAAAACTTTTTCCGTATCAATCCTTTGTCATTCCCGACAGCCCTATCAGATATCTCGCCGCAATAATAAAGCGGTGTTCCGTTGTAATCGGAAACGATTCGGGACCTCTGCACATAGCAGGCGGAGTCGGAGTGCCCGTGCTCGGCATATTCGGTCCTACGAACCCGAAACTTCAGGGACCTTACGGCGAGCAGAACGTGACAGTAGAAAACACTAAACTTGACTGCCTGCACTGCAACCTACTCGAATGTCCGATCGGCAATGTCTGCATGACTGAACTTCCGAAAGAACTTATAATTGAGAAGTTCACGGAACTGATAAACAAGAATCATTTAAAAATACCGTTTCTCATCTGATGCCCCGAAGAATTTTAATAGTGCGGACGGACCGCGTCGGAGACGTCGTTATGATAACGCCGATGATACGCGAAATCAGGAGAAAATATCCCGACGCTTACATCGGAGCGCTCGTTCAGCCTAATACTGCGAAGATTCTTTACAACAATCCGAACCTCGATGCCATCATTACAGATGACCTTTCGAAAAATACATTCTGGAAAGTCGTGAAAGAAATCCGCAGGCACAGGTTTGGCACGGGGCTTCTCGTCTGGCCGACTGAGCGGGCGGCGTACCAGATGTTCCTCGCGGGTATATGGAACCGAATCGGCGTCGGCAGAAAATTATATGAGATTATCACTTATATGCGGAGCGTCTCGCGGCATAAGTACATACCGCTCAGGCACGAAGCCGACTACTGCATGGACCTTGCGAGAAAAATCGGAGTAGTAACGGATAACATTCAGCCGGAAATCTTCTTAACCGTAGAAGAAAAGCGGTGGGCGGATGATTTCCTGCTCAGCAAGGGAATCAGTGGAAACACTTTTAAAATGATTCTTCATACGGGTTCGAAGAACTCCGCGCCTAACTGGAGCGAAAGCAGATATCTTGAACTCATAAAAAAGATTTTAAATAAATTCCCTTCGGAAGATTTCGTGATGCTTCTGACGGCTTACGAAATGACGGACGGATTCAAATCGGATGTCAGAGCGCTCGGCGACAAAAGAATCATCGACGTTTCGTCCGATTTCAAGGATCTCCGGGATTTCATAAAAATTATTTCAGCTGTCGATTTGATGGTGTGCTCGTCAACGGGACCCATACACCTTGCTGACGCGCTCGATATTAAATGCGTCGGCATACACTGCCACAGACCGATGAACAGCGCGAAGTTCTGGGGAGTAATAAATAAGAAATCAATTAACCTTGAAGTCTCAAAGGAATATTGCGATAATTACTGCAGTTCCGACAAGAACAAATGCGCTTTCGAGAACGGAATTTCAACAGACGAAGTTTTAAAACATATTGATATAAAATGAATTTCAAAGACCTTAAAGTACCTAAATGCAAGAACTACTCGGGCTACAAGCCCTGCAAGCCGTATTATAACTGCCTTGAGAACGGATGCGCCGAAGAATCGGGTGATATGGGAACAAAGATACTCATAATATCCCTTGACGCTCTCGGCAACGTGCTCGATAACACTCCTATATTGCACGCGATTAAAAGGAAATATCCCGTCAGCACCGTTTACTGGATGACCCTTCCGAACGCGGAAAAGATACTGGTGAACAATCCTTACATAGACAGACTTTTTCTGTGGAGTGACGAGAGCAGGATGATAGCGCGGAACATCAGTTACGACGTCGTTATGAACGCGGATAAATCGCTCTACGCCTGCGCTTTCGCTAATGAAGTCAAAGCGAAGAAAAAACTCGGCTTCCTTCTTAACGATGACGGCAAGATTGTCCCCGCGAACGAGAGCGCTATGTACAGTTACATAATGGGAATCGACGACCAAAAGAAGTTCAGAGAGAACAGGCGCTCGGGCGTTGATATAATTCACGAAGTTTTCGAACTCGAATACAGGCGCGACAGATACGTCTTTAATTTCTCGGACGAAGAAAAAGCGTTCATTGAGTCCTACAAAAAATTAATCGGGTACGACGGACAAAAAATTTACTGCGGATTCAATACAGGGTGCTCCGAACTTTTTCCGAACAAGAAGATGACAGTCGAACAGCACATAACGCTCATAACTGAAATCCTGAAGAACCCGAATATCGTAATAATGCTGCTCGGCGGAAGAGAGGACACCGAAAGGAATAACACAATATACAACGAGTTCAACGCGAAGGACAGGAAACGAATCATAAACACGCCGACCACGGAAGGCATACGCCGCGGCGCCTGTTACATGTCTGTTTCGGACATCGTTATCTCGGGCGACAGTTTCGGAATGCATCTCGCAATCGCGCTTCAGAAATATATTATTTCCTGGTACGGACTTTCCTGCTGGGAAGAAATTGAACTTTATGATTACGGGATTAAGATTTTTCAGAAAGACCTTGAATGCTCACCCTGCTGGAAACGGGTTTGCCCGTACGACCTTGAATGCATTAAAATGATTGACCTTAATCTTATTGTCGATACCGTAAATAAATTTAAAAAATAATTTATGGCTTACAGGATTCCATTGTACGTTCCTTTTCTCGGCGGAAACGAGAAGAAGTACGTTAACGAATGTCTCGACTCGACCTGGATTTCATCAAAGGGGAAATTCATAAAGGAGTTCGAGGATAAATTTTCGGATTACATAGGCGCGAAATACGCCACGGCAGTGTCGAACGGCACGACCGCGCTTCATCTCGCGCTTGTAGCGCTGGGCATAACCTCGGGCGACGAAGTCATAGTACCGTCATTCACGTACATCGCTTCAGTCAGTTCAATACTTTACTGCAACGCTACGCCGGTGTTCGTCGATTCGCTCGAATCAACGTGGCAAATGGACCCCGAAGACGTTCGAAGGAAAATCACACCGAAGACAAAAGCCATAATGGTCGTTCACCTGTACGGGCATCCCTGCGATATGGACCCGATTATGAAAATCGCCGAAGAGCGCAACCTGCTTGTAATCGAGGACTGCGCGGAAGCGTTCGGCACGAAGTACAAAGGAAAATACGCGGGCACGTTCGGAG
>CALGII010000179.1 GCA_937915485.1 uncultured Ignavibacteriota bacterium | reverse complement strand
CGGAGGGCGATAATCAGTCCCTGTGTATTTTTCCGCGGGAGAGCGAGGCGAATATTCCGAGGAAGCAGAGCGCGCTGAACAGTAAGAAAGCCGCTCTCAGGCTTTGGATGAACAGGGGAATGTTATCGCGGCTTATCTCCGCCTTGCCGATAATCAATGTGAATATAACAATCACGATTCCCATGCTGAACATTTGCCCGACCATTCTCATCGAAGACATTGTCGAGGCGGCTACTCCGTAATAACTCTTTTCGACCGAACTCATAATAGCGTTCGCGTTCGGTGACGAGAACATCGCGAACCCGAATCCGATTACCGCGAGGTTAGTTACGATTAGCGTCAAGTCCGTGCTTTCGCCGATAAATATGAACAGGACGAGCCCGGCCGTGAGTATCGCCATCCCGATTGATGAAACTTTTCTCGGCTCTATTCTGTCGGAAATCCTTCCCGCGAACGGCGAGAACAAAGCCATCAGAAGCGGCTGCGTGATGAGTATGAAGCCCGCGTCCTGCGGCGATATTCCCCTTACGTTCTGAAGGTAAAGGCTCATTAAAAAACCTATTGCGAACGTGGCGCTATAGTTTATCAGCGCGGCGAGATTCGAGAAAAGAAAAGTCCTGCTTGTCCTGAAGAGATTCACGTTCAGAACGGGGAATTCTTTTTTCGACTCGAGTTTAATGAAAACGTAAAACGCCGCTAACCCCGTCGTCAACAGCGCGATGCCGGGTATGCCGGGTAGGAACGTGAATCCGAGCATTAGAAGAGTCAGAGAGATCATATAGAAGACGGAGCCGGGCACGTCGAGTTTTTCCTTTTCATTGCCAGTCCATTCCTGCTTCAGGTTAAGCCATATCATCACTGCTGTAATGAAGCACAACGCGAATATTGTGAAAAAGATGTATCGCCATCCGAAGTGATTTGAAATCAATCCTCCGATAAAAGGACCCGTGGAAAGTCCGACATAAACGGAAGTCGTGTTAATGCCGATTACTCTTCCTCTTTCGCTTGCGGGATACGCGGAAACAATTATCGCGGTCGATGTCGTAAAAACCATCGCCGACCCGACGCCCTGAAACAGGCGGAATATCATTAGCATTACGTCGGAAACGGCGAGACCTGAGAGCAATGAAAAAACAGTGAAAATCGTGAATCCGGTTTTAAAAAATTTCGCGCGTCCGAAAATGTCAGACGCCTTTCCGACGGGAATGAGAAGCACCGCGGTCGTCAGCAGATACGCCGTAGCCATCCAACTGAGCAGGACAGCGCTTGAATTGAATTCTCTTCCAATCGGAGGAAGGGCTATGTTTATTGCCGAGCCCATGAACGCCATTACGAATG
>CALGII010000178.1 GCA_937915485.1 uncultured Ignavibacteriota bacterium | reverse complement strand
TAATAACGAACCCGACAACAGGCGGCGCGAGCGCATCATACGCGATGCAGGGCGATTTGAACATTGCCGAGCCGAACGCTCTTATCGGATTCGCGGGTCCAAGGGTAATAAAGCAGGCTACGGGTAAGGATTTGCCGAAGGGATTTCAGCGTTCCGAGTTTCTGCTCGAGCACGGTTTTCTCGATTTGATAGTCGACAGAAAGAACATGAAAGAGAAACTTACTCAACTGCTAAACCATTTCGCAGGTTGAAGGTAATTAAGGACATACGGGCGATGCAGGAAATATCCGAATTCCTGCGGCGGACCGGCAAGAAAATCGGGTTGGTTCCCACGATGGGATACCTTCACGAAGGGCACGTCGAATTATTAATCGCGGCGAAGGATGAATGCGACGTCGTCATCGCGAGTATTTTTGTCAATCCCGCGCAGTTTCTTCCCGGCGAGGATTTCGAAAAATATCCGCGTGATTTCATGCGCGATTATTTTATCTGCATGCAGGCAGGAGTCGATTACATATTCAATCCTGAGGCGGAAGAAGTTTACGGCAAGGATTACAAAACATACGTGAGCATAAACGATTTGTCTGACAGATACGAGGGAAAGTTCAGGCCGGGACATTTCACGGGAGTCGCGACGATAGTCCTTAAATTATTCAACATAACCAAGCCTCACCGCGCATACTTCGGGCAGAAGGACGCGCAGCAGGTTGTTACTCTCAGGAAGATGGTCAAGGATTTAAACGTTGACGTGGAAATACGCGTCTGCGAAACGCTTCGAGAAGAAAACGGTCTGGCAAAAAGTTCGAGAAACGTTTATCTGGACGATAAACAAAGGGAGGACGCCGCGGTTCTTAATGAAGCCTTAAATCTCGGGAAAAACATGATATTAAAAGGGGATTTCGATGATTACAAGGGCGTCAAGAAAGCAATGAGAGACTACATTGAAACGAAAACACCCGAATGTTCGTTACAATATATTGCGATAACCGACAACGAGTTGATGGAAAAGATTGATGATTTAAAGAATTACGAAGGAGAGGTTCTGATTTCACTTGCAGCGTTTTTCGGCAAGACGAGGTTAATCGACAATATTTTATTTACAAAGTAAATTCAAAGGATATTTTTTAGATGCAAAGAATAATGTGCAAATCCAAGATTCACAGAGCGCACATAACACAGGCGGAACTGTATTACGAAGGGAGTCTTACGCTTGATACGGCATTAATGGATGCGGCGGGAATGCTGCCATACGAGCGTGTTCAGATAGTTAACGTAAACAACGGCGAGAGATTCGAGACATACCTGATTCCCGGAAAGCGCAACAGTGGAGTCGTGTGCCTCAACGGCGCGGCGGCAAGACTCGGCGCCGTCGGCGACCAGGTAATAATAATCAGTTACGCGGTTTACGACGAAAATGAATTGAAGAAATTCAAACCCGTGAAAGTGTTCGTGGATAAGAAAAATAAAATAAAGAAGTAATTCGTTGTAAGAATATTTTAATAAAGGCTGCTGCGGCAGCCTTTTTTATTTCGACAAACGCAGGCATATTCATTGAAAAACAAACCGCGCGGAATGTTGAAATAATACAAGGAAATAACTATCTTGATTGAATAAGAAAGGAGATAATAAATGAAGAATTTGAAAGAATTTCTCGGCGACAAGAGGATGCTTTTCGTAAAATCGGGCATGTGCGTTTATGATGTCGCGAAGTTCATGGATTTGCATAATATCGGCGCTGTGCCAGTGCTTGACAAGGAGCAGGGGCTGCTCGGGATTTTTTCCGAAAGAGATTTGCTGCGGCGATGCATTGTAAAGGGGCTCGACCTCGGAAAGACTGCGGTGGACGAAGTGATGACAAAGGATGTGGTTGTGATTGACTCTTCCGACACGCCCGAATACTGCATGCAAATAATGAAGCAGCAGTGCATAAGGCACATGCCGGTTATAGAAGAGAATAAGTTAATAGGAATTGTCTCGATGCGGGATCTTCTGCTTCACGACGTCAAGGTTAAAGAAGAGAAAATCGATTTACTGAACACATACATACAATACAACGGATAAAAATGACAAGAAAAATTCTTCTAATTTCCGATGACACGAATTTCAAGAGTTATCTGAACATAGTCACGCTTACGATAACAAAACTTAACCATCAGATTACATTCACGGATGACGTCAGCGATATTTATTCCGACTTCATACTGATTGACATGGACGACGATTTTGACGGACGGCTTGAATTAATTAAGAAGTTCAGGCAGACGGGAGTGCAGCCGAACAAAAAAATCATATCGGTGAAGTCCGAATTAGACGACGATATCAGGAAGAGAATATTCGAAGCCGGCTGCGACAGCGTTATGAAAAAGAGTGAGTTCAATTCCGCCGCAAGCAACATACTGATATATTAATCTTTCCAACTCAGGTAATAATTTTCGTCGTTCAATTCCCTCGCGAAATTGGTTAATTTCA
>CALGII010000177.1 GCA_937915485.1 uncultured Ignavibacteriota bacterium | reverse complement strand
ATGGAAGGCGTGAAGATTTACTCGAAGCGCGGCGGCGAAACAGAATTCACATTCCTCGGAATCGACACGCACTCGCCGTATCACGACAACCGCGTGAAACTCGACCCGACGAAACCGGAAGAGCGCCAGTACTACGCCTTCTACTTCGCAAATGATTATGAGGTCGGTCAGCAATCCGATATCGTAACAGTCGTGGTGCCGTAAAGCGTTGTCATTCCGGCGCGGAACGCTCGCCGTGCCGAGAAGGTCGGGGGTACCCTCTGGGTCATCCATCAGAGGGAATGCGCTCTTTGAATGGGCATTAAGGAGTATAAAGCAAGAATGCGTTCTGTGCATCCGCCGCGCCGAAGGGTCGCCGTGGCGATGCGGACAAAACCGAAAGGATAATAGGGAACAAAAAAACAGGGAGAGGGTTTTCCTCTCCCTGTTTATGCATTTTTAAAATCTTAAAAACTATATTTCTAATATTTCCTCTAACGCTCTATTAAATTCATTTTCGTTTTCATAATTATAAAAAGGTACACCTGTTATCAAATAATGATCTGTTTCTATTTTAAATGTTCGTTTGTCATTACGAATTTTTAATAGGAAATTTTCCTTCCATTTTTCATATCCAATTAATTGCGTTCCTTTCGGTTCTATAAATACTTGATACATAATTTCTTTATCTTTCTTTCGTTTAGCGAAAAGCAAAAAATCAGGTTCGAATGCTCTGCCCTTTTCGTCAAATATTTTCAGTTCCCTTTCATTCCTAATTAAATAGATGTTTTTATATTTCAAACTAATTTTTTCGAAACGCCTCGCAAACAATCTTACGAATTCTTTTTCTTCGGTAGTACCATAGTTTGCATTATAAACATACCACGGTTTGTCTCCAATTATTTCTTCTTGTCCTTCTGATCTAATGCTATTCTTACGCACTTTAATCGGTTTTTCCTTGGGGAAAACATCACGAATTAATTTCTCGAAATACTCTGATCCCTCATAATCAGTCAAATTGGATTTAATCTCTGTTTCTATTTCTTGAAGTAGCCCCTGAATTGCTCGTAAGTAGTCAGAATTTGTAATATTCGAAAGCCTTGTTTTTGAGCCGTTGAAAGTGATTTCTAATCCGCCTAAATAATTAATACTATCAATGAAATTAGAAATTGATTCTAAATTAGGAAAAAATTTAGAGAGATTATCAAAATAAAAATAAGGATTTTTTGTTAGAGCAAATCTTATAACTTGCTTTGGAATTTTGTATAATCGAATGTCTAACAATTCTGTTTTTTCGGGTACTGCAGCAGTATCCACCGCAAAACCACCAGTAACGCTTCCTGCGCCTGAGGATAAAATATGCTTGTAATTTCTTTTTGATACCCCTAAATCTGCAAAAGATTTTATGTTGTTATAATTTTTATCAATCCTTTTGTTTAAAATTACTTTCCCTTTTTTATAAAAAGATGTATCTAAAAATTCCAATTTTAATTCAAGTTGCTTTGTCACTAAGTCTTCTTCATTATCATAGATACCTGATTCAACAAGGGCTCTCTTTAGTTCAGAAATATATCTGCTGTCTTCTTTTGTATGATAATATAATTCCTCGAGTATCTTCAAATCATTATTTAAATCGTTGTCAAACTTACGGGTAAATTTGTCTTGTCCTTCTTCCAGAGCAAACGGAAAATATCTTGCTCCACGTCCTATTAATTGTGCTTCGGAAATAGTGGTTTTGCCAGGTACGCCGTCTTTTCCGTCTCGTGTATCATATAATCTGACAATATCAAATAAATTTAATACGTCCCAGCCCTCATTTAACTTTTGAACCGCAAAGATGGCTCTAATCGGATTATTTTCATCTTCAAGTGTATTTAATCGTATTTGATTTTGCTCCGCCTCTTCATCATTATTCGCGCTAATGCAATTTTCAAATCTAAAGTTCTCTTTAATTCTGCTTTCAATTTCTAATGGGGATATTCGTGATGATTCGAAAAAAGAAAATGCTTTCTGAATAATCGGAACCGTTGAAGTCGTTCTTATCTCTTCAATTTGTCTAACTGTTAACCCATCTACTAATTCGTGAAAATTAATTTTGTTCTGCTCGGATTCTTTTATCGTCCTTTTTGCTTTAAATAATATAACAGGTTTTAGGTTTATATTTTTCCTTACGGCTAATTCCTGGCGATATAAATTTAATATCAGAGCCTGTATTATACGTTCCCTTTCATCATAAGCAGACCTCATAATATTAATTTCCTTTGAAAATCCATCTAACCGAAACTGAGCAAGATCGTATTTAAAAATTACTTTGTTTAAATATTTTTCTAAAATGTCTGGATTATCATAGTCTAAAGTAGCAGTAAACTCCAAAAGAATGTTATCATAATTTTGCTTAAGAATTTCTATTACAGTGCCTTCCCAACTACCGAATAATTCTCCATTGTTTCGTGTAGCAGAACTTAGGTGATGAGCTTCGTCTGCAATTAAAACCAATTTTTTGTTTTTGAAGTCTTCGTATGTTACACTGTTCTCTTTTGTGTTGTTTAAATCAATGTGTAGTTGCTGAATAGTAGTAAATAGATCGGAAGAGCGTCGTGTAGGGAAAGAGTGTAGATCTCGGTGGTCG
>CALGII010000176.1 GCA_937915485.1 uncultured Ignavibacteriota bacterium | reverse complement strand
TTGCAGGCGGTTTTCAGAAGCCCTTTCGCGTCAGCAGCGTTCGAAGGATACGCTATGTACATCCCGTGGCATTTCGCAAACAGCGCCTCAATGTTTTGCGAATGGTAGTGTCCGCCGCCGATGTACCCTCCGCAAGCGGCTCTGATTACGACGGGACAGGCGAATTGATTGTTCGAGCGGTACCTGTACATCACGAGTTCGTCTCTAATCTGCATCATCGCGGGGAAAATATAATCCGCGAACTGGATTTCCACTACGGGTTTTATTCCGGTAATTGCCGCTCCTATCGCCGTACCTACAATCGACGCTTCGGCGAGGGGTGAATTGAACACCCTGTCCTCTCCGAACTTCGTCGATAATCCTTTTGTCGCCGTGAAGACTCCTCCCTTACCGTCGGCAATGTCCTCACCGTAAATAATCATGTTATGATTTTTCTCCATCTCCTCGTGAAGCGCGTGATTAACCGCGTCAACCATCACAATAGGCTCGCCCGACGGTTTTGTTTTTTCGTATTCGATTACATTCTGTTCTTCTTCGGGACAGTACATATACAGTTCGACAGTTGAAGGCTCAGGACTCTGCTGCTTGAAAACCTCGTCAGAAACTCGCAGCATTTCATCGAATATGTTTTTTCTTATCTCTTCAATTTTTTCTTTCGTCAATATATTCGTATCAACGAGAAGATTTTCCAACTTTTCTATCGGGTCTTTTTTCAGGTCTTCGTCGAGCGATTCCCTGCTTCTGTATTTTTCCTGAGCGTCCGACGCTGAATGCGAGCGAAGCCTCACGACATCCGCGTAAATTAAAGCGGGACCCCTGCCTTCACGCGCGAGTTTCACCGCCTCTTTCGCGGCGGCGTAACTTTCAAGGAAATCCGTTCCGTCGATGTGGTATTTATTCAGGCCTTCGAATCCCGAACACGCTTTATAAATCGAGCCGCCCGCCGCCTGGTCTTCGACGGGAACTGAAATCGCATATTTATTATTTTGTATCAGGAATATGACAGGAAGTTTTTTTCTGGTCGCCCAGTTAACCGCTTCAAAGTACTCGCCTTCCGATGTAGAGCCTTCCCCTCCCGCGACATAGACGACTTCGTCCGTATTCCGCAGCGCGCAGCTCATTGCCGTGCCAACTGCCTGAAGGTATTGAGAGCCCGTCGGCGACGACGCCGTCGGCATCCTGAGTTCCTTGCTTCCGAGGTGTGTCGCCATCTGTCTTCCGCCCGTGAACGGGTCAGTGGCTTTACCCATCGCGTGCTGAAAAATATTTTCGGGAGTCACACCGAGAGCGAGGGCGAGAGCGTCGTCGCGGTAATATGTATAGAACCAGTCTTTACCCGGTTTCATCGCCATTGCCGCCGCTACCTGAACCGCCTCGTGACCCGAGCCGGAGATAAGAAAAGCCGCCTTGCCTTGTTTTATAAGGGTTTCAACCCTGTCGTCAATCAGCCTTGACGTAAGCATCGCACTGTAAGCGTCGAGCATCTGGATTTCCGAAAGCCCGTAAAAATTTTCCCTGTCCTTCGAATTGCTGTTCTTCTTAGCCATTATTTATTTTTGTCCTTTTTAAATTGAATCGTCCTGTATTCTTCGAAATATTTCTTCGCGTCATTGCGCTTGTATTTTCCCGTCGACGTCACAGGAATGCTGTCCGTAAATATAACAACCTTGGGAATTTTATTGTAAGATAAATGCCGTTCGCAGTGTTTAATAATTTCCTGTTCAATCTTGTTTTTATCTGAACTTTTGAAATCCTCCTTAAGAGTCACGAGCGCGCCAACCTCTTCGCCGTACCACTCGTTCTCGAAGCCTACAGAAATTCCCGATTTAACGAAATCAATACCTGAAATCACTTCGTCGATTTCCAGCGGAGAGATATTCACGCCGCCTCTGATTATTAATTCCTTAATCCTGCCTGTTATGAAAAAATATTTATTGCCTGTTTCGTCCGTAATGAAAAATCCTTCGTCTCCGCTTCTGAACCAGTCATGAGTAAAAGCGTTTTCATTCGCGGCGTCGTTATCGAAATAATATTTCATCACGTTGTGTCCGCGAATTACAATTTCGCCTTTTTCCCCTTCAGGCAGAGGAACTCCGTCAGGGCTGTGTATTTCCATTTCGTTGCATTTAAGCGGTATGCCGATTGACGGGAACCCGTATTCATTCTGCCACTTGCGATGCTCATCTTGCGATAAATCGACTGGTATGAAACAGGAATAGCAGGTCGTTTCCGACAGACCGTAACCGTGAACGACCCGCAGTCCGAATTGCGCTTCAAATCCTCTCGCGAGTTCGCTCGTCAGCGGACCCGCGCCGCATATAAAGTGGCTGAATTTGTCGAGTCCTGAGATATCCCTTTTTTCGTGAGCGTGCATTAAAAATCTCAGAAGCGTCGGAACGACACTTACAATTTTCACACCATTATCCTTCAATAAATCGAAAAAATTGTCAGCGTGGAATTTATCGTTAAGGACTACTGAGCCGCCGTAATACATAGGAGTAACAAGAGTGACAACAGTCCCGTTTACGTGATGAATCGGAAGAACGCACATCATCATATCATTACGTTTCAGGTGATGCCATTCGGAAATGAAATGAGCGTCACAAAGAAGATTGTACTGATAAAGAACAACTCCTTTGGGGTTTCCCGTCGTTCCCGATGTATATACTATCATCGCGTCTGTGAATTCGTTGATTCTGTAATCAACCGCGGGGGAGGCATTTGCTTCCCCGATTTTAATATTATCAAAATTTATCGTCTCAATGTAGAGACTCCCGCAAACCTCATTAACTGTTTCAGCATATTCCTTCCTTGTAAACAGCAGACGGGAGGCCGAGTTTTTCAGAATGAACTCAATCCGTTCCGAACTCTCCGATACGTTCAACGGAACGACAGCGGCGCCGATATTCCACGCCGCGAAATATAGAATCGCCGTTTCCGAATGGTTGTGCGAGTAAACGGCAATCCTGTCCTCTTTTCTAATTCCTTTTTCAAGCAGATAGCCGGAAAGGAACCAGACTTTCTTAATGAACGTCTCATAACTGTAATCGGTATATTTCCCGTCAGAAAAATATCTCAGGAATAAATCCCCGCCGCTTCTTTGCAATCTGACCGTCAGAAGTTCGTTAATGTTTACGCAGGGTACATAAGAATTCCCGTCCTTATTGTAAGATAGATAATGGGCGTTGCATATTTTTTCCCTTAGTTCCTGATTCATGTAATTTAAGTATGGAATAAGTCGATTAATAATAATATTTTAACAATAATACCGAAGAAAAAATTCTTAATATCGGCAATCGACACAAAATAATATTCTCGTTATTGCGGGCTGGTTTTCTCGTTGCCGCTTTCACGTTAATTTCATCCTGCGCCGTAAGGAATAAAACCGGAGATAATGTATTCAGCATTAACTTTCCCCTCGGTCTTGAGACTCTCGAGCCTGTTATGTCAAATTCCCCGCAAACAATCTGGATTCTTACAAACGTGATGGAAGGGCTTGTGTCCTACAACAAAAGCAACGAAATAATCCCCCAGACAGCGAAGAAGTGGAGTATTTCTAATGACGGCTTGACTTACACGTTCACGATTGACACGAGAATTAAGTATCACGACGACCCGTGCTTTCCCAACGATAAAGGCAGAACAATAACGGCAAAAGATTTCAAATACTGCCTCGAGCGCGTGAACGACCCGTCAACAAAGACGCGCGGGTTATGGGTTTTCAGAGATAAGATAAAAGGAGCGAGAGAATATTATGAATACAGAGCGGGCAAGAGCGGAAAAGAAGTCAAAGAAATATCGGGACTCAGAGCGCCGAACGATTCAACGCTTGTCATAGAATTGTACGAGCCATTCGCGCCGTTCCTGAGTTTGCTGACAATGACATACGGCTATGTATATCCCGAAGAAGCGGTGAATTATTATAAGGAAACATTTTACTCGCACCCTGTCGGAACGGGACCTTTTAAATTTAAAAGTTGGGAACTGGACAAACTGTTGACGCTCGAGAAGAACACGAACTATTATGAAAAAGATTCAACGGGAAATCCGCTTCCCTATCTGGATAAAATCGAAATCGGGTTCACAAAATCTTCAGAGACCGAATTCCTGGATTTTCTCAACGGCAAGTATGATTATCACGAACCTTCGGCGGAGATAGTCGACGCATTAACCGACGAAAACGGCAATCTCGTAAAGCCCGGTGAAAAGGATTATAACCTCATCAAGCAGCCGTGGCTGAATACTGTTTATCTTATCATGGTTCAGAATACGTCATTGCCCGCGGGAAAGACAAGCCCTTTCACGGGAAATAAAAAACTGAGGCAGGCGATAAATTACGCGATAGACAAAGAGAAGATAGTAAAATTCGTTTTGAAGAACAGGGGCTCCGCCGCGAACAACGGTCCCCTGCCTGCAGGAATGCCGGGATTTGACACATCCGTGAAAGGATATCGTTATGACGTGAACAAGGCGAAGACGCTGCTTGAAGAAGCGGGATATCCGGGAGGAAAAGGACTCGACCTGACTCTCGTAATTTCAAACGACGAACTTCAGAAGAATATTTCAATCGCCATTCAGGAACAATTGAAGGACATAGGAATAAACCTGAAACTCGAGCAGGTGCTTCAGGCAACTCTTAACACGAAACAGCAGGACGGCGAATACGCTTTCACGCGAGGCAACTGGGGCGCGGATTATTTTGACCCCGAGAACTTCATGGCTCTTTTTTATTCGAAGAACATAATTCCATTCGGACCGAACAAGACGGGTTACTCCAATCCTGAAATCGACAGGCTTTACGAGAAGTCAATCCTTGTAACGAATTTCGAAGAAAGAAAGAAGATTTATAACGAGATGGAAAGGATTGTAATCGACGACGCGGCGTGGATTTATCTTTATTACAATCAACGGATATACCTTATCAGAAACAACGTCAAAGGATTTTTTCTCGACGGGCTTAATAACATAGTACTTAAATATACATCAAAGCAAATACAATGAATTCGATTATTATAAAGGTTTTATTTTTCCTTTCGTTCCCGCTTGCAGTATTATTTTCAAACAAAGCGGAAGCGCAGAACGATGCACCCCATTTCTACTTCTGCGAAAGTTATAAGGACGGGAAGGAAATCAACGTCAGTAACACTTTCTCAACGGGTTACCTGACGGCAATACTTGATATCAGACACATGGAAACGACAATCGGCGAGAACACACTGGCGCTGGAAATAACTATGATTGCGGACGATAAAGGATTTTACGATGTAGAGCAGGTTCTTGACTTAATCTCTTTCGTGGTCGACCCGAATTGGGATTATATATACTTTACGGAAGAAAGCAGGCTTAAATTTGACAAGCCCGGAGTTTACAGAGTAATGGTACTTAAAGAGCCGAACACTCAGATCGCGGGCGGTCTTTTAAAAATAACCTCAAAAAAATAAATATTGTCATGAAAACATCCGTTTTGATTTTTCTCGTGTTTTTTTCCTGCAATATCGTTTATTCGCAGGTTTCCGGCGCTGATTTTACAGCGATAAAATATTCAGGAATTACAGTAGGATTCGGGCTGGGATTGTTTTCTCCAATGGGGACAATGAAAGACGATTACAATCCCCAGGTAACGTTCGGCTTGAACGGAGATTATTGCTTAAACAGGAATGCAACAGTGGGAGTTGACATTCTCTATTCAACCTTGATTGCCGCTGACCAGAGTCAGCCGCGACACGCTACCGATTTGTATTATGTTAACCCGAATTTTAAATATAAATTCCGGTTGGCGGGTGATGAAGCCGCGTTTTATCTTCAGGCAGGTCCGGGATTTTACGGGACACAGTCTCTTGATTATTCCTATAACGTATACGGCTATGAAATCCGATATTACAACTCAAACAAAATAAAGCCAGGGATTCACGCCGGCGGAGGTTTTGACCTGTATCTCGGAAAAATCGTCAGCCTGAATATGAATGTGCTCATTCACAATTATTATGACACTGACAATAAGAGCAGGCCTATGCAGTTAGTTACAGGACAGTTAGGATTGAAATTCAAGGTGATGTAAGAAATTCGCATTTTAAATACTAACGAAACAAATATATGGTAAGGAATATAGTTATTTCATGTATTTTGTTTTTTGCAACTACTGCATTGAATGCGCAGGAGACAGAAAACATATTCACGGACAGACCCGACCAGTCGGAGTCGCCGATGACGATGTACAAACATTTTGTTCAATTAGAAACAGGTTTCAAATATCAGGATTTCAAAGTTATATCAGAAAAATATCCGGAATATTCCTTTTCAATGCCGGAAATACTTATCAGATACGGCCTCATTAGCGACCTTGAATTAAGATTCGGAGCAGAATACGTATTTCAGAGATTTACCGGAGGGATTATTTTATGCTATGTTCATGATTTACCGCCCGACAGGATATACGGTATAAAACCGCCTTCACTCGGAGTAAAGTATAGATTTTTTAAAGGAAATGATTTCATTCCGATGTCAGCACTTATAATTTCTTCGGAACTTCCGGGAATCGGTCATACGGCGTTCCGCCTGATACATTTTAATCCTGAATTAAAACTCGCAATGACAAACACCATTTCGAGTAAAACAGATATAACGTACAATATCGGTGCATCGTGGGATACAGAGGAAAATATCAAAGAGGGATTCCTATCGCTCTCTTTCGGCTATTCGCCGACGTCAGTCAGTTCGCTGTTTGCGGAAACATATGTTAATCTACCCGAGAAGAAGGACACTGAATTTAATTTCGATTTCGGATTCTCTTATACATTATGCAGGAACATGCAAATCGATTTTTATTACGGTATTGGTTTGCAAAAGCGAACGCCATATTATGCCGGCATCGGATATTCGGTAAGACTGCCGGAATGAAAGAGCAGAAGTTAGTAGTGTTGTTTTAAATTATTTATAAAAATTTTAACCCCACTCTTTAGAGTGGGGTTTAGGATTATCATCAAGAGGGCTTTAGCCCTCAATTTCTTATGTTTGAGGACTAAAGTCCTTATATTTTTTATCCTGTAACCCCACCTTAAAAGGTGGGGTTACAAAGAAAATCATAAATACTTCTTCAGATAAATAATTATTAATCATAAAGCAAGCGTCATCGACGCGTGCGAGTTCGGGGTTTCGTAAATTTTTACAGTTACCTGCTTTATGTTCTTGAACTTTCTTTTCCTGAATTCCTTTACAACTCTGCAGGTTATGTCTTCACAAATATTCTCGACTGTAGCGAGATATTCCGAAACAACCATTTTCATTTTATTCTTCTTCAGGAAATCCAGAACTTTTTTATCCTTTGAATACACGAGGAAAGCGTGGTCGAGTTTTTCGAGTATTGGTTTAACGATAAGTCCGAGGTCATAGAAATCGATTATCATACCGTTGGGCATCACTTCTCCCTCAATCTCCACAATCATATAATATGAATGTCCGTGAATGTTCTTGCATAGTCCCGGGTGATTCGGAAGGCGGTGTCCCATCTCCCATCTGAATTCTTTTGCTATCTTCATTAAATTAAAATTTTTATAAATATATTCATCCTGAATTCCGATTACCATTCAAAACGGAGCGTATTTCGAGGCAGCCGTAATAAATTGAAGGTTGCCGTAATTAATTAAGTCTTGATTTTCCCGTATGATATGAATAAAATTGTAAAACTAATTTCCCCGACTATGAAAAAAGCAATTACAACAACTTTTCTTTTCTTACTATTCAGCACAATTGTCTCCGCGCAGGTTACTTTTACTGATGTCTCTGTTACGCTCGGAGTTAACAATAACGGAGCGGCGCAAGGATGTATATTCATAGACGTGAACAACGACGGATATCTTGACATATACGTCCTTAACAACAATACGCCGAATAAACTGTACATAAACACAAACGGAACGACGTTTACCGAATCGTCGTCATCCTGGGGTCTTGCAAGTTCATTTCCGGGCAGAGGAACTTCCTTTGCCGATTACAACAACGACGGTTATACGGACATCGTCGTCGGGAACTGGCAAACGGCGATAGTGTTGTACAAGAATCTCGGCACGTCATTTATTGACGACGCGACTAATTCAGGAGTGAATCTTATGTCCTGGGGCGGCTCGTCCAACTGGATAGACTACAACAAAGACGGCAAGATAGACTTCGCGTTCGGCAACGACGGAGTACCTTACCATTACAACTACTTTTTCAAGAATCTTGACCTGACACATTTTACAAACGTCGCTTATCCCTCGGGTCTTACGGACAGTCTTTCTACGCTTACTATTTCATCGGCGGATTATGACAACGACGGCGATATGGACCTGTTCTTCGGGTCGCAGACAGTACAGCCTGCGGTTGGCACGGGAGTTTTGTACCGAAACAATGGCGACAGTTCTTTTACAGATGTCACTGCAGCATCAGGATTAGTAACATTCAACTACACCTGGGGTTCCGCCTGGGGCGACTATAACAACGACGGATACATGGATATCGCATTGGCGAGTTCGAACTTCAGTTCTCAGGTTTACAGAAACAACGGCAACGGAACTTTCACGGAAGTAACCGACAGCCTCGGAATATCCGACTGCGCATCGGCGTATTCCTGCGGCTGGGCTGACGTAGACAACGACGGCGACCTCGACCTTTATTTCGCGAGAGGACAAAACACGTCGGACAAATTATACAGAAACGACGGATACATCTTCTCGAACATCGCGACAACCGCGGGCACGGGTGACACGAGGCATTCAAGTTGTATCACCCTGGGTGATTACAACAACGACGGATTCCTTGACATTTACCTGAACAATAACGGTTACGAAAACCGCTTGTACAAGAATAATCACGAAACGAACTACAACTGGTTCAAACTGAAACTGCAGGGCACAGCCACGAACCGCTCGGCAATCGGCTCAAGGGTTACAGTGAAGACGGGTCCCACTACGCAAATTCGCGAAGTTGAAGGCGGCTCGGGAGGAAAAGGAATGAATTCGCTTCCTGTGGAATTCGGTCTGAAACAGGCGACTATAATTGACTCCGTAATCGTGAGATGGCAGAGC
>CALGII010000175.1 GCA_937915485.1 uncultured Ignavibacteriota bacterium | reverse complement strand
TATTATTACAACTTCCGGGCAGGGAATAATTTTAACCAAACAAAAAAATTGTTATTGCTAAAATAACGGGATTTGTTCGTTTCTGAACAAAAAAATTTAAAGTTCCTTTTTTTGAAATAAGGATTTTGGATTCACAAGAACCTTTTATTCGTGTATATCAATCCTGTAATCCAGTTCGAGCGCTTTTCTGTAAACGGCGGAGACGCCGCAGTATTTTTCCATGGAGAGTTTTACGGCATGCTCGACCTTTTCGCGTGGAATCTCTTTTCCTTTCAGGGAATATACGATTAACATCTTATCGTAATGTTTCGGGTGTTCTGCCGTGAGGTTTCCTTCCACGGTGACTGTGAAACTGTCGTATTCGACTTTCATTTTCTTAAGCATAGAGACCACGTCCATACCCGTGCATCCTGCGAGAGCCGCGAGCATAAGGGGTTTAGGCGGCGGTCCGAGGTTCTCGCCCCCGACATCGCCGTGCGCGTCAACTTTAAAATTGAATCCGAGAACGTCCATGTCGAACGCCATACCTCCAGAGTATTTCGCGGTTATTGTGTGCTTCATATTGAAATTTTTTCAAAAATATAAATAAAATAAGTTTCAATTAAACCGCAGGACGGGTGTCCGGAATATATTACCTCAACGGAAAATTGTTTGAGTTACCGAAAAACTTAAACTTTTCCCGGCCGCGAAGGAGTTTCAACCGCAAATACTTATAAAAACAAATATTAAACAAGCAGTACGGTGAAACGCCGGCGTGTATAATAAAATATATTGTTAATCGCAATTTCAATCAAAACCATATGTTAATCCGGAAACAAAAAAATAATGCGCGTATTAAGTTAAACCGCGAAAATACAGCGGTGTTGATATCATTCCTCGCGATTTATAAAAAAACAATATTAAATTATAATTAAAAAATATAATTATCTTGCATCATTTATAAAATATACATAGATTTAAAAAAGTTGCATAATGCATAAGTAGATTTCCCCTAATCAAAACACGGCATTGGAAACTAAAGACAACAACAAAAGAACATCCGTGAAATCCGTGACGAAAAGTCAGCGCCCGCTTCGAACATGTATATCAATCAATCAATCAATCACATCTTTTTATAGTAATAATTCAATTAAGAAAAATGACTTGCCGGATAAAAACGGGTTGTACAAAAAGCATTTTTAATTAAAGGTGTTCAAAATAAAATCGAAGAATATGAAATAACAGGAAATTTATTTTTGCAAAAAATACTTTAAGTTTGAGCAAAGAAAGAAGTTCGGGGTTTGATTTAAAAATCAAATAGTTGATACAAAGAAATTAGTTTATATACCATAGAAGAAAATTAAAGCCATGAAAAAAATAATAATAGTTGTAATTGCAGCGGTAATAACACTCACGGCATTGAGCGTAAACGCACAGTGGGTATTGCAGAACACAGGCAGTACAACGGATTTTCATTCAGTGAAATTCATAAATAAAAATACAGGCTGGATTTGCGGAACGGGAATTATAGCAAAAACAACTAACGCCGGTTTAAACTGGGTACATCAAACACATCCGGTGGGGAATAAGAGGTTAGATTGTTTAAGCGTGGTAGATTCTAATACGGTATATTGTGTAGGAATGTTTAAAACTATATTAAAGACAACAAACGGCGGAACAAACTGGATAGCAATTGAAAACGGTCCGTTTGGAACAGGTGACAGTTATAAAGCAGTTTTCTTTATCAATAGTAATACCGGTTGGATATCCGGCAGCGGGCAGAAAATGTGGAAAACAACAAATGGCGGAGATTCATTAATTCAAATATATATAGCCGATTGGGTGAACTATATCTATTTCAAAGACGCGATAACGGGATTAGTTTGCGGCGATGGCGGATTTCTCCAAAGAACAACCAACGGCGGATTAAATTGGTACACACCTAATATTGAATTGCATTATATAGGATATACTTTCTACAAATTATCAATTATAAACAATTTGTATTGTTGGGTTACTAGTTCTTCGGGACGTGTTTATCGATCAATTGATTTTGGAATTAATTGGGATAGTATTGGATTCATTCCAGAACATTATAATGCGATTTATGGTATCCGTTTTACAAACGAAAACACAGGTTGGTGCGGCGGCGGGGGTGTAGAGCAAGGCCGGTTATTTAAAACAACAAATAGCGGTTATACCTGGGTCAGACAATTAAATTTAACTATTCCGGGTTATATCGGGGATATATATTTTCACAACGACAGCATAGGCTGGGCAGCAGGAAGCAACGGAATGGTGTTATACACGACAAACGGGGGAATAAGTTACGTAAATCAGATTTCTACAGAGATACCGGAATCATTCGTATTACACCAAAACTATCCGAATCCGTTTAATCCTTCCACAACGATAAAGTTTCAGATTGCAAATGGATTCTCCGAAAAAGCATCGGGGAGAGACAGGGTGTCGCTGATGGTGTATGACGTAACGGGCCGCGCAGTGCAAACACTCGTGAACGAATCACTGAAACCGGGAATGTATGAAGTAACTTTTGACGGCAGCGGATTGAACAGCGGCGTGTATTTTTATAAACTGATAACGGGTAACTTCCGTGAAACAAAGAAGATGTTATTAATTAAATAATACAAATATATCATGAAAAATGTTTTTGTAATATTTGCGATGCTTATTTCATTGAGCGCAAATGCACAGTGGGTATTGCAGAACACGGGCAGTACAACGGATTTTCATTCAGTGAAATTCATAAATAAAAATACAGGCTGGATTTGCGGAACGGGGATTATAGCAAAAACAACTAATGCAGGTTTGAATTGGGTACATCAAACACATCCGGCAGGGAATAAGAGATTGAATTGTTTAAGCGTTATTGATTCAAACATACTTTATTGTGTAGGAATGTTTAAAACTATATTAAAGACAACTAACGGCGGAACGAACTGGATAGCGATTGAAAACGGTCCGTTTGGGACAGGTGAAAGTTATAATGCCTCGAGCTTTGTTGATAAAAATACAGGTTGGATAACTGGGTCAGGTTCTAAAATATGGAAAACAACAAATGGTGGTGACTCATTATTTAAACTAAATGAAGTTTGGGGTTCTCTTGATATATACTTTAAAGACTCGTTAACCGGAATAATGTGCGGTGATATGGGTTATTTAAAAAGAACAATTGATGGTGGTTTAACATGGTATACGCCAAACATTGAATTGCATTTTATAGGATATACTTTCCCAAAAATCTCAATACTTAATAATCAGTATTGCTGGATAGCCGGTATGTCCGGACCAATTTATCGTTCAACAGATTTTGGTAGTAACTGGGATAGTATAGGTTTTATACCCGAACATTTTGATGCCTTATACAGTATCCGTTTTACAAACGAAAACACGGGTTGGTGCGGCGGCGGGGGTGTAGAGCAAGGCCGATTATTTAAAACCACAAATAGCGGTTATACCTGGGTCAGACAATTAGATTTAACTATTCCGGGTTATATCGGAGATATATATTTTCACAACGACAGCATAGGCTGGGCAACTGGAAGCAACGGAATGGTATTATACACGACAAACGGCGGAATAAGTTATGTAAATCAGATTTCTACAGAGATTCCGGAAGCATTCGTATTACACCAAAATTATCCGAATCCGTTCAACAATACAACGAATATAATGGTTGAAATTAAAGAGAAGAATTTTTATAAACTTGAGATATATGATATAACAGGAAAAAAAGTCGATAACTTATTCGAAGGAATAAAAATCCCGGGCACATATCAGATAAATTATGATGCATATAAATTATCGTCCGGAGTTTACTTTTACAAACTGATTAGTTCAAATTTCATACAAACGAAAAAATTCATTCTGTTGAAATAAATCAATAAAGTCCTTATGGATGAACCACCAAAATAGATTTTAAAATGAAATAAAGGGCGGAGCCTTTGAATTAAAAACGGTCGCGGTCAACGACAATCAAAGTTATATCCATAAACGGATATATCCGCCCATTTTTATAACTAATTAAAACATAAATAATTAAAGGATTAAATAAAATGAGAAAATCACTTATTGCAATATGTGTTTTTGCATTATTACTAATAGTAATAAGGACATCGGAAGCGCAAAGTCCGTATGAAACATCTTGCGGAAGCACTTTGTTTCAGGCAATGCAAATACCGTTAAATCCGCAGGACGGATTCTTCAAACCGAATAGGACAGATACAATAAACGGGATTGCAACACCAAATTACGCGTACTTTCCTGTCTTAATAGTATTTGTTCAATTTCTTGATGACCAAAACGATAGTATCTGGCCCAATACGTGTGATACATCAGGACCGATATACAGAGATAGTTTGATAGCTTACAATAAAAATTATAATTCGAGTTGGTGGAATGCTTATGACCAGAATAAAGAAACTTTCAGCAATTACTTTATACAATTATCGCTCAGAAGATTTCACTTATTGGGAAAAGCATATTCCGTGCGTCTCGATTCAAACGCATCATATTATCAAACTGTAGGAATAACGATTCTAAATGAGCATATCTGGAATAAATTAAACCAAAAATATCCAATTGATTGGGCCTGGTATGATAAATGGAGTTGGAACGGAACCAATTTTGAATATGGGGCGGATAATAATGTAGATTTTATTTATAAGATTCACAAAACCACAGGCGGAGTATTACCCGAATATGACGGTTACAGTTCTCTTGATGGAAGTGATTTTAAGGTTGATACATTACGCTGGATACGCTCGGGATATGGCTATAGCAGTTCAGGCATCACCTGCGCCCGAAATTTGAAAAAGGACAATATAATGGCAATTTGTATTCACGAACAAGGTCATTATACATTTTCGAACGGGCATTTGATATACGGCCGTAATTCGTATGCCATAGGTATAGAGCAATTTTACAGCCCTTACGAAATGATTTTAAGCGGATATATGACACCGAGCAATGCGGCCTTTGGACAAACAAATACTTTGGGTGATTATTCTTCGCGAACTAATAATAACGGAGAGTTGATAAAGGTTCCGATTTCCGAGACGGAATTCTTCCTGCTTGCAAACAGAAGTAAAGTTTGTTACTGGGATAGAGTAATGCTTGGTGACACCGCGTTTTATAATCCGTTTAATACGTCCGAGTATGGAAAAGGTCTTTACATTTATCACGTTTTTAACGGAATATACAGACCAACTGCCGACTGGTGTTCGCCTCATGACCTTGAATGCGCCGATGGTTACTATAGATGGGAAGGCTCAGGCTGGGCTTCTGTCGATATGAATTGCTGGACGAGCGGCAATGTGTGGAAAACATATAACAAAGCCGAAGTATTGCATGAAAATGATCCTTCATTACACGGATCTGCTATTTTAAATACATTAAAAGGCGATGGCTTAAGTTTGCATGATTATTTTGGCGACAACCCAAACGGCTCGCCTAAAGGATACACGATAAAGCATAGTTTTGGCGATCCGCCGGTGGATAACTGTCATCTCGGAACAAACAGAATATATACAAACGGCGAGACTCTATACACATCGTATGATAACATCGGCGACAGATGGGATGCCTGGAAACCCGGTTACAACGAAGTATTTTCCCCTTATTCATCCCCAAGCACCGCAAAATATAATAATGATACAAGCGGGATATTTATTTATTTCGACAGTACAAGCGGAAATAATGCGTATATTAAAATATTTAGAGTAGGTCAAGCGGGATATGATTTAAATTCAATACTTGCAGCAACGCCTCCTTCACGTCCGATGCTTTTGAAGATAGACAGAACCGATTGTATCGACGGATACAGATATCCGAAACTAACCTGGGACCATAACTTAGAGCCGGATATGATACAGGATTTCACGACAACCAAGAGGTATAAAATATTCAGAGCGTTCGATGCTCTGAATACTGTTCCGCAGAATTATACCGAAATCGCGGATATAACTATCGACAAAGACACACCTCCGTCTTACATCGACTACGCAGCGTACGGCGAATGTGACGGAATAGGGCAGGGGGATGTAAACAGAATTAGGTATAAAATCAAAGCAGTCGATAAGACAAACTGGCCTTCTGTTTTTTCTGACTTTGCAGCGATTACGTCTCAATACTTAATCAGAGGCGGCGACGAAGGCGATACTTATGTTTTCAACCCGGAAATCCCGGATAAATTTGACCTTTCACAAAACTATCCGAACCCATTTAATCCGGTAACATCAATAAATTATGCATTGCCGAAAGATGGTCTTATAACGTTAAAGATATATGACAATACAGGACGAGAAGTTGAAACGCTCGTGAACGAAGTTAAGCGGGCGGGGTATTACACGATTCAGTTCAACGCATCGCGTCTGTCGTCAGGAATTTATTTCTACAGGATAACAGCAGGTGATTTTGTACAGACGAAGAAGATGGTTTTGATAAAGTAACGACATACAAAGTTATTGAAAGTAATTTATTAGTCAGCAGGGATGCCCGCGGGCATTCCTGCTTCTTATTTTCCATAAGGATTTTAATATTTTCCCATAAGGGATTTTGGATTCCGCGTCCTTCGATTATTAAGCGATTAAGATATTAATTCGTGGATGATGATTTGCCCGGTTACACCCGTCCGTTTATACTTTAAAAACAGACCTGTAAAGGTTATTTTTACAGTACACAAAACCTCAAATTTATGATGACCATTAAAGACGTGAACCCTAATCTCATTCAGGCGCAGTACGCCGTAAGGGGCAAGATTGTAGCCAGAGCGCAGGAACTTGAAGAGCAGGGCAGGAAGATAATATACTGCAACATAGGAAATCCGCAGGCATTGAAGCAGAAGCCGGTAACATTCATAAGGCAGGTGCTTTCGGTTCTCGAATACCCCGAACTTATAAACAATCCAGACGCTAAGAAAATTTATCCCGCCGACGTGATGGCGAGAGCGAAGATGATAATGGAAAAGAATCCGACGGGAACGGGCGCATACACCGTGAGTTCGGGCATAGCGTTCATAAGGGACGCTGTCGCGGAATTCATTACGAAGAGGGACGGCATACCCGCGGACAAGAACAGGATAGTTCTTACGGACGGGGCGAGCAAGGGCGTGCAGGCGGCGCTCACGATGATGCTTAAAGGCGGCAATGACGGCGTGATGATTCCGATTCCGCAGTATCCTCTGTACAGCGCCACTCTCACACTTTACGGCGCGAAACAAATCGGATATTTTCTCGACGAAAGCAATTCGTGGCAGTTGAACGAAAAAATACTCGAGGACAGCATCAGGGAAGCGAAAGCGAAGGGAATTAATCCCGTGGCGATAGCCGTTATAAATCCCGGAAATCCGACGGGCGCGGTGCTTTCGAAAGACAACATGGAAATGATAATCAGGTTCGCGAAAAAATACAATCTCGTTCTTCTCGCGGACGAAGTGTATCAGGAAAACGTATATCTCGAAGGGATAAAATTCGTTTCGTTCGCGAAGGCGATGCACGACATGGGCGAGAAGGAAGTTACGCTGTTCAGTTTTCATTCGGTGTCGAAGGGATTCCTCGGCGAATGCGGGCACAGGGGCGGATATTTCGAAGTAAGGAACATGGCGGACGAAGTTTACGAGCAGTTGGTAAAACTTCAGTCGGTCGGTCTTTGCTCGAACGTTGACGGACAGATAGTAACATATCTGATGGTCGCGCCTCCGAAACCCGGCGACGAGAGTTACGAACTTTACAAAAAAGAGCGTGACGGAATTCTTAACGACCTCAAGTACAAGTCAAGAGTTCTCGGCGAAGGGCTCAACGCGATTGACGGGATGGAGTGCGAGGTTCCGCACGGAGCGATGTACGCATTCGTAAAGTTCGAACTTCCGCATAAAAAGGGAGTTGACGTAAGCAAGATGACGGTTGACGAACTGTACGCGTACGACGCGAAGAGGGATTTTGATTACTGCATGGCGCTTCTCGAAGAAACGGGAATATGCGTTGTACCAGGCTCGGGATTCGGACAGATGCCGAACACGATGCATTTCAGGACTACCATACTGCCGCCGAGAAAGGACATTTTATCGCTCGTCGAGCGGATGAAAACATTCCACAGAGAGTACTCAAAAAAAGTAGTTGTGGAATAATTTTGGTATGGAAAAAAGACTAAAAAATCTTTAAGTTACAATTGTTGTTTTTCATTTTTATTGTTCTCCTCCTTATTGACAGATGCTTTTCCTCCTTGAAGCATCTGTCTTTTTTTATGCCCCAAAATTACAACCTAAACTTTTCGAGAATAAAATGTTCAGCCCCTTTTGAGGATAAAACACTTTTATTGAATATTAGTTCCTTAAAATTCAATAATAAATCGAAGTCAATATTGCTGAAATCGGGAAGGTAAACGCGAGATTCGCGTCTGACTCTTCCGAGCGTGAGGTGCGGATTGAATTTCTTATCCTGTTTGAAACCGTAGGCATCGAGTATGTCCGCGGTATTTTTATTAAGTTCATAGATTTTATTATCGCGGCTTTTGAGAGCGGCGATAATCACGCGGGGATTTTTCGCGCCGGGGAAGGCGGACACTCCCGAATATTCGAGAGAAATTTCTCCCGCCGCGCCCGTTATTTTTTCGCGGAGTTCGGCGCGAATGCTGTCCGAGGTTTTTTCTTCGGTGTCGCCGAGAAAGAATAAAGTTATGTGTGAATTATGTATGTTCTCCCATTTGATACAGCGCGATGATTCGGGTCCCATAATTTCTTTGACTTCATTCTGAAGTGTCTTAAGCCTGCTTTTTGCTCCGGCGTCAAGATTAAGCGACAGGAATGCTCTAATCATATGGATTTGAAACGTTTTTAAATTGAATAACTTATAGTAATTTAGTAATATGAATACAATATACAAATGATTAAATGCTGAAAATATATTGACGGAGAAAGACAGAAAACTTAGCGAAGAATTTCTTGAGTTTGTTAATATTGTCAGGAAATTAAGGAAGGAGTGTCCGTGGGACAGGGAGCAGACGCATTCGAGTTTAAGGAGATGCCTGCTTGAAGAATCGTACGAAGTGCTCGAAGCGATTGACAACAACGACATGACGGAGTTAAGGAAGGAACTCGGCGACCTGATGCTACAGGTTGTTATACACGGAGTAATGGGAGAGGAGGCGGGGATATTCGACCTGACTGAAGTGCTTGAGCACGAAACAAAGAAGTTGATACAGAGGCATCCGCACATATTCGGAGACGTGAAGGTAAGCGGGAGCGAGGAAGTCAAGACAAACTGGGAAAGGCTGAAGAAGAAGGAAGGCCGGGAATCCGTGCTGGACGGGGTTCCTGCGGAACTTCCCGCTTTATTCCGCGCTTACAGGATACAGGAAAAAGCGGCGAAGGTAGGTTTCGACTGGAAGGACCACAAGCCCGTGTACGAAAAGATACTCGAAGAGGTCGGCGAGTTAAGGGAGAACATGGAAAAGAACGAGACTCATGAGAAACTGGAGGACGAGTTCGGCGACGTGCTTTTTTCAATCGTGAATTACGCGAGGTTCATGAAAATAAATCCCGAGGACGCCTTAAGAAGGACGATTGAGAAATTTTCGTACAGGTTCAGGGAAATCGAGAAATACGCGAAGTCGCGGAACATAGAGCCCGAGAGCATGACGCTCGAGGAAATGGACGCCGTCTGGAACAGCGTAAAAAACAAAGGAAACAATATTGAAGATAAAGCATAATCATTCGGTCGGAATTATCGTGTACAGCAGGTTTCCGCGCTCAATCAAATTTCTGCTTATCAAGCAGCATCAGGGTCACTGGGGATTCCCGAAGGGGCACATTGAAAAGGGCGAGAAGCCGATAGACACTGCAGTGAGGGAACTGCGCGAAGAGACGGGCATAAGGAAAATAGATTTTTTAAGGAGAAAAGTTCTTCTCCGCGACGATTATTCGTTCAGGAAAGAAACCGTAACCATACACAAGATTGTTGATTATTACATAGCGGAAACGGAAACCGTAAAAGTGAAGATAGACGGCAGGGAGATACTCAACTACAGGTGGTGCACGTACGACAAGGCGGCTGAACGGCTTACATTCAAGGAATCAAAGAGAATTTTAAGAAAAGCGTTTAAAATAATAGAAGATTATTCATAGATGAAATTACTGAAGAAAGAAATATTATTGTTGTTGTGTTTCGTAATTCCTTCGTTCGCCGCGGCGGGCGAAAAGGACAGAATCGCGGAACTTAAAGAGAGCATGGATAATCTTATAAAGACGATGAACTGCGACGTATCGGTACAGGTAGTGAGCGGTACAAAATACGACCTGCTTTACGAGTACAGGCCCGCGGCTAAGATGATACCCGCTTCGATAACGAAGGTTATAACGAGCGCAATCGCGCTGGAGTATCTCGGCGCGGGTTACGAATTCAAGACTATACTGTACACGGACGACAGGGATTTGTCGGACGGGGTAATAAACGGGAACCTGTATTTAAAGGGTTTCGGCGACCCAGATTTCAAGAGCACGGACCTCGTGAAACTAATCAAAGCGTTTCTTTCGAAGAACGTGAGGGAGATAACGGGCAACATAGTATACGACGATTCGTATCTTGACAGCAAGCATTTCGGGCTCGCGGATTATTATTCGGGTGATACGAGGCTTCAGTACTGGCCGTACGTGAACGCGCTGAGTTTCGACAAGAACGCGAGCAGGCTTGACGCGGCGGTCGAGGCGGCGAATTTCCTGCAGTCCGAACTTGAATTAAAGAACGTAAAACTTGACGGAATAATAGTCTCGGGAGTTACGCCCGATTCGCCTAAGGAAATCGCGCGCATTACTCACTCTATGGACGAGGTTCTCGCGAGCATGAACAAGCCGAGCGACAATCATTCGGCAATCACGATTTTTAAAGTTGTCGGCGCGGTGTACAAAGGCGCGCCCGGCACGCTTGAAAAGGGCACTGACGCTGTTACGGACCTGATGAGTTCGCTCGGAATATCGCGCGGCGAGTACGAGATACTTGAGGGTTCGGGACTGACGAGGTACAACTACGTTACGTCAAACGTCATGATACAATTATTAAAATATCTTTTTGACCAGGAAAAGATATTCAACGTGTTCTATTATTCGCTTCCCGTATCGGGAGTGGACGGCACGCTTAAAAAGAGAATGATAGGAACCGAGGCGGAGAAGAACATTCACGCGAAGACGGGTTCGATAAACGGGGTAAGCACGCTTACGGGTTACGCGATAACGCGCGACAGCGAGCCGCTGATTTTTTACATAGCGATGAACGGTTTCAAGGGAGCGAACTGGGAGCAGTACAGAAACGCGCAGGACGTGATGTGCGCATACCTGTGCGGATTTTCGAGAAATTAAAAATTGCAGAATGTCAACGAAAGAGAAGGAATCGTCCGCGACCGGCGTGGACACGCCCGAGTTAAGAAAGTTGATACTTTTCAACTCGAGCCATCTCTGGGACGAGGTAATAATCCAGTTGCAGAAGGCGACGGGATTTGACGTGCTACAATGCGAGCAAATAGCGATAATCGCCCACACGAAGGGCAAAGCAACAGTAAAGTCAGGGGGGTATGGTGAATTATCGAGAATTAATTCAGTGTTGAGGGAAATAAATTTAATTACGGAAATTAAATAAACTAATTTGTCCTTAATGCATTCGTTAAAACCGGCTGTGTCATTGACCGTATCGCTTCTGTTTTTATTCATTGCCGATACATTCGCTCAAAACAGATACAATTTCGATTTCGAAAAAGACTGGGACTGGGTTGACCTTCTTATTGACGACCAGTCAAGGCTCTTTCAGGTTCAGGAGCAGATAAAATACCTGCGCGACGAGTTCAGGATAGAGGAAGGGCGAATACTCTTCCGCGAACTCGCGAAACTTGATTCTCTCAATCAGTTGAGGGACCTACCCGAGGTAATAAACGAAGACATCGCGAAGAACCGGGGCAGATTTTTCGAAATATACCTTCCCGCGATGAAGGATGTAGATTTTTCGGAAACGTTCGGGGGAATAGTGAGGGCGGCTGTGCTGCTCGCTAACATACGGGATAATTTCGGCGAGGAGAAAAAGCCGTTCGGCGACAGGAAGTTCATCATCAAGTCAACGGAACTGAAGAAGACTAACGTTCAGATAACCTTCAACTACAACGCCGCGGACGCGATACTCGACGCGCTTACGAGAGGAGCGGACGAGAACGAACTTGTTTCGATTCCCGAGATGAAATTCCTTATGGAGAATTTCGACAACAAGTGCGTTACGCGGGACGACCTGATTAACTGTTTCAAGCAGGTAAGGCGGAACGACCCGCTGACAAAACTTTACATACTCAGCAATCCGCTGGCATTCATGTGTTTCGGATACGTGGAGCAGTTTTCCGACGAGTACAGGAAGAGCCTCGCTCTGATAAAGAGGGAGGAGCAGAACATACTCGAGAACAGCGCTTATCTGTTGTCGCTCTATTTTCCAGAGAACATAGATTTCAAGAACAGCGTGTACATGTTCTACGGAAGCAGGAACTGCGGATGGAGGTACAGGGACAATTCAATACTGATGGACCTGAGCAGGTTCGGGGACGATTACGAACTTCTGACGAAGTATCTGACTCGTGAACTGTTTTTCGACGAAAGGGACGATATACAATTAAATGTGATGAAATACCTTTACACGGGAGCGGACACGACCATATACAACCTTCTTGACGAAGTTTACAGCAACGGGGTTTCGAACTACATCGCTCCTATACTTCTTTCGAACAGGCCGTCGGCGCTGCTCGAGAAGGATTTCATACTGTTCAGGAAAACGATGAAAGCGATTGACGAAAAGGCGATGCAGGAAGTAATAGACAGCATGTTCGCCATCGGGGTAAACGAAATGTATTTTCATTCGATGGGGGCGCAGATGGCGTACTGCATAGATGTTTACAGCGGCAGGGACGCGCTGAAGCACACGCTGCTTTTCGGACCCCTGTACTTCTTTCAGAAGTACATCGATACGTACTTGCTGGACGACAGTCCTATAAGGAAGGTGTTCCGTCTGCCGTCGAACGTGGAAGCAAAGATATTAAACATGAACAGGAGCATTTCGTACGACATGCTCGCGGATATAGTAAACATTAAGGTAAACAACTCCGATACCACGAATATAAATCCCGCGGTAAGAAAAGTTTTCGGCAAGTACAAGAGCAGAAGGGACAACTGGTTCCTGAATCTCATAACGGGAAAACTTTATCTCGACAGGGGTTTTTACTCCGAGTCGCTCGAGTATTTCCTGTACTCGATGCAGGGAATAATAGACAGGGCGAAATTCGTGCGTGACATCGGCGACACGTATTTTGACAACAAGGCATATAAGGAAAGCGTGAAGATGTACGAAAAATACGTCACTTACTCGGGGGGCACGGTTGAATCGCACTTGAAACTCGGCGCCGCATATTTCGAATCGGGGGATATTGACAAGGCGAAAACGGAATTCGAAACCGTGATACAGATGGATCCCGATAACTCAAAAGCAAAGGAATATTTGTTAAAGTGAATTTCAAATTAGAAGCGCAATACAAGCCTACGGGCGACCAGCCCGAAGCCATAAAGCAGTTAACGGAGGGGATACAGAGAGGCGAAAAGCAGCAGGTATTCCTCGGCGTAACGGGCTCGGGCAAGACATTCTCAATTTCGAACGTAATAGAGAATATCGGGCGTCCCGTTCTTGTCATGTCGCATAACAAGACGCTTGCGGCGCAGTTGTTCGGCGAGTTCAGGAGATTCTTTCCCGAGAACCGCGTGGAGTTTTTCATTTCATATTACGATTATTACCAGCCGGAGGCGTACATACCCTCGACCGACACGTACATAGCGAAAGACCTTTCGATAAATGAAGAGATAGACAGGCTCAGGCTGAGGGCGACGTCATCGCTTCTCGAGGGAAGAAAGGACATAATCATCGTTTCTTCAGTCAGTTGCATATACGGAATCGGCGCGCCCGAAGAATACGCAGAGCAGGTTCTTGTTCTGAAGAAGGGACAGAAGATAAAGAGGAAGGAACTTCTGAACAGGTTTGTTGATATTCATTACGTCAGGAACGACGCCGAGTTCAAGCGGGGTAATTTCCGCGTGCGGGGCGATACGGTTGAAATCATACCCGCGTACGAGGATGAAAAGGGGATTCGCATTGAGATGTTCGACAACGAAATCGAGAGGCTTTGCTACATAGAGCGTCTGACTGGTCGTGTTATCGGCGTCGATGAAAGCGTATCGATATATCCCGCGAAATATTTTGTTACGACGCCCGAGAAAGTTGAAACCGCGATAGAGCACATAAGAAAGGAAATGCTCGAACAGGTTCAGTATTTCCAGAAAGAGGAAAAACTGATTGAGGCTCAGCGCATAGAGCAGAGAACGAACTTCGACATCGAGATGATAAAAGAGGTCGGTTACTGCAACGGAATAGAAAACTATTCGCGTCACATGGACGGGCGCGCTCCGGGAAGCCGTCCCGCCTGTCTTTTCGATTATTTTCCTAAGGACTTTCTTCTGATAGTCGACGAGTCGCACGTCACCGTTCCGCAGATACGCGGGATGTACAACGGCGACAGGATGAGGAAGAAGACGCTTGTCGAGCACGGGTTCAGGCTTCCTTCGGCTCTCGACAACCGTCCGATGACATTCGAGGAATGGGAGGGCGCGGTGAATCAGGTCATATACGTGAGCGCGACTCCCGGGGATTACGAACTTACAAAGTGCGGCGGCGCGGTAGTCGAGCAGGTGATTCGCCCGACCGGTCTGCTTGATCCAGAGATTCAGGTGCGTCCCGTGAAGAATCAGATAGACGATTTGATAAACGAAATAAGAATAAGGAGCAAGAAGAACGAGCGTGTACTGGTAACAACACTCACGAAGCGGATGAGCGAGGACCTGACGGATTATCTGATGGGAATCGGCATTAAGGTGAAATACATGCATTCGGAAGTCGTGTCGCTCGACCGCGTTGACATACTCCGCGGTCTTCGGCTTGGTGATTTCGACGTGCTTGTCGGCGTCAACCTATTACGTGAAGGGCTTGACCTGCCCGAAGTCTCTCTTGTCGCGATACTTGACGCGGACAAGGAAGGATTTCTTCGTTCGGAGAAATCGCTTCTTCAAACCGCTGGAAGAACGGCGAGAAACGTAAACGGGCTCGTTATAATGTACGCCGATAAGGTAACGGATTCAATGAGGAAGGTGATTGACGAGACGGGCAGGAGAAGAAAAATACAGTCGGATTACAACAGGGAAAACAACATAGAGCCGAAGACGATATTCAAGACATACGAAGAAATAATGTCGACGACAATCGTAGCCGATTCAAAAGCGAAATATGAATCGAAGAAGGACAGGCGCGAGACGGAGAAAACGGGTTTGTCCGTTATGACGGAGCCGTTGTTCAAGAAAATCAACAAGGAGCAGAGAAAAGAATTAATCGAACAGTTGAGAGAGGAAATGGTTAACGCCGCAAAGGACCTTGAATTCGAGCGGGCAGCCGAACTGCGCGATGAAATAAAAAGATTAACAAACGACTAATACAAGTTTATGAAAAAATTTTACATTTTGGTGTTTCTGCTTTCATTCTGCTCGCAGGCCTTTTCGATTGAGATAAAGGGCAGGCTAATCGACGAAAGGTATTTTCCCGTTCCGAACATATCGGTAGTTTCCTCGAAGGGCGGCGGAGACAAGACGGACAAGAACGGAAATTTCACGCTGAACGTCGAGAGTTTTCCCGTTGATATGATATTCTACGATTATTCGGGAAACACGGGGAACATATACAGGAACGTGAACACGCAGAATCCCGAAATAATATTCTTCGGACTTAAGGCGTCGAGGAACATAAACACGGAAATAATGAAGGTAGAGTTTCCGCCTATAGGACCGGGACGCTCGGCGATAGTGAAATACATAAGCGACGACGTTTTCGACTGCGACGACGTGTTCGCCTCATCGGGCGAGAGGATGAAAGTGCTTACAATTCTTTTCCCCGCTCACAAGACGCGGCTTAACGGAAAAGTGATTTACCTTGAAAAGACGGCGTCGTCATTCGAGAAATATTACGAATACTCAATTACAGTTATTAAGGAAGGGTATCCTCAGACCGTAGTTTTCGATTCGATGTCATATTCCACGAATCCGGGCGAGGCGTACGTAAACGTTTATCCACCCGCATTCGCATATGACACGAAGGGATTTTCGGTGTACGCGGATTTTCTTTCGCTTCACAGGAACGCCGAGATAACGCTGAACACATCGGACGGGGACATAATATCTTCGAAGGTAATCGTTCCGCAGACTCTGCCATACGCATACAGGCTGAAGATAGAAGGCCGCGCGGGTTATAAGAAGGGAGAGAGGTTTGTTAGTTACACTTATTCTTATCCCGGTTCGAGTCTTAACATATCGACTGAGACGGCGCCGAAACTTGATGCGCCGCAGGACAAGTACTGGGGCGTGTCGAACAACACGCAGTTTTCGTGGGACTGGGGTTCGGGAACAGGCATATACGTGGCGCATTTTCACGCGTTCAGCCCTTCGGGCGATTTCTATGTTGTAACGCGAGACAGGAGCGTGACTTTTCCGAAAGGAATTTCGGGAGGAATGCTCGACGGCAACGAATACAGTTGGGAAGTCTCTAAATACCTGACGTACACGTCAGTCGATGATTTTATAAAAGTGAGGCAGTTCTCAAACGACCTCGCGTACAAGGCGATACTGACGTCGGAGTTAAGGACGTTCAGGATAAACGCGTTTTGATTAGAATATAAAAGGTAGTAATTTTTTTGTGCGGGATTTGTAAATCTCGTACTCCTCGCCGAAGTGTTTTGACAAGGCGTCCTCTTCTACCTTTATCCTGTAAAGGAATGCAAGCGTTACGGGGATGAATACAACTATCAGGCTGTAAATATTTCCGAGCGATATTCCGAGTCCGAGAAACGACATCAACGAGCCCGTGTATGAAGGATGTCTTAATACGGCGTACAGCCCGTCGGTCTTCAGTTTGTGTTCGTTCTGAATTGATACGTTGGTTGTAAACATTTTTCCGAGTGAAATGATAGCGAACCACCTGAACAATACTCCCGCCACGACGAGCGCGGCTCCCGCTATTGTCCGGAGTTTTCCGAAAGCGGGATAATTGACGGCGATCATTATTCCTGCGAATATAGAAACAGCGAGCGTTACCCAGATAATAATAATCGAGCCTTTATCCTTCGCGTCCGACTTTCCCGCTTTCGAGCGCGCGGCTACGTTAAGCACGATTTCCGAAAGTCCCCACGCCATGAATATGTAACTGAATATATTCATAAAAGATATATTTTTAATCTGTATACGCAGACATAGAGCAATAGTTTTAACCAATTACCCGTTTTCAGCAAGAATATCAAACGCGCGGGAAACTTCCAATAACATAATTCGTAAAGAAATTAACGCAACTGTCCGTTTTGGAATTAATAAAAATCAGGTTAATACAAATAAGAAGGGAAGCGAAACTTCTCGGAGCAATTTACAGCGCGGCTATTCTCGCGTTGATTGTTTTTGCCGTTTACAAGGTTCATCTTATGTACCTGAACTTCAACACGGCAGGGGCGGCGGCGCTCGTCACGGCGCTGTCGGTTCTTTTCGTCCAGTTGACGCGGGGCGACAAGGCATTTGTACTGTCGCAGATGGAAAATCCGAATGTAAAAATCTTCGCGGAGTATAGTTTCTTTCTGACACCTTTTGTTCTGCCCGCGCTGTTCACTCCGCACTTTTATTTTGTCCCGCTTATATTAGCCGCGGTATACGCGGTGACGCGCGTAAGGTACGGATTCAGGAGAAGGACAAGATTATCGGCGCTTGGGAAAATAATAACGCCAAGAAACTTCGAATGGCTCGGAGGCATAAGGACGTACCGGATAACGTTTCTGTCGTTATACGCGGCGGCAGCAGTTTCATCGGGAATAATGGTGCTTCCGCAGATATTCCTGATACTTGTAACCCTTGTAATAGCGTCGTTTTACAGGGAATGCGAGCCGCTAAACATTTTGTACGAGACGGCGGAAAGCCCGCGAAAATTTCTTTTCGGAAAAATACGGCGCCACGTTATTCTTCTCTGGATGTTTTTCGCGCCTGTGCTGGCGGTCAACTCACTTGTCAATCCGTCGTTTCTTATAATAAACGCGGCGTTCTTATTCGTGCAGTCGACGATTCTTGTTCTCGGGATTCTGTTCAAGTACAAGATTTACGAGCCCTGCTGCAAACTGCCTGGCAACAAAATATACCTTGCAGTAATTCAGACACTGACTGTACTCCCGTTTGTAATGGGGGGAATACCGTTTCTTCTTCCTCTGCCGTTCTTCCTTTGTTTGAAATATTATTTTTCGGCATCCGACAATTTAAAGGAGTATCTAAATGCTTGAAATAAAGAATCTGATTGTTTCTTACGGTACAAACACCGTTCTACGCGGAATTAACCTGACGGCTGAAAAGCCCGCCGTGCACGGCGTCGCGGGACTTAACGGTTCGGGAAAAACCACGCTGTTCGGCGCTATATCGGGATACGTAAAACCGGAAGAAGGAAGCATAACGCTTGACGGGAGAGAAATTCTCCGCGTCGACACGGGATATTTAATGACTGAAAATTATTTTTATTCGAACATAACGGGGAACGAGTATCTGAATATTTTCAGGCAGACGAACGATAATTTTTCAAAGGAGAAAATGAACGAACTTTTCAAGATACCCCTCAACGACGTAATCGAAACATACTCGAACGGAATGAGGAAGAAACTCGCGCTTCTCGCCCTTCTGAAACAGGAAAGGCGCCTGTACCTTCTCGACGAGCCGTTTAACGGGCTTGATATGGAGTCGTGCAAGGCGGTTGAAATCGTTATAAACGCGCTTAAAGAAAAGGGAAAGACGGTGCTTGTATCGTCGCACATTCTCGAAACACTTACGGGAACGTGTTCGAAAATCCACCTGCTGAAGGACGGAATAATACACGATACGTTCGGGACAGGTGAATACGATTCGTTAAAATCGGAATTGTTCGAGGATTTTGTAAAGACGGCGGACGAGACAATCCGGCAATCGGTTTAATGCTTTAAAAATTATTTTTCAGGAATCTGAAGTCCCTGCGCCAGTCTTTCCTGACTTTCACGAAAAGTTTCAGGAACACTTCCTTGCCGAGAAATTCTTCGATTCCTTTTCGCGACATCTCGCCGAGTTTCTTTACCATTTCACCGTTCTTACCGAGTATAATAATCTTCTGCGATTCGCGTTCGAGAATTATGTCCGCGTTTATGTAGTCTTTCTGTCCGTGGTCGCGCACCTTGAACTCCCGCACGTCGACGAACACGCTGTAAGGTATTTCTTCCTTGTAAAGTGTCAGTATATTCTCTCTGATTATTTCGGACACGAAAAATTTTTCGGGCTTGTTGGTAAGCGTATCGGCGTCGAAATAGAAATCGCCCTCGGGAAGAAGTTCAATTATTCTGGCTTTTAATGTATCGAGATTGTAGTTGTTCTTTGCCGAAACGGGAATTATATCGTTGAATCCGAATTCGTCGCGGAGTTCAATCATCTTGTTCTGAACATTTTCCTGCGGTATCAAATCGACCTTGTTAAGGACAACAATCCTGTTCGTTCCCCTGAAGTCTTTTCTGAACTCATCCTCGATTCTTTTCACGTCGTTCAGGTTAATGTTTTGCGCGTCGAGTATGTAAACAATTACGTCCGCTTCCTTGAATGAGGATTTTATTTCCTTCATCATGAATTTCTGCATTTCGTACTTCGGCTCGAGGAGTCCGGGCGTATCCATGAATATTATCTGATGGTCCTTTCCCGTAAGGATACCGAGTATTTTATTTCTTGTAGTCTGCACTTTCGGATTAACGGCGGCGAGTTTGAAGTCGAGCATCGCGTTCATAAGCGTCGACTTTCCCGCGTTTGGTTTTCCGATAAGGGCAGTGTAACCGCTCTTAATCAATTTGTAATTAGTAATTAATAATTAGTAATTATACTTTTTTTATTTATGCAATCTTAAGAATCGAATGTAAACATTAATATACCGTTTCGGATATCACATTTGGAGCAAACTATTCTTCTTCACCTTTCCGGGCCGAAATCCGGATAGGAGCGAGAAAAAATCAGATAAAATAATTACTAATTATTAATTACTAATTGCTAATTATTTTTATCTGTTCTTCCCTGTTCAGGATAATCTGCGGCTTTCCTTTATACTGACCGATTCTTCCTTTTACCTCGACGTTCTTGCCTTTGAATCGGGTAAGGTCGCCGAAGAGTTCGTACTTGTCGGGAAAGACGACAGCCGTGAACGTGTTAGCGGGATACCGCTTATCGAAATTCAGGTAAGCGACTCTTTCCCTCACGTTAACGTCCGCCACATAGCCCGTTACCACTGCATTTACGCCGATTTTATCCTGTGTTTCGGAAGATTTTACGCTGACGTAATCTTCCGCCGCTTTATACTGCTTCGTCATTCTTGTTGACGAAGTCAGGGTTTCAATAGTTGTTTCCTTCGTTGTATCGGGCGCGGTTTCCTTTGAAGGCTCGTTCTGCTTGACAACCTGTTTGTCCTCCTTTTTTTCTACAATCACTTCTTCTTTCTTCCTTCCGCACCCGAAGAGCAACAAGGAAATTACGAGAAGAAATAATATGTTCTTCATTTTTTATTGGTTAGGTTCTCCTTTGCTTGTTTGTAATAATCAAGTACGGTTTTGTCGTGCCATAAATCGGGTTTAAGTTTCAAACCGTACTCGATGTCATCGACGGCTTTCTGATATTCGCCCAACGCGAGATTGAGTATACCCCTCCTAATAAACACCTCTCCGTCATTCGGGTCGAGTTCCTCGGCTTTCGTGTAATCCTCCATTGCCTTGTCATAATTTCCGAGATACTTGTATACTGTACCTCTGAAATAATAACTCTTCGCTATCGAGGGATTAGCGTTTATAGCCTTGTCCGCGTCCGCGAGAGCTTCTTCGTACCTGTCGAGGTTCATATACAGCGCGCCCCTGTTCCAGTAAGTATCGACGTATTTCGGGTCGTATTCTTCCGCTTTAGCGAAAGTTTCGAAAGATTCGGGCAGTTTGCTTATGTATCCGTAAAGCGTGCCGAGCGAATTCAGAGCCATAAGATCTTTCGGGTTCAGCGATAAGGCCTTGTTCAGGTCGAGGAACGCGTTTTCGACGTCGCTCTTGAGTATGTACGCCGCGCCTCTGTTGCTGTAGGCCCGTGAAAAATCTTTCTTGTATTCGATTGCTTTGGTAAAATGCTCTATCGCCTTGTCGTAATCCTTATAGACCATATAAATAACGCCTGCCGAATTGTGCGCGTCAGCCTCGTCGGATTTTTTTCTAATTATAATGTTGAAATAACTAAGAGCAGTATCGTATTCCTTTTTGTTCATCGCTTCCTCGCCTTTCTTGTAAAGCGATTCTATCGATTGCGGAAGCGCGGATGCGCAGAATGACATGAAAATTACAATGAGTATAAGAGTTTTTTTCATAGCCAAAAAGATTAAATAAAGCGGCGGGAATATCCCGCCGCCCGTAACTGCCGATTAATAATTGTCAATCTGGGCTCTTTGCAGTTTGCCCGAATAATCTATATAAACCGCTTTCCATTCGGAATAAAAGTCGTAAACGGTCCAACCGCCTTCGCGGTGTCCGTTGCCCGTAGCCTTAACTCCTCCGAAAGGCATATGGGCTTCCGCGCCTATAGTAGCGCCGTTGATGTAAGTTATTCCCGCCTGAATGTCGCGGACCGCCTTAAACGCGTCGTTCACATTGTTCGTGAAAATGCTCGACGACAGGCCGTATTCAGTGCCGTTAAGTATGTCAATGGATTCTTCGAGCGACGAGCATTTTAGGACCGCGAGAACCGGTCCGAAAATTTCTTCTTTCGCGATTCGCATATCCGGTGTGACGTCTTTGAATATAGTCGGCTTATAGAACCAGCCCTTGGCGAGGTTCCCGTCCTTCGCGTAATTGCCGCCTATAACGAGGGTCGCCTTATCTTCGTTCAATCCGATTTTCACGTAATCGTTGACGGTTTCTCTCTGGGATTCGCTCACGCAGGGACCGACGTCAACGCCTTTGTCGTTTCCGTATCCGAGTTTAAGTTTCGCCGCTTTGTCAGTCAGCATTTTCAGGAATTTATCGTGAATGTCCTTATGCAGGATTAATCTCGATGTAGCGGTGCATCTCTGACCGGTCGTTCCGAAAGCGCCCCATAACACCGCGTCGAGGGCGAGGTCGAGGTTCGCGTCATCCATAACAATCTGCGCATTCTTTCCGCCGAGTTCGAGCGAGACTCTCTTTAGTTCTCTTCCGCCTACTTCATTGATTCTTTTTCCGACGGCGGTGGAGCCCGTGAAGGAAATGAAATCGATGTTCTTGTTTTCGAGGAAGCACTCGCCGACGACTCTTCCGCTTCCGTGAACGAGGTTCACGACGCCGGGAATGTAGTCCTTGCCGAGAACTTCTTTCATCGCTTCGTCAATTATGTGCACGAGAGTATTTGCTGTCTTAGGCGTGAGTTCGGCGGGTTTAAACACCACCGTGTTTCCGCAGACGAGAGCGGGAAATATTTTCCAGGTCGGGATAGCCATCGGGAAATTCCAGGGAGTTATTATTCCTCCGACGCCGATTGGGATTCTGAAACTCAGATTCATTTTGTTCGGCAGTTCGCTCGGAGCGTTGAGTCCGAACAATCTTCTGCCTTCCGAAGCGGCGTAATAAGCCGTGTCAATGCCTTCCTGTGTGTCGCCCTTTGTTTCGGCGAAGACCTTACCCATTTCGCGGGTCATCTCAAACGAGATTTCGTCTTTTCTCTGAAGCATTATGTCACCGACAATCTTAAGCACGTCGCCTCTTTTCGGCGCGGGCACGAGCCGCCATTTTTTGAACGCTTCTCTTGCCGCGCTAACCGCCTCGTTAACGTCGTCTTTCGTAGATGAGGGAAAATATCCTATTAAGTCTTCCGTATTCGCGGGATTTCTGTTCTCCGTGTGCTTGCCGCTCTTAGAGTCTTTCCATTCGCCGTTTATAAAATTCTTGAAGTATTCCATTTGTATAATAGATTTAGTTTTTCGTAGATTTTAATAAAATATGTATTCGGTTTGATATTAAAAATTCAAAAGTTTATGTGTTGAAATTCAACTGCAATCACAATTGACCGTATTCTAATTATCCCGAATGGCGTTCAATTTGCCGGGCGTTTTCCGGAGTGATAATAATCAGAATCCGTAAACGGAAAATCCGCCGTCAACGGCAATGCACTGTCCCGTTATGTAGGAAGCGGCATCGGAGCATAGGAATGCGGCAGCCGACGCTACTTCGCGTGGTTCGCCGACGCGTTTCAACGGGGTTCTGTCGAGAACGGACTTAAGAAAATCGGGCTTATTAAGGAGACCTTCCGTCAGCGGAGTTTTTATGTACCAGGGCGCGATAGCGTTGACCCTGATTCCGTCAACAGCCCATTCCGCAGCGAGGTTTTTCGTCAGTTGTATAATTCCCGCTTTCGTAATCGCGTACGGAGAGCCGGTTTTCAGGGATGTTAATCCCGCGACGGAAGATATGTTGAGTATCGAAGCCCTGCCGGATTTTTTCAGTAACGGATATGCAGCGGCTGACATTTGAAAAACGCTTTGCAGGTTGGTACTTACAAGCGCGGAAAATTCTTCATCCGTGTATTCTGTTGTTTTTTTTCGTATGTTGAATCCCGCGTTATTCACGAGTATGTCAAGTGAATCCGCTCCGATGATGTTGAAAATTTTTTCGACTCCTTCTCTTCGGCTTACGTCGGCGGAGATTCCTGTAACATTGAAACCCTTTGATTTGAATTCCTCTGTCTGCTTTGCGACTTCGTTTTCATTTCGGGCAACGATAATAATCCCGGCTCCGAGTCTGACGAATTCATCGGCAATCGCCCTGCCTATTCCTCTGGTCGCGCCTGTAATAAGGGCGCGGCGGTCTTTCAGAAAATATGTATCTGTCATTTATCCTTTTTGGTTGTATCAATTTTCAGAGGATAGTACAGAAAGCATCTGCCGAATATCGCTGCAAGTATCGGCAGTAAACCGATCAGTCCGAGCCAGGTATGGAAGAAATAGCCAAGCGCGAGAATAACTATTCCGATAATAATACGGATTATCTTATCGGTTTTTCCTACGTTGCAGGCTAACATAATTTTGCTCCTTTGTTTTTAGTTTTACTCAGAGAATTTGATTAACCGCTGTTTATCTTGACGGAGAAAACCGTTTTAAGAGCCAGTTCGATATATAATCAAGGAATCCGCTCACGAATTCTTTTTTCAGTTTGGGGTAATCGTTTGGATTGCCCGTATCGGATTCCTGAAAAAGGTGGTTCGCTTTTATGAAAATCTTCGATTCAAAATCCTTGTTGCCGCCTTTCTTAAGCGCGTCGAGCATTGGCTTTTCGCTTTGCGCGGGAGGAACCTGCAAGTCAGTTTCGCCGAAAAGAAGAAGCACCGGGCATTTAACTTTTTCGAGAGCGGGAGCAGGGTCGTAGGTTATGAAGAATTTCATCCAGGTATTCGTGAACGCGCTTATATAAGATTTCGCGAATGACTCCGCCCACTCGTCTTTGTCTTTAATGCGGCTTTTCTGAACTTCAGGAAGTTTGTCGTATTCTTTCAGCCGCTCGTCTTTAAGGGTCTTCTTTATGTTGTCGAGGTTCTCATTGTTTCTGATGGCACCCAGCATTGTCTTAAGTGTCAGTATGTCTTTGTTTATTTCCTCGGGAGAAATATAACTTGCTTTCATAATGAGTTTCGACTGCTCGATAAGAATGTCTTCGCCCGTGACTCCCGTACCGGCCATGCAGATTACAAAAGCGATGCCGTCATACTTTGAAGCGGCGAGGGGAGCTACAAGCCCGCCTTCGCTGTGTCCGAACAGCCCGACAGCGCCCGGATTAATGTCGCTTCGCGTTTTCAAATATTTCACGGCTTCGATAACGTCTCCCGCGAAATCTTCGGAAGTATAATCGTTAACGTTTGTTCCCGTCGAGCCGCCGACGCCCCTGTCGTCATACCTGAGCACTGCATAACCGTTTTTCGTAAGATGGTCGGCAATAACCTTGAAAACCTTGAATCCCGCGACCTCTTCGTTTCTGTCCTGCGGACCGCTTCCCGTAATCATCACGACTGCGGGATGTTTCCCCGGATATTCAGGCAGTGAAAGCGTTCCCGAGAATTTAATATCGCCGTTTTTGAATGTGACTTCCTCTTCCTTGTAGGGAAGGGATTCCTTTATCTCTTCTTTTTTCACGTCGGGGGTATAAGTCAAGCCGCGGACGAGGTAGAACGTGCCTTCGTAGCCCGCCTGAGTAAATATACCTTTTATTGAATCGTCAACGAACGCGCCGTCAAATTTCGCCAATCCGTTAGGAACGTCGAGTTCAAAATATGCTTTAGGATATTTGTAGATGATGCCTGTGAGTGGAAGGCCTTTCTGCTTTTGCATGGGTATATCAATCTTTCCCGTGTAACTTCCGTTTTCGGAAGTAAAGTGAGTTATTATTTCGAGTGATGTGCCCATCAATTCGAGCGCTCCGCTCCAGTCGCCCTCAAGAACAGGCTGGGCATTTATGCGGGAGAATAAAATAGCGAATATAAAAAGAACGAAAAATTTTTTCATTATCAGATTATTTTAGATTGCCGTAAAGAACTTTCGTAACGTATTCAAGTTTCACCTGACCGCCGTTGTTGTACTTATCGAAAACCGCTTTTACTTCTTTCATTATTTTTTTATGCTCTTCGCCCGAATCGGGGAAATAAGAAATTGATTGAATTCTGCCTTTAAGCCCGTTATAGTCAAGCATCTGGAAATTCGGATATGAATGCGTATGAACTTTTTCCTCTCCGAAGAAAGTTTTATGGAAACCCGCATCCGCAAGATTCTTTTCAGCATCTTCGAATTCCTGACCGAGAATTTCGAGAATGCTGTCGAGTTCTTTCATAAACAGCGATGTTTTCTTTCTTTCGTTCCAGATAATAACGACGTGACCGTTTTTGCGGAGAATTCTTTTGAATTCCTTTTTCGCCTTTTTAACATCGAACCAGTGAAACGCCTGTCCGACGGATATAAGGTCTACGCTGTTAGTCGCGAGCGCGGTGCTTTCGGCTTTTCCGTTTATGCTGATGAAGTTAAGAAACTTTTCGAGGTGCTTTTCGGCTCTTTCGCGCATTTCGTCGTTTGGTTCGACTCCGAAGACGAGGTTGCCGTTATTAAGAAACAGGCGGCTCAGTATTCCCGTCCCGCTTCCGATGTCGGCGATGTCTTTTGAAGAATCGAAGTCTATGTTCTTTTCGAGCGAACTTATAATCTGTTCGGGATAAGCCGGGCGGTACTTCGAGAAGTATTCCACTTTTTCGGTAAATCTTGTGATTGAGTTTTTCATCCGAATTTTTCGAGTTTTATGTTTTCGGGATTTATTTTTAGTTCAAGCAGAATTTTTTCCATCGCTTCGACCATAGCGAGCGGACCGACGATGTAATAGACAGGCTTGGATACGTCGGGAATGTTTTTCATAATCGCGTCTTTTGTTATGTAACCGTATTCATATTTCCAGTCCTTGTTTTCCCTGTCGTCGATGAACGGAAGAAATTTAAAACCTTTGTATTCTTTCGCCCAGTTTTCGAAGTCGTCAAAAAAAGCCATCGATTCCTTCTTTGGATTTGAGTAGAAAAGGTACGCGTCGTAAGGAAGTTTCTCGCTTATTATGTGTTCCATCATGCATCTCACGGGAGTAATGCCTATTCCTCCGATTAGAAACACGGCGGGAACCGAGGGGTCCTTGTGAAGCACGGTATTACCGCCGAAGCCGCCGATTTCGGCTTTTGCGCCGAGCGGCATCTCGAGAATGTTTTTGTTAAACGCGGAATCGAGCGCGCGCGTCGTAAACATCACATAATCCTTTTTCGGCGAACTTGCTATTGAAAAAAGCCTCGAATTGCCTTCGTCGTCATGGTGTATAGGTTCGAGAAGTGTAATTCTCGCATATTGTCCCGGTTCGAAGGTGAAATCGGAGCCCTTGCGGTCAAACCACATCGCAAGATTGTTGTTGCCGATTAATTTTCTGTCCTTTAATGTAATTATATTGCTCATTCTTATTGGAATGTCATTGGCGCTGAATATACAGACGTATGGTAAAAATACTAAATTTTAAGAGATACAAAAACGGAGATATGCGGTGCTTTGTCGCGGGAATGTCGTTTGTATCTTTAATTTATGTGCCCGTCAGGACTTTCGTCCTGACGGTACACATTAAAATTATTTGATCAGTATCATTTTTTTCGTATCGGAGAATCCTTCCGAAGAGATTCTGTAGAAATACACGCCGCTCGTTAGATTTGAAGCGTTGAAATTCACTTCGTGGCTTCCCGCGTACTTGTATCCGCTGAATATAACAGCGCATTCTTTACCTGTTATGTCATACGCGGTTATGTTAACCAGCCCTGATTTCGGCAGGTCGAATGAAATCGTCGTCGCGGGGTTGAAAGGATTGGGATAATTCTGATTTAGTTTAAATTCTTTCGGTAAATTTCCTGCGTTTTCGTTTACTCCGACAACGTCGATGTTACCGTAAACACCTGTATGTCTCGAATTATACTGCCACATAGGAATCTGTACTTTCGCGGGGCTGTACAGCGAGCCTGTATTCCAGGCATAAACGTTAGTCGTCTGGCTGGGCGCCGTTCCCGAAATACCCGCGCCGAGTATATCCATTATTCCGTTCCTGTTTAGGTCAGTCAGGCAGGGCGTAACGAAAAAAGTAGTGCCGTTGGTTGAAAGAGGCCAGCCGGGAAGCGGTGTTCCGTCGTATTTATAGCCGAGATACTGACCCAGTCCGGCATTCGATGTGTTATCGTCGAAAATCAATTCCGTGTGGTTGTCGTTATTAATATCGCCGAGAATGACCTGACTGTTTATAGCGTTGAAGGGGCCAATCGGGAAACCCGTCAGAGCCGCACCGTTTTTGTTCCAGGCATACACGTAATCCGTTGGGGACGCGCTCATAACCTGGTCTCCGACCGCGACATCGAGAATGTTATCGTTGTCGATGAATCCGACCGCGGGAGGACCATAAATCCAGTTGCCGGTTTGTTTAGGCCATCCCGATAAAATCGTTCCGTTATTCTTCAGAATGTAAACATAACCGCCCGCTCCGGAGACGTGCGTTCCGAATATAATTTCTCTCATGTTATCTCCGTCAACATCGGCAAGCACGGGAGAAGAATACGAATTAACGTCACCGTTAGGCATCATAAAAGGAAATCCCGGAATTGAATCGCCGCTTGCGTTCCAGGCATAGAGTCCTGTGTAAGATTCCATCACGATTTCAGGCGAGTTGTCGCCTGTAATATCGCCGACAGCGGGGCTTGAAGCGGGAACGTGACCCATCGCTTTCGGCCAGCCTGTGAGTATTGTTCCGTCATATTTGTAAACATACACGGAACCTGTCGGATAGGTTCTTTTGTTGACGATTATTTCCATCTTGCCGTCATTGTTCATATCGGCGAGCACAGGGGACCTCGAACTGTATCCGTGGTTAATCGGGAATCCCGTAAGCGCCGTTCCGTCACGCTTGTAAGCGTATATATAACCGCCTGAAGTGAGGCCGTGATTCGTGACGACAATTTCTCCGAATCCGTCGCCGTCAATATCTCCGAACGCGGGCGAGCCTTCGAGTCCGTACGACGCAACTGTTTTCGGCCATCCCGTAACGGGCGTTCCGTCAAGATTGAGCGCCTGAACGGTGTACGCGATATTGATAACGATTTCAAGTTCGGGATCGCTGTCCATATTGCAGAAAATGAAGCCTTCGAAAGTAGAGCCGCTAACGGAAACCGGAAACCCGGAAAACACGGGCAGGGAATCGCTTCCGAGTTTAATCGCTTTGTGGAGATTAAGAACCCTGTCGTAAACGTTCATGTTGCCCATTACGTCAGGCACGAATCTTCCGAACGATTTATAGTCCGCGATTTCCCGGTTTTCGGTTGTCGCGTTGAATCCTGAAAAAATAAATAAGGCGATGAGTAGAAAAGCAAGTAATATAAACTTTTTCATAGCAAAAAAATTATTTTATGGAAGACATTTGAATATACAATTGTAACTAATGCAAGTTGTGATTTACAAGTCAAATTCCACGCTTTTCAAAATAATTAAGGACGTGTCTATTTCTGTTTGCTCAGGAAATCTTTCAGGTCCTGTATTGTGCTTTCAAAAGTGAACGCCGTCA
>CALGII010000174.1 GCA_937915485.1 uncultured Ignavibacteriota bacterium | reverse complement strand
GTGGAAGTCGGAAACCTGATAACAGGAATTTCAGCAATCGACAGAGGGACTTTTGAAAAAGTCGTTTTCAGTCCGGAAGAATGCGGTTTCTCATACCGTAACAGCCGTTTTAAAGGGGCGGATAAGGATAAATACATCATTACGGATGTCAGTTTCCGTCTCGTAAAATCGGGTGAACCCATAATAAAATATCCCGAACTCGCCAAGTATATCGGAACTCATATCGACCTGAAATCATTAAATAATGGAAAAGAGAGGGTACTGGCTGTCAGGGAGGCTGTATTAAAAATCCGTATAGGAAAATCGATGATTGTTGATGAAAATGACCCGGATTCGCACTCCTGCGGCTCGTTTTTCACGAATCCTGTGCTTAAACCGGCTGATTTTGATGCTTTTTTGTCAAAATGCGTTCAAAAAAACCTGAAACCGCCGTATTTCAAAGACGGTCAGAATTACAAGGTCTCTGCCGCCTGGTTGATTGAAAATTCTGGATTTGTAAAGGGTTTTTCGCTAAATGGCGCCGGAATTTCGAATAAACACTCGCTTGCGCTCGTAAACCGCGGGTGCAGTACAAAAGACATTTTGCATCTTGCAGAACATATAAAGAAAACAGTATCAGATAATTTCGGCGTTACGCTCGAAATTGAACCAATCCTTGCGGCCTATCGGTAAACTCTATTTTTACATTATTTTTGCTCGTATAAATTTCTAAATTTATTGATGAAAAGCGTTGCTTTGCATACTCTCGGCTGTAAACTAAATTACAGCGAAACTTCGACTCTTGCCAAACAGTTTGAAGCCAAAGGCATGAAACTTGAGGAATACGGCAGGAAATCGGATATTTTCGTGCTGAACACGTGCTCTGTCACGGATAATGCCGACAGGGAATGCAGGCAGATTATCAGGAGCGTTCTCAGGAAAAATCCCGATACATACGTTATAGTTACTGGATGCTACGCGCAATTGCAGCCCGGGGAGATAGCGGATATTGACGGCGTCGATTTGATACTCGGCTCGAAAGAGAAATTAAGGTTATTTGATTATCTCGAGAATGTTGACGTCGAATCGCCTTCCTGCATTTTCAAGGAAACCGGTTCAAGGATATTCGTATCGGGGCTCGATGAGGTGAGCAGCGAGATTTCGGAAGCGTTTTCGGCGGATATAGATTCCAGAACACGCGCTTTCCTGAAAATTCAGGACGGCTGTGATTATAACTGCACGTTCTGCACTATTCCGCTCGCGCGGGGCGGCTCAAGAAGCCTGCCGGTAAGAGCGGTGCTCGATAACGCGAAAAAGATTATTGACGCGGGCTATAAGGAAATTATTCTCACCGGCGTAAATACAGGCGACTACAGGTACTATGACAGCGAGTCGGGCGGCGTGAAGAAACTGATAGACGTGCTTTACGGGCTCGATAAACTCGGGATAGAAAGGATTAGGATTAGTTCGATAGAGCCGAACCTGCTGACGGACGAGATCATTCAACTCGTTAAGACATCGGATAAATTCTGCAGGCATTTTCACATACCGCTGCAGAGCGGCGACGCTGAAGTGCTGAAGATGATGCGGAGACGTTATAATACGGGGCTTTATAGGTCACTGATTGAAAAACTAAATGCGGAAATCCCTGACGCCGGCATAGGCGTTGACGTGATTATCGGATTCCCGGGAGAAACAGACGCGTATTTCGAAAACACAGCAGGGTTCATCAGAAGCCTGAACATCAGTTACCTTCACGTGTTTAGTTATTCGCAGAGGAGAAACACTCCTGCCGCGGAATTCGCTGATAAGGTTGATATAAAAACGCGGAGAATTAGAAGTGAAATACTGCGCAGCATTTCCGCGTCAAAGAAGTATGATTTTTACGCAAAGTACATCGGCACGGAGCAGGATGTGCTTTTCGAATCGAACATGATTACGAAAGACGGAAAAAATTATATCGAAGGATGGACGTCGAACTATATTCGCGTCAGGACGGAATACGACGAATCCTTGCAGAACAAAATAAGGAAAGTAAGGTTAAACAACATAAACGGAATGGGACCCGTTGAATGTTCGTGCGTTTAGAGTAAACGGGAAAATTTTAATATAAAAAGAATGAAACTGTTTTTAATCAGGCATGCGGAAGCGATTGATTACGAAACCGAAACAGTAAGAAGCGATGATTACAGATTCATCACTCCTAAAGGCAGAAAGGTTTCCTCCGCGGTATTCAGGGCGCTGAAAGACAACATGTCCGAACTTGACAAGGTCTTTACGAGCCCACTAATCAGAGCTGTTCAGACGGCCGAAATTCTTGCTGTAAATCTGAAGTTTAAACACGACGTTGAGATTGTCAATGAACTGCTTATGAATTCAAGCGTTTCAAAGGTGTCTCAACTTCTCAAGAGAAACACTGTTTTTAATACTGTCGCGCTCGTAGGCCACGAGCCGATGATGTCTTTGCTTGTTGCCGGGCTTTCCGACAGGAAAAATCTTAATTTCCAGTTCAGGAAATCGGGCGTCTGTTTCATCGAATACGACCCGGATAAGGAAACCGGAACGTTCGGATGGTTCTACAATCCGAAGACATCTGAATTTATAAAGTAGTTTATGTAATGGACGTTCCTTTAATGAATCTTGATTCCGTGAGTTTCGCTTACGGAAATAATAATTTTGCTCTCAGGGATGTTTCGCTGAAAATAGATTCCGGCGGGATGTATTCCGTGATAGGAAGGAACGGCTCCGGCAAATCGACGCTCGTTAAAATTCTGGCGGGTGTTTTTTCGGGTTTCGGAGGTACTGTCGATTTTCTCGGGAAACCGCTTGCAAGTTACGACAGGAAATTTTTAGCGCGGCATATCGCCTGCGTGCCGCAGGAAAACACTCTGTTCGATTTCAATCTTTCGGTACCTGAATTCCTGTCGTTCGGAAGGTACGCCTGTAAAAAATTCTCGGATTTCAGGAACGGCATCGAGGACAGAAAAATAACGGACGCGGCAATGTCTTTACTCGGGATTACCGGCTTCAGGTCAAAAAAACTCTCGGAACTGTCGGGCGGGGAGAAGCAAAAGGTTTATATCGCGCTCGCGCTGGTTCAACTTGACGTGACGTCCGATTTAAGCGGGAAACTTCTAATAGTTGACGAGCCGCTGACTTTTCTCGACGTAAATTATCAGTTTGAAATTTTCAATGTTTTAACTAAATTAAACGATTCGGGGCTGGCTGTTCTCGCGGTCACGCACGATTTGAATATTGCTATAAAGTACACGAAAAACACGTATCTGTTCGACAAAGGCTGTCTTGCCAAATCGGGCAGGACGGGCGAAATCATTACGGAAGAATCGCTGTCGGAGTACTTCATGCTGAATTCTCATATCGTGAAATTTGAAAATGATTTCCATATAAACTTTTTTCCAACTTCTAAATCAGGAAAAAATGGGATACAATAATATTTTGCTTTGCGAGAAGGGATTGACGGGAAGGATTACGCTTAACCGTCCCGACAAGAGAAATTCTCTCGACGACGTTATGATTAAGGAGATAAAGGACGCGATTAACGATTACACCCGCAGTGAAAGCGTGAAATCGATAGTAATAACAGGCGCGGGCGGAAATTTCTGCTCGGGTCTCTTTCTCGAGTACCTGAACAGGATACAGGAGTTTGATGTGCTTCAGAACAAGCAGGATTCGGAGAATTACAAGGACCTATTGCTGACGATTTATACGTGCCCGAAACCGACAATAGCAATGGTTGACGGATACGCACTCGCGGGCGGATGCGGTATCGCCAGCGCCTGCGACCTGATTGTCGCGGCAGATAAGGC
>CALGII010000173.1 GCA_937915485.1 uncultured Ignavibacteriota bacterium | reverse complement strand
TAACATTTCCGTTCAAGTATTTCATTCGATTCGTCAAGCGGATATTTTACAACTATTTTCTGCGGGATTTCAACCTCGGTTCCATTTACATTTTAATCAGCACATTACTTCTTTCATTCGGCACAGGATTTGGAATATACAAGTGGGTTGTCAGTTACGAAACGAATGTTCCGTCGACCGCGGGCACGGTAATGATACCCGCCGTACTAGTAATATTCGGGATGCAGTTTCTTTTATCGGCAATAAATTTCGACATGAATTACAAGCGCAGACTCGTGCCAAAAAGCAAGCAGGATGTACGTAACGAGAGATAAAAAACATTATGAAAGCGAGGAGCATCCGATATTAAAGGGAGGGCTCGAGAAACAATTTCCGGCAGACCAGTTGTTTTCAGTTGAATCCTCATTAGATTCGGTCGTACCGTGGCTTGAATACGTAACCGGGATATCGGGTAAAAAAGTATTTGTATTCGGCACCGGGTTAGGGGGCACGGCTGTTGCCTGCGCTCTGCATGTTGAAAGCGGCAAGGTTTACGGAGTTGACATAAGCGAAGACGCGATAAGGAAGACAATGATTAAAGCCGAAGCATACGGCGCAGCGGATAAACTTGAACTGTACCACTCGGAAGACACGTATCCGCTGAAGTATGAGGATAATTATTTCGACATATCCGTCATAGCCGCTGTAATCGAACACATAGTAACCGACAGGAGGAAATATTTGAGAGAAGTTTACAGGGTAACGAAGGAGAACGGGATAATTCTAATCACGGGAACGCCAAACATAATTTATCCGAAGGACATGCACACGACGGGATTGTATTTCATACCCTGGCTGCCGCGCAAGGCAGCATACAGTTACGCGCTTAAAAGAGGGAAGTGGGTAGAAGGAAAGGACCTTGAACTGTCGGGACGGAAAGGAACGTCATACTGGCACATCAGGAGATGGCTAAAAGGACTAAATTATAAGATAATAAATCTAGAGAAGGGATTTACCTCAAACTACATCAGACAGCACGGAAGGCTTATGACAAGAAAAAGGAAACTATTATTTTTGCCTTACAAGGCAGCCGAGAGAATACTATCGGGCATATTCAGAATACCTATAGCGGCATTTATGCCTTACATAAATCATTTATACATCAGGAAGATAAAATAGATGTGCGGGATCTGCGGAATATTCGGGGCGGCTCAAAATTCTGACAATGTAAGAATGACATCCGAAATGATGGATGTTATACGGCACAGAGGGCCAGACGACAAAGGACTTTGGAGCGACAAAAAGGCGGCTATGGGTTTCGTGCGTTTAAGCATCATCGACCTGAGTCCGACGGCTAACCAGCCAATGA
>CALGII010000172.1 GCA_937915485.1 uncultured Ignavibacteriota bacterium | reverse complement strand
AATTTCAGCATACCTTTTGACAGCAAGACATCTTTAAGAATTTATGATATTACAGGCAAAGAGATAAAAACACTATTCGATGAGAACAAGCAGGCCGGGTATTATACAGTAACGTTCGATGCTTCCAATTTTACATCAGGGGTGTATTTTTACAAACTCATAGCAGGTAATTCCGCGGAGACAAAAAGAATGGTAGTGGTGAAGTAGAGATATATAGTTTATTACACGAAAAAGCCCGATAGAAATCGGGCTTTTTTCATATTTAGAGATTTGCCGAATAATACTTTTGTTGTTCCCTTACTAGTACGACATTTGTCGTTACTTCACGAGCACCATTCTCTTTGTCTGAACAAAATCATTTGCTTTTATGCGGTAGAAGTAAATCCCTGAAGCAAAATTGTACGCGTTGAACTCGACTATGTACGTTCCTGCTTTTTTCGTTTCGTTGTTCACGAGTTTTGCAACTTCGCGCCCGAGAATATCATACACAACAAGCGTTATTCTCGATTCCTTCGGGATGCTGTACATAATTTTTGTAACAGGATTAAACGGATTCGGGTAATTCTGTTCAAGCGAGTATTTATCCGGCTCTAGCGAATTTTGCGTTTGTACATACTGATTTCCCGTTCTCAGTTTCATCACGTTAAGGAGGGTGTTCCTGTGCTCCGTTCTGTCTCTGAACGTGGAACCCTGACTGTCGCCAAGCGTATCTGTAATAAATGCAGTGAGGCATTCCTTGTTTATCAAGGCGTGCAATCCTTTTTGCGTGTTCAGATTCTGCTGATTAATTGCTTCATAGTCCGAAATCGCCTCCGTGAGACTGCCCAACTTCGCTTTTCCTTTAATAATGAAGTCTTCGGCAAGTTCGCGTATAATAATAGGATTCTGGTTATTATTCTTTAAGCCGTTCAGATATGTGTTGTTAGTAGTGTAACGGCTTATATCTCCTCCCATTTTCTGAAGGCAATCGAAAATTCTTGACACGGATAGCGCCGCGTATTCGCTTTCTTTGTACGTTGAAATAACATCTTTGTATTTGCCTATCGCGGCAGAGTAATTTTTAGCGTATTCATAAGTCACTGCATCCATAAACAGTGAAGACATCGAGTTGTCGCCGAGATCCTCTACGAATACCGTGTCATACATTCCGAATCCGATGTCAATCAGACTGTAAGTATCGAAAGAAGGATAACTCGAGCCGTCAAAAAGCGGGTCGTATTCCACGGAGCCGTTCGATACGTTAAAATACAACGGGTCGAAACTTGAATTATTCCAGTAGTTATTCGTTGCATATAGTATTCCGAACTCCAGAGTCGACGGAATATCGCCTTCGATATAATCGTTTATGCCCGAATAAACAGTGTTATATCCTTCGTTTATCGAGGGATATGATTCTTCCGAAATATAAATAGCCGCCGCGGAAGGATTTCCCGACAGGTTGTTTCTACCGCCGTACCAGTAAAGGGTCGTACCGGCATTAACCGGGCTCATTATGGGCACGGAATTCTTTTTCAGGTCGAGGAAAACCTGCGATGCATTCGTGAAAGTATTGCCGTACAGATTCGGGGATGAATAACTCGCGACGAGGGAGTAATTGAAATAAGAAACCGTATTGTTTTTAATCGCGCTGTTAGAGTTGTCGAGATACATTCCGTATGTCGAGCCTGTCTGTCCGGTAATAGCGTTTCTTGAAATAAACGGCGAACTATGAAGCAGGTTGATGCCGTTTACGGAATTGCCGATTGTATTTCCGATAATGTTGACGTTTACGGGCGAGCAGTATTCAAGCCACATTCCGATGCTGAATCCGTTCGTCTGCGAAGAACTGATTGTATTGTCCTTTAACAGAATGTCGCTGCTGTTAAAAGCATAAATACCGTTAACAAGTTGTGTCGAGGTTGTTGAATTTATTATACTGCAACCGGTTATGACGGTTGAAACATCGTCTGAAATCTCGCTCACTCGAAGTTTGTCTTCGATCGTGATGCCGTCGACGGCATTTTCGATAATGCAGTTTTGGAGAGTGTCTTTGGATAAATCCGAAAGATAAATCCCCGACCAGGTCGCGTTTGATGTAAGCGGAATGAACTTGGAGTGTTTCGCCGAGATTCTCGCTCCGTTTTCAAAAACGATTTTCGAGTTCTGACCGAATTTTATCGCGCTGTTCGAGTCCATCT
>CALGII010000171.1 GCA_937915485.1 uncultured Ignavibacteriota bacterium | reverse complement strand
GTTCGAAAGAGCCAACTATATGAAGGCTCTTAACAATTACAAACTTCTGATATAACACAAAAAACTAAAATTTAATCAAAAGGGCTGCCCGGGGCAGCCCTTTTTTTATGTGCAGAGTCGCACTTTCTGCAACCTTAAGCAATATGCAATTCAGGTCAAATTTTGATATTTTGTAGCCGCGATGATTAATTATATATAATACTACATTATTTTTTTTGTTCATTGTTTAAGTATTTGATATTGATATAAGAAGCCTATTAATTATAAATATAACTTGCACTACAATTTATATATTAATATATTTAAGATGAACTCAGAATAAATAAAATAATTAATATGTGCATATATGTTAATTTTATTTATTAATAAGTTTTACCCCTCCCCGGAAAAAAATATTCACCGGAATTCTTTTTTTTCATTCCTTGAATCCTTTAAACATTACCTGAAAATGGTACAAAACGAACTTAAACAAGAAAGACAAAAATCATATCACGCTAATATGAAAAATTTAGTTTTCAAAACTTTTTTCCTTACGTTTGTGTTCATCGTGGCACACTCACTGATGATTGAAGATTGCAGGAGCCAGTGGGTTCAGCAATACACAGGCACAACGGCAAACCTTTATTGTATAAAATTCATTAACAAAAACACAGGCTGGTCATGCGGGGAAGGTATGCTCTTGAAGACTACAAATTCAGGAGCAAACTGGAATATTGTTGCTCTCCCCGTAAACAAGCCGCTGCAGAGAGTTTTTCCTTTGGACAGCAACGTGGTTTATGTCGTCGGGATGTTTGAAACCATAATCAAGACGACAAACGGGGGAATAAACTGGCAGGTAATACGTGACGGAGTCGTACCTCAGAATTCTTATCTTTGCTGTCATTTTATCAATAAAAATACAGGTTGGATATCCGGAGGCGGAGAACAAAAAATTCTCAAGACGACAAACGGAGGAGTTTCTTTTGACTCTATCGTAACGAACACTTACGGATTTATCGAGGACATATATTTCAGAGACTCGTTGACGGGTTTATACTGCGATAATAACGGAGCCGTGAGAAAAACTACTAACGGAGGTTACAACTGGTTTTCAATAAATATTCCCGTTGGAGCATACTATTACTTTTTCAGAAATTTTTCATTCATAAACAGTCAGAAGGGTTGGCTTTCAACCAGCAGTCGAAAAGTATTTACAACAACCGATTTCGGCTCGAATTGGGACAGCATTTCTAACATTCCTAACGGTTCGTACGGAATTCACAACATCTTCTTCTCAAGCGTAAATACGGGATGGGCAGTCGGCGAAGGGTACTTAATTTTCAAAAGTACGAATAGCGGATACAATTGGTTTTCTCAACCAGGTAATGGAGGACACTCAATTTTCTTTGCGAACGATTCGGTTGGCTGGGAAGTCGCTAATCTTGGCAAGATATTTCATACAACAAACAGCGGAGGACTTGTCTGGATTTCAAGTATCTCCGAATCAGTTGAATATTTTTCTTTAAATCAAAACTATCCCAATCCGTTTAATGCTTCAACAAACATTAGTTATGATATTCCGAAAGATGTCTTTGTAACTATAAAAATTTATGAAATTTCCGGAAGGGAAATAAAGACCCTCGTGAATGAGTATATTCGCGCCGGGAGATATATTATCGGATTCAACGCAAGCGGACTTTCATCCGGTATATATTTCTGTAAAATTATAGCAGGGAATTATATTGAGACAAAGCGAATGGTTTTAATCAAATGATATGAGAATGAATCAAAAATCCCCGCTTGCCGCGGGGATTTTTTATATTCAATTATTACGGAGACTGCCTAATGTTTCAATTCCCTTTCATCAGTCCCGACAGCACGTCGTAGAACCTGCCCCACGATTCTTTTATTTCGGGCGTGAAATCCTTTCCGAGAACCTTTCCCAGTGCATATAACAACGACTCCTTGAAATATCCGTACTGCGCGGGAGTTATGCCAATATCGTTATGCCTTTGTCCCATTTTCTGTATCGCGGGCATTATAATGTCAACGTTGTTCAGTCCCTCGACAACAGTCTTCACCATCCTCATCAGGGTCATCGATTGCTCTTTCATATCGACCTTGAAAATATCGGCGACGTCGGGGCAGCACTCGAACAGATGCCTGTACAGGTAATCGCCTGTTTCCTGATACCTGCCTTCAATCTTGCCGTATGAGTCCTGAATTCTTTTTATGTCGTCTTTCGTTAAAATATCCCATTCAGCCATTTTATTAACCTTTTTCTTTTATTATTGTATAAAATATAAAATTTCCGATTAAAGAAAAATCAATTAATATAACAAATTAACAGTGATTAAGTTCAGGAGCAGCAGTAAATTTACGCCCTTGAAAGAATAATTGAGCAACAGTCCGAATGACGGGAATTTAACACGGCGCACAAAAAAAAATGCCGTGAAATGAATCACGGCATTTTTAAAAGGGTTGAGCCAGTATATATTTGCATATATCTCTTGTGAGATTTGCATCATAAAGTAAGTCACATTCGTGACAGGCGGTCCTCAGAACGGCCGCAAACGTCGATGGACGTTTAATCTACACGCGGTATAATCCGCGGCAATCTTTATGCGCTGCTGAAACTCAACCCTATATAATAGAACTAAAAGAATTTATGATTATAAAACCGATTTGTCAAGATGAATTTTAAAATATTTTGCAATACAAGAAACGGACCGCAGTGTTCATCACGCCGATAATAAAATTAATCTTACTGTTGACTTAAACAGGTCAGGATATGTATTTTTGTTGATTAATGTTTCCGCCCTGTTCCATATCGCTTTTTTCCTGCGCGCTCCCCGCACGTATTTTTCAAGCAGTGTTCTGAAATCATCAGGGGTTCTCAGAATATAAAAATGTTTCTCCGAATATTTTCCGAAATAATCCGGGTAACTATTTTTAATAAATTTATACGCCTCAGCCTGTACCGCTTTCTCGTCATTCGCGAGTTTCAGAAGTTCGTAATAATGTCCTTTTACGGGCAGCGGCTCTATGATGATTACCCTGCCTCCCGGTTTTAACACCCGCCTGCACTCGCTCAGAGCCTTCGCAAAATTCTTAATGGGAACGTGGTGAAAACTTGCGAAGAAAACGACAGTGTCAAAGACCAAATCGTAAAACGGCAGTTTCTCCGCTTTCCCGTAATGAAGCCTCCTTCCGAGCATTCTGCTTTCGAACCTTAAGAGTGATTTTCCCAATACGCTTTTTTTATCAGTGCCGTACGCGTCGTAATTTTTTTCGAGCAGATATCTAACGAGCGCGCCCCCGCCGCAGCCGACGTCCAGTATCTTATCGGTTTTTCGCAAGTACTTCAATAATAACACCGGCTCGCTCTTCGCCTTTTTAAATTCCATAATTCTTATTGAAGAAATTTTTTATGATTTCCGATGCTTCGGCAATACTGCCGTATTCAGCCGTGTCAACCATCCCGTTTCCCTTAATCATCGCGGAAAGACGATTTCCGTCTTTTCTTTTAAGGCATAGAATCTTTTTGCCGCGTTCAATTCCGTAACGTATTTCATAACCCACGCCGAGGCTGGGATTCGTAACGTCGGCGATTATGCACTCTGACTCGTCTATCCATTTCACATCCCTGTCGTGTATGAACTTATCCGTGAGTTTCGCCTCCCCTTTCCTCTGAAGGTCCGCGTTTGAAAAGTGCTCTGTAAGAACCTCACCGAAATTCTTCAAAATGTTAATCAGTCCCTTGTTGTAATACGCGGAATCGTTTGTGATTACCCCGCTTATGGAAGTCGCGAAATAAATTTTCATTTCAGATTTGCTTTTATGCGTTTTATTAAATTTAACTTATATAATTTAAAAGAAATAATGAAAAACAGCGTTTTTCAGATAACATTTGAGATTCATTTACGTATAATTATATAAAAAAACAATTTCTTATGAAGCATTTTATAAACTTTTTAGCGGTAGTTATTTTTCTTGCCGCGGCGAGCGGAACATTCTCTCAGGAAAAGTATTTTTTGAACAATAACATTGACTTTTCCGTGAACCCCGCCGATGATTTCTTTCAGTATGCTAACGGCTCCTTTATTAAAGCCAATCCGATTCCTCCTTACGAGCACACGTACGGAATTTTCAACCTCGTAGAGGACAGCGTTTACGTTTATCTTTACAACATCTGCCTCGACGCGCAAAAAGATGTTATTGCCGCAAAGGGCAGCAACACTCAGAAAATCGGAGACTTCTTCTTCAGCGGAATGGACGAGAATTCCATAAACGATATGGGCGTTAAGCCGGTTGAAGAGTACTTAAAAAAAATTGACGGCGTAAAAAGTTTTTCAGAGGCGGTCGAGCTGGCGGTAACATTCAAGCAATACGGTTTTGGACCGTTCTTTTCCCTCTATGTGTCGCAGGATTTGATGAACAGCGACAAAAACGTCGTAACGCTCTATCAGGGCGGCATAGGGCTTCCCGACAGGGATTATTTCTTCAACACCGACGGCAGGACCGCGAACATTAGAAAAGAGTACAAGAAACACATCGAAAAATCGATGTCGCTTCTTGACCGAAAAGCGAACAACGAGAAAATCTCTCTTGCTGTGTTTGAAATTGAAACGGACCTCGCCAAAATTTCAAGAAAACTCGAGGACCTCCGCGATGATTACGCAAACTACAACAGAATGACAATTGCGGAACTAAACAAGCGGACGCCGTCGCTTGACTGGAACGCTATGCTTGGTTACCTGGGAATAAAGAATCAGGAATTCGTCATTGTAGGACAGCCTGAGTTTTTTATAGGACTTGAGAAGTTGTCTTCGAAATATACGCTCGACGACTGGAAATCTTATCTGAAGTGGCACCTCATTAGAAATCTATCTGAATACCTGCCGAAAGAATTCGACGATGAGCATTTCAGGTTTTACGGCACGATTCTTAACGGCACAACCGAGCAGAAACCCCGCTGGAAAAGGGTTCTCGACAATACAAACGACATGCTCGGCGAGATTCTCGGCATGGAATACGTAAGGCTTTACTTCCCTCCCGAAGATAAAGAAAGAACTAAATACATCGTTGACCTGATGGCTATATCTTTCGGTGAAAGAATCAAGAAACTCGATTGGATGAGCGAAGAAACGAAAAAGAAAGCGCTCGTGAAACTCGGTACTATGGTAAAGAAAATCGGTTATCCCGACAAGTGGAAAGATTATTCGACGCTCGAGATTGTCCGCGATTCATACCTGAAGAATATTCTGAACGCTTCAAAGTGGCATTACGATGATATGGTTTCAAAACTTTACAAACCCGTTGACAGAACCGAATGGGACATGACCCCGCAGACTTACAACGCGTATTACAATCCTTCGAACAACGAGATTGTTCTTCCCGCGGCAATACTCACGATTCCGGGAAAGAAAATGAGCGAAGTTGACGACGCGTTTCTTTTCGGATTTATCGGAGCGAGCACCGTAGGCCACGAAATGACTCACGGGTTTGACGACCAGGGAAGATTGTACGATGAAAAAGGAAATCTTCAGGGCTGGTGGACAGCTTCGGACTCGGCTAAGTTCGTCGAGAAATCGAAACTGATGGTCGAGCAGTATAATAACTATGTCGTTCTCGACAGCATGCGCATCAACGGTAAAGCAACTCTCGGAGAGAACATTGCCGACCTCGGCGGGCTTGTAATCGGCTATGAAGCGATGAAGATGACGAAGGACGGACAGGAGAACAAGGAAATCGGCGGGTTCAACGCCGACCAGAGATATTTTCTCGGCTACGCTTTCTCGTGGGCGGTTTACTACAGACCCGAAATGCTTGCAAAGCGCGTGATGACAGACGTTCACTCCCCTGCTTTCCTGCGCGTAAACGGACCGTACTCGAACATTAACGAATTCTACAAGGCGTTCAGTGTTTCTGAAAGCAATAAAATGTTCCGGCCGGAAAAAATTAGAGTTTCAATCTGGTAAATTATAGAGCGGAGAGCCGCAGGCTCTCCGCTTTACTATTTTTTTATCAATATTTTTTCATACCGCAAATATCTATCTTTGTTCATATACCAAAAATAAAACTTCAATTATATGTCACGAATAATTAAAGCACCAACCGGAACAAAAATGACCTGTAAGAACTGGCAGGCGGAAGCCGCGATGAGAATGCTTATGAACAATCTCGAC
>CALGII010000170.1 GCA_937915485.1 uncultured Ignavibacteriota bacterium | reverse complement strand
AAGAATCCGCGATCGCGATTTTAACTATAACTCAAGTAAAACACGTGTATGATCTTTCCCCGATATATCGGACATAACAATGGGTATAATCGTGTAGTTAATTTTAATTAGTTAATGACTTTTTAAAATTCAAATTTCATAGGGGATAATTATTCCTATCCTGCATTCAGATGAAAGTCATTCGCTCACACCTGCTACGTAATGCAATTCAGGACGCCGCTGTTTTTTGAAATTCTGTTTAATTATTTTGATTTGACCCTGACGACTTTAATGCCATCAAGGTTGTTTTTCAATGTCTAATAAGCTTCATCATCGGTTTCCAGATCGTAGTCAGGTAAAAAGAACTTTTTCGCATAAAAGAAAATTCACGAGATTCCCTGTTGCGCTCTATACATTTGCTACGCTTCCTGTCTCTTCAGGTATCTCATTTATAAGCGATATAATTTTATAATCAGGAAAGTTTTCTTCAAGAATCTACCTGATCTTATCGCAATATTTCTTTCTCCCAAATCACTGTAAAGAGTAAGTTTATTGTATTATAAAATTTCGCAAATATTATTATAATCAATTTAACTACAACGGAGGTTCATTATGGAAATCACGCTCAATCACATTAGAGTCGGAGTTGAAAACGCGCTGCCGTTCGCTGGCGCGGATGAATTCGAAGCCGCAAAATCAAATGCCGTAAAGGCGTACAACGAACTGCTTAACGTATCGGGAGCGGGCAGCGATTTTCTCGGATGGCTCGACCTTCCATCGGACATATCAAAAAAACTTATAGGCGAGATAGAAGAAACCGCTTATTATCTTCGCAGAAAATCGGACGTAATAGTAGTAGTCGGAATCGGGGGATCGTACCTCGGGTCGCGCGCGGTAATCGAAGCGCTTCAGGACAGTTTTAAATTCCTTCACAAGAAGAAACGCAGATATCCTATGATAGTGTTCGCCGGTCAGAACATCAGCGAAGATTATCACGCGGAACTGATTAACGCTCTCGACAGGTTGAAATATTCCGTAATTGTAATTTCGAAATCAGGCACGACCACGGAACCCGCCATAGCGTTCAGGCTTCTAAGGGCTAACCTCATAAAAAAATACGGACACGAAGTTGCCGCGTCGCGAATCGTAGCGGTGACTGACGGCTCGAAAGGCGCGCTGAAATCTCTCGCGGACAAGGAAAAGTACAGAACGTTTGTCATTCCCGACGACGTCGGCGGAAGATATTCCGTCCTCTCGCCCGCAGGGTTTCTTCCGATAGCCTGCGCGGGGTTTGACATAAAACAGTTCGTTAAAGGCGCAGAAGAAATGGAGACCGCTCTCAAGGGGCGCGATAAACCCGAAGACAATCCGGCGATGCTTTACGCCGCGACGAGAAATCTTCTTTATCAAAACGGCAAGGCGATTGAGATGCTCGTGAGTTTTAATCCTTCGCTCGTTTATTTCATCGAATGGTGGAAACAGTTGTTCGGCGAGAGTGAAGGAAAAGAAAACAAGGGCATTTTTCCCGCGGGAGCGGTGTATTCAACCGACCTGCATTCGCTCGGACAGTTCGTACAGGAAGGCGCGAGAAATTTATTTGAAACATTTCTATGGATTGAGAAGCCGAAAAAGAGCCTCGCGGTACCAGCGGAGAAATCAAATCAGGACGGGCTTGACTACATCGCCGGAAAAAACCTGAATTACGTTAACGAGAAGGCGATGCTCGGCACCATAAAAGCCCACAAGGACGGGGGCGTTCCCTGCATTACAATCTCCGTGCCCGAACTCAGGGAAAAATATCTCGGCGCGTTGATGTACTTTTTTGAATTCTCCTGCGCAATCAGCGCGTACATGCTCGGCGTGAATCCCTTCAACCAGCCGGGTGTTGAAGCGTATAAGAAAAACATGTTCAACCTGCTTGGAAAATAAAGCATAATATAAGATGAAAAAATTTATTCTGTGTCTGTTCGTGTTCATGTTCGCCGCGCTCAAAGCCGATGCGCAGTTGTTTACGGCTGAAGAACTGGAAGTACTGAAACTGCAGGACGAGAGAACAGCGGGACCCGGCAACGAACTTCAGACATACCTCAATTCGTTCAACAACGCCGTGGTTATCAGAACTCTCATAGCGATGGGCAATATCGGAGACACGAAGTTCGTGATTCCAATCACGGAAAAACTTCTTTCCGCGAACAATCCCGAGATAAGAACCGCCGCCGCATTCGCGCTCGGACTGATTCCGTGCGATGATTCACGGAACGGACTGCTGGAGGCGATGAAATCAGAGACTGACAGAGAGGTTTTTGCTCAGGTGGTTAAATCTCTCGGCTCGATTGGAAACGAGGATGACCTCGCCGCGCTTTGCAATTTCTATCCCATAACAGGCAAGGTCAGCACCGCTTACGCTTATTCACTCGCGAGGTTCGCGAGAAGAAACATTAAGAACAACGCGTCAGTGGAAAAGATAAAATCCCTGCTGAAAACAAACGACGCTGAAACGATAAGAATGTGCGCTCACGCTTTTCTTTACACGAGAAACAGGGATTTACTTCTCGGCGCGAGGGATGAATTGCTTAAACTGACGAAGTCTTCCGACGCGGATACACGAAGCAGGGCGTTTACTTCTTTCGGAAACGCCGCGGATAAAAGCGACGTGAATTACCTGATGAATTCATACGACAAAGAAGACGTCTGGCAGGTAAAACTGAGCATAATAAATTCATTCGCCGCGATTTTCAGGAACGACAATTCATTGTCTTCAAACAGGGAACTCGCGTATTTTCTGATAGATAAGGGCGAAGGCGAGGACGCTTATCTTTCGACCGCCGCTTTGTCGGGACTCGCGTACATATTCAGCGGGACAACCGACGCCAAATTGAAAGAGGAGATGAAGCCGCGCCTGCAATGGTTCCTGATAAAAGGCAAGGCTGTTGACCTCGCGTCGATAGGCGAAGCGGTTAAGACAATCGGCGCGATATACAAAGACGAAGCGCGCGACGAGTTATTGTCTCTTTACGCGCAGACGGAGGGCTATTACCTTAAGCCTTACATAATTCAGGCATGCGGTTACTTTAACGACGCGGGCGTTTACAAGGACTTACGAAAACTAATTACGGCGGATGTTCAGAATTACGTGAACGAGAAGAAAATCACCGAGGGTGATATGATTGCTGGGAAAGAATTGATTCCGATATACAGGGCGTTTGTTGAAACGCTTGACGCGTTAAAAGGAAAGGCGGATGACGCGGACAAGGAAACAATGAGACTGATATTCATTGAATTCGCGGGTTCCAAAGACCCGTCAATTGTAGATATCTGCATCAATGCCCTGAATCAGCCGATGTACGAAAGCAAGAGGGACGAACTGAAGATTTCGCTTGGCATCGATTACCAGAGCCTCGAATATCCGAAGGATAAAGAGACGATGAAACTGTTCATACGGGAGTTCGCCGCTTTGAACGCGGAAAACTCCGCACCGCTTCTCGAGGGCAATCTCGCTATCGACGATTACGAAATTTGCAAGGAGTCGGCAGACGCTCTAATGTTGATAACAAAGAAGGCTTATACTTTTAACGCGAAGCGAAAGAGTTTTTTTGACGCTGACAAACTGAACGAACTTTATAAAAAGCAAACCGCGGTAATGCATACGAGCCGCGGGGACATCGTATTGAAATTATTCCCGTACAATTCCCCGTTCACCGTTTTGAATTTTGTCTCTCTTGCGGAGAAGGGATTTTTCAATAATACCAGGTTTCACCGCGTCGTTCCCGGTTTCGTTATACAGGGCGGCGACCCGCTCAATAACGGCTGGGGCGGACCGGAATACTCGATACGTTCGGAATTCATTCCGATGAGTTTCGAAAGAGGAGTTCTGGGAATGGCTTCGGAGGGAAAGGATACCGAAGGCAGCCAGTTTTTCATAATGCACGCGCCTTTCTATCACCTTGATAATTTATATACAATTTTCGGAGAGGTGACGGCGGGAATGGACGTCGTTGATAAGATTTATACGGACGATTTCGTAAAGAGCGTGGACATACTTACGCAGTAGATGTTTTATAATGGCACTGCAAATGCGCGTTTAAATCATTAATTTTATTGAAACTAATGATGCTCAAAAAGCGTTTTATTTATTGAATAACACATTAAAACTAAGGAGTCTAACATGATATCAAAGAAACTTCAAGACGCAATAAATTCACAGATAAACAAGGAATTGTATTCGGCTTATTTTTACCTTGCGATGTCGGCATACTGCAAGACAAAAGACCTCGACGGATTCGCGAACTTTTTCTACGTGCAGTATCAGGAAGAAACATTTCACGCGATGAAATTTTATAACTACCTGCTCGACAGAGGCGGCGACGTCGTGCTCACGAAAATCGATACGCCTCCTGCAGACTTCAAGTCACCGCTGGATGTTTTCGAAAAAACTCTCGAGCACGAGCAGTTCGTGACAAAATCAATTAACGATTTGCTCGACCTTTCAATAAAGGAAAACGACCACGCTTCGGCGAGTTTTCTGAAGTGGTACGTTGACGAGCAGGTTGAAGAAGAGGCGACGGTGTCAAGGCTCGTGAACAGGATGAAACTTGTCGGCGATAACGTCGGCGGTCTGTTCATAGTTGACAGCGAACTCAAAGCAAGAGTATTCACGCCTCCGGTCGCGTAACACAATGAAATAAGCGTGAAAATTTTATACTGCTAAAGAACGGATATTTAAAAGGCTTTCAACGAAGCCTTTTTTATTTTACGGAAAGGTTTGACGCTTAACCTGACTCAATGCTATAGTTCTTAATTCAGCATTTAAAATTTGCAATTTGAAATTGCTCTCAAAACTGCCTTTTAAAATAATTCCTCCCTTAATATCTTAAACACAACCAAAAACATTCTATGCACATTATTGACTGGACTATAGTCGTCGTATATTTCATCATCAATCTACTAATTGGATTTTATTATTACAAGAAAGCGGGCGGCAATACGGAAAATTTTTTCCTCTCTGGAAGAAAGATGACGTGGTGGCTCGCGGGGCTTTCGATGGTCGCTACGACGTTCGCCGCGGATACGCCTCTCGCGGTAACCGAACTTGTCGGGCAAAGCGGCATCGCGGGCAACTGGCTCTGGTGGAATATGATGTTCGGCGGAATGCTGACCGTATTCTTTTTCGCCCGTTTATGGCGGCGGGCGAACATACTGACAGACGTCGAGTTCATCGAACTCCGTTATTCGGGAAAAGCGGCTTCATTCCTCCGCGGGTTCAAGGCGATTTACCTCGGCATATTCATGAACATAATAATAATGGGCTGGGTTAACCTTGCTCTCGGCAAGATACTCAAGGGAATGTTTCCGCAGCAGGTTAACGACGGCAACGTGATGTTCTTCATTCTCGCGATAATGATTATAACCGCTGTTATATCGGCGATGGCGGGACTGTGGGGCGTGGCGGTTACGGACGCTTTTCAGTTTGTAATCAAGATGACGGGCTGCATAATACTCGCGATCATAGTCGTTAATTCGCCTCAGGTCGGCGGCATAGAAGGTCTTCAGGCTAAACTTCCCGACTGGGCGCTGAAGTTCACACCGCAGATTGGCGAAAGCACTTCGGGCGCGACGGGCACGGGCGGGTTTTTCATGATGACGTTCACGACATTCCTCGCGTACATAGGCGTTCAATGGTGGGCTAGTTGGTATCCCGGCGCGGAGCCTGGCGGCGGCGGATACGTCGCGCAGAGAATGATGTCTGCAAAGAACGAAAAGCATTCGCTTCTCGCAACTTTGTTCTTTCAGGTCGCGCATTACACTCTTCGTCCGTGGCCGTGGATAATAGTCGCGCTTTCGGCGCTTGTTCTTTATCCCGATTTGCCCGCGGCTGACAAGGGGCTTGGCTACGTAAAGGCGATGAACGATTTTCTTCCCGTCGGATTGAAAGGACTTCTGCTTGCCACGTTCTTCGCGGCGTCGATGTCCACAATCGCGACGCATCTTAACTGGGGAACGTCATACTTCATAAATGATTTTTACAAGAGGTTCATAAAGCCGAATGAAACCGACAAGCATTATGTTTCCGCGTCGAGATGGATGACTATAGTTTTCATGATAGTGGCCGTGCTTGTAACGAATTTCATGTCAACAATTTCGGGCGTTTGGTCTTTCGTGTTGGAATGCGGAGCGGGGCTCGGACTCGTGCTTATTTTAAGGTGGTTCTGGTGGCGCGTGAACGCGATAAGCGAAATAGTGGCAACCGTTACGCCGTTCGTTGTTTACGGCGTTCTTCATTTTGGAAATTTCGGTGTGAAGTTTCCCGAAACTCTCTACATTATCGTTCCGATAACAACTCTTGCGTGGGTCATAACGGCTTTCATAACAAAACCTACGAACGAAGAAAGGCTGCTTGAATTCTACAGACGGGTTCATCCGGGCGGATTCGGGTGGAAAAAAATCGCCGCGAAACTTCCTGAAATAAAACCCGACAGCGGATACGGCGTACTTTTTCTCGACTGGTTCCTTGGCGTCGTCCTGCTTTTCTCGTTCCTGTTCGGAATCGGAAAAATTATTCTCGGCGACTATCTCACGGGATTCATTTACATAATTGCCGGATTCATCGCGGGCGCGGTAATACTGAAGCACGTAGGTCATCTCGGCTGGGGCGAAAATAAAAAAGAGCAGTAGTTTTACTGCTCTTTTTAAAAATATTTTTTAATTTCTTATTTCTTTATCTGCGTAGTATCGCTCAGTGATTTCAGCATATCGAGCGCCGTTTTATTCTGCGGGTCAATCTTTATAAGCCTTTCCAGTGATTTTACCGCTTCGTCTTTTTTTCCTGTCTGCTTGTCGAGGTTCGCCGATTGAAGAAGCGCTTCCTTGAAGTCGGGAAATATTTCAAGCGCTTTCTTCAGACTTTTTTCGGCATTCGCATTGTCACGCATACCTGAATAAGCATATGCGAGCATCAGGTAAGTGTAAGATGAATTGGGCTCGACTCTCAGCGCCTGCTGAAGGTATTGCAATGCCTGTTGCGGAGAGCGCCGTCCGAGCATATCCTGCGCCGCCATAATGATGCTGTTCGCTTCCTTGCTTATTATGTATGTTTTGTCGGGTTCGTACCTGAACACGTCCATGAATTCTATCGGGTCCTTGTTAACGCTCGTGTAGAGCGGATTCTGGTTCACCACCCTGTACCATTCTCTCAGAAACGCGAGATAACTCACGTTGCTTTTTTTAAGATAATCCATCAGGAATGTAGTGTAATTCCTGTCGTTTATCTTCGTGATTAGTTCGGGCGTAATAAGACCCGCCACGTCCACGATTTTCCTTTCGCTGTAGTAGCCTATCGCCCCAACATCGTGAGTCGCTATAACATCTTCGGGTTTCGTGTTTTCTTTTATCCATTGAGCGGTCACCACCTGTCTGTCGTGAATGTAAGCGCACTGCTCCGCGTAAACCGCTTTGTTTTCGTTGTAATTCAGGAATGAATATAAAATTATAACGGCGGAAACAAGAATCATGAAACCATTTGCCAGGTTTTTGCTCTTGAAATAATTTCCCGCGATTATTGACATTTCCCTGAACCCCAGTCCCGAAGCGAGAATGATGAAGGGTATTGCGGGCATCAGATATCTTCCGAACCTGTGGGCGTAAGGAAGTTTGAACCAGTAAACAAAAATGAGAGCGAAAACCGCCAGCACATATAGTATGTTCGGATTATATTTTTTCTTCGCGAGGTCATACAGCATTTTGACTGCCGAGAAAATAAAGCCGACCGCCAGTATTCCGTACGCGCCGGACGTGAAGTAATCCCAGACTTCGAATTTCAGGAATTCAGACCTGCTCTTGAACTCCGGAGCGTAATACGTAAGTTTCGCAGAGTACGTGTTCGGAAGCAGTGAGCCCGAAAGTACGAAATTCATTATGAAGTACAATACGACGATTGCGCCCGCGATAATTCCGATTTTTACAAAATCGTTTTTTGAAAACAGTTTTATCGTCTTGTCCGTTTTCGAAAATCTGACCGCGAAAAAATAATCGACCGCGAGAGCGCCGATGAAAGTTACTCCATCCGGACGTCCCCATAGAATCAGTCCGAGAAAAACCGCGAACACGGCGGCGCTTCTCCGCTTATAGAAATACACGGCGGCAATCAAGGTGAAAATGAACATCGTCGTTTCCATTCCCGAAACCGAGATGAAACTCATCCACTTGTCGGCGACGAATATCGCGGTGAAGAGCAGCGCGAAATAATTTTCTTTCGTGAAATCAAAACCTGAAAGTTTGTAGAAATACACGCCTGACAGAATGAAGAACAATATTCCGACTACGTAACTTATAATCATTTCGTTGTTCGAAACGACGAAGCCCGCCGCGACAAGGAACGTATAAACAGGCGATGTCGAGCCCGCCGTCGCCATTTCGTTTTTAAAGTACGAGAAACTGAAATAATGCGCGAGATTTTTCGCGAACGTAAGGTGTATCCACGGATCATCGAGAGGAAAAGAAAAATATCCGTTAACGGATTTCGCCGCCGCGAGGTAATAGTACGCCAGCGCGAAGGCAATAACCGAAATTGACGCGTATATAATTGTTTTGAATTTTCTATCAGGCTCGAAAGGAAGTTCGAAATTTATTATCTCCGCCTGTTTCTTTTGTTCGTGCGCTCGTTTTTTGCTCATCAGTAAAATATTATTAAAATGGAAGATTCAAAATAATTATTTAAACCTGCAATTTCAATTTCGATAGATATGAAAGGAAAGGTTTAAGTCCGCCCGGTTTTTCGGGCATAAAAAAAGCGCCGGATTTGTTATCCCGGCGCTTTTAATTAAGTAAAGGGTAATTTGGGGAACTCGTTATAAACTATATATATAAAATAATTTATTTTCAGATTTTCAAATAACTCACTTATATTATTTCAATTACCATGCCGAAAAGTTCATTTTTGGGTTAAAATGATTTTTCCGAAAAAGTAAACTATTTTTGCGCATTTTGTTATTTACTATAAGGAAAAACAACTCGAAAACGACGAGAAATCTTTCTCAATATGAGAAATTATTCTCATATTGAGACGCATTTTTTGAAATCATAGTGAGGACATTAATTAATAATAATGAAAAAACTATATTTTTCGGAATTTCAAAAAGACTTTAATATTTTTTAAATTTTAGGTAAATACCTGAAAATAGAAAAGAATATGATTACCAGAAGAGGTTTCATAAAGAGTTCCGCGCTCGCGGCCGGACTCTTTCCCTTTTTGCGAAAATTCAATTCTGACAAAACCAATACCGGAAATGTTACAAAGCCGTTAGTTCTATCAACCTGGATTTTCGGCATTCCGGCGAATAAGGAAGCGTGGAGGGTACTCGAGGCGGGAGGCAGGGCGCTTGACGCGGTCGAGGCGGGAGTACAGATTCCCGAGGGCGACCCGAATGTATCTTCCGTCGGTTACGGCGGACTTCCCGACAGAGACGGGCACGTGACGCTTGACTCCTGTATAATGGATGATGGTTTTAATTGCGGCTCCGTAGCGTTTCTCGAAGGAATAATGCATCCCATATGCGTCGCGAGGGTGGTAATGGAGAAGACTCCGCACATTATGCTCGTCGGCGAAGGCGCGAAGCAGTTCGCGCTTCAAAACGGCTTCAGGGAAGAAAATCTTCTGACTCCTCAGGCGGAGAAAAAGTGGAAGGAATGGATGAAGAACAGCGGATACGTTCCATACGGAAAGGACAATCACGACACGATAGGAATGATAGCGATAGACAAATCGGGAAACCTTTCCGGCGCCTGCACGACGAGCGGGCTTAAGTACAAGTATCACGGCAGAGTCGGAGACTCTCCGATAATCGGCGCGGCTTTATACGTGAACAACGACGTCGGCGCCGCGACCGCGACGGGTGTCGGCGAAGAGGTAATCAGAATTTGCGGGGCACACACGATTGTAGAACTGATGTCGAACGGCTACACTCCGCTTGACGCCTGCAAGGCGGCTGTCGAGAGAATAATCAAAATTAAGAAAGAAAACATAAATGACATTCAGGTTGGTTTTCTTGCTCTGAATAAACACGGCGAATACGGAGCGTACGCGGTACAGAACGATTTTGAGTACGCGGTTTATTCCGAAACGGAAAACAACATATTAAAAAAATCCAACAGTTACTTTCAATAAAGATGAATGTTCACCTGAAATTTATTTGCAATAATGAATATGTCGAGACGGACATTAATCCGTCCGTGACAGTACTTGATTTTTTGCGCCTGCAACAACACCTGACGGGAACGAAGGAAGGCTGCAGAGAGGGAGACTGCGGCGCCTGCACGATTCTTGTCGGGGAAATGACGGGAAATTTCATTCGATACAAATCCGTCAACTCCTGTCTTCTTCCCGTATCGGAAATTCACGGACGGCACGTTGTTTCAATCGAAGGGCTTAACGTAAAAGGAATGTCGCCATTTCAGGAAACGCTCGTGAACGAAGGCGGAACGCAGTGCGGGTTCTGCACTCCGGGATTCGTGGTTTCTTTCGCGTCATTTCTTTTATCTACCGATTCTTTCGACGCGGAAACCGCTCTTTCCTTCCTTGGCGGAAATCTTTGCCGATGCACGGGACACAACAGGATTATTTCCGCAGTCGAAAAAACGCTTTCAGGTTTCAGCGGCGGCGCAGCGGCAAGTTTTTCTGAAC
>CALGII010000169.1 GCA_937915485.1 uncultured Ignavibacteriota bacterium | reverse complement strand
AGGGCGAATTTAATTTTCGGATTTTTCTTTACTCTTTCGAGCATAATGTTTGAGGCGCGGAATCCCTCTCTTCTGTGGATGAGCGTTACTTCGGACGCGTGATGAGTCAGGTAATTCGCTTCCTCCATAGCGGTGTCGCCGCCGCCTACTACCACCACTCTTTGATTTCTGAAAAAGAAGCCGTCGCAGGTCGCGCAGGCGGATACTCCCGAGCCCATATAATTTTTTTCGGATTCGATTCCGAGGTATCTCGCGGACGCACCCGTTGCGATTATGACAGTGTCGGCTGTATATTCGGTATTGTCGTCAGCCCAGACCCTTAAAGGTTTTGAGGAAAAATCGACTTTGTTGATAGTTTTGAAAAAACTCTGAGCTCCGAATCTCTGCGCCTGCTTTCTCATAATGTCCATAAGTTCGGGTCCTGCGATTCCTTTTTCGAAGCCTGGATAGTTTTCGATGTCGGTGGTTATCATAAGTTGTCCGCCCGGCTGCGCTCCTTCAAAAATAATAGGTTCAAGATTTGCTCTTGCCGTATAAATTGCGGCTGTCAGACCCGCGGGACCTGTTCCGATAATAATAACTTTGTGCTGTCCTCTTTGAGGCATTTTAAAATATCCTTTCCGAATTATTTATTTTAAAAAATTTATTTTTTCTTCGAGTTGAGTGTTGTTCCTGTTTATCTCGAGCGCTTTTTTCCAGAAGTAGAGGGCTTTTTGATTGTCTTTTAGCGCGTAGTGTATATCTCCCAGATGCTCGAGAATGACAGCGTTTGAGCCGTTAACCGAAACGGCGCGTTCGATGTATTCTTTCGCCGATTTATAATCCTTCATCATATAATAAATCCAACCCATCGTGTCGAGGTACGACGAATTTCCCGGCTCCTTATTGACAGCCTTTCTGACCATATCAAGCGCCTTGTTAAGGTTTTCCCCGCGCGTTGAAAGATTGTATGCATAGTTGTTCAGTATAAGCGCGTTATCAGGGTCAATCTTCAGCGCCTTTTCGTACGCTTCATTCGATTCCCTGAACTGCTTATTGCTGTTATAAGCGAGGGCGAGGGAAGAAATAATGCTGAGTTCGTTAGGATTCAATTCAGCCGCTTTTTCGTAATACTTAATCGAAAGAGGAAGATTGCCGGTTCTCTGAAGAACGAGAGCATAAGTATAGTTTATCCTGAAATCATCTGACGCGTGTGTAAGTCCATTTTCAAGCACGGGTTTGGCGAGGTCGTATCTTTCAAGCGTGAAGAGAGCGTAGCCGATTTGAACGTAGGCGTCAGCCGACGTATCGGCGTACACGGCGCCTCTGACGAATTTATCCGCAGCATCATCGTTTTTCTTGTTCAGAATGTCGAGTTGTCCGAGATAGTAATAAGGAATCCAGTTATCGGGATTGGACTGATTCAGATACTTAAAAATGTATTCGACAACGTCAGCCGTTTTCGGGTCCTGAGAAATCATATTGAAATATAATTCTCCGAGTTGAGATTTTTCGTTGAAAGTAAGATTATTCTTGCCGATTACTCTCGCGAATTCTTCAAAACCTTTCTCTATCTCGTTTTTCTTAAAGTAAATCTTCACGATTTCCGCCTGAATCTGCTTGTCGGTCGGGTTCAGCGAGGCAAGCCTTTCGAATATGCCTTTCGCGTCGTCTTCCCTGCCGAGTTTGGAATACATCGACGCGAGGTCGAACATAAGCGAAGAATTATACGGGTCGAGTTTAAGCATGTACGACAGAGTCTCGGCGCACTTTTCGTAATTCTGCTTCGAGAAATAAATGTCGAACATTCTTTTGAGAACATCGGCATCGAAGCCGTAAATATCGGTCAACTGCTCGTAAACAATAACGGCTTTGTCCTGATTTTTAAGTTCCTGATAAGAGCGCGCAAGGGAGTATAGCACAAAAATATTTTCCGGCTCCCTCGAAAGTATTTCTTCGTAGATTCCCGCCGCGATATCGACTTTTCCCGTGCCGTAATAAATGTTCGCCTTAAGTGTTTTATATTCGTTATTATCCGGGCTTAGTTTCAGAGCGTTGTTGATTTCAAGCAGCGCGTCCTGAAGTTTTCCGGTTTTCAGGTTTATGTTCGCGATAGCGAAGTAAATACCGGGCGCTTTATTACGCTTGAGCGCCGTCCTGTAGTATTCCATCGCGGTATTATAATCTTCCCTGAGTTCAGCCGATTTTCCCGCGACGAAGAGGGACAACGACTCGTGGTCGACTCCGTATTCCGTGCTGTCCTGTGAAAAAGCACCCGAAGGAATAAGAAATAGAGTTAAAAGAAATATTTTTAAAAGCCGTGACATAAATCAAAAATATATTTACGGGCATAAAGTCAAAAGGTAAAAATTTGAGTTAAAAATTTGATCTATATGACTTATATTTATGAATAATAAATTTTGATGAACGCAGAAACGATAATATTCGCAATAGCAGGCCTCGCGGCGGTATTAACGGCAATACTGATGATAACGAGAAAGAATCCGGTAATCAGCGCCATTTACCTGATACTGAATTTCTTCACGGTAGCCGTTATTTATCTTTTGCTGAAGGCGCAGTTCATAGCCATAATACAGATTCTTGTTTATATGGGAGCGATAATGGTGCTGTTCCTGTTCGTGATAATGCTGCTGAATCTGCGGGAGGAAAGCAAGCATGCAGAGGAGTTTTCATACAAAAAAATAACGTCACTGCTTTTATCGATTCTGCTTTTCGCTCTTCTGGGACTCACGGTATATTTCGGTTTCACAACTAAAGAAATGAACGAAAGCGCTGAGAAAATCGGAACCGCGGAACATCTCGGAAAACTGCTTTTTACAACCTATTCATTTCAGGTGCTCGCGGCGGGCATGCTGCTGCTGGCCGCGGTGGTCGGCGCGGTAATGCTAGCGAAGAAAAAATTCGAGTAAAAATTCCGAACGCCGCAAACTCTTCAATATAAGTAACCCCGATGAGGGGTAAAAAAATTCCTTGCATAAAACGGCGCGTTTTAGGTAATTTTGCTTATGAGGAGTAAAAGAAAAAATTCGAATATGAAAAAAACAATGGCTTTAATATCGCTGCTGTTAGTTTCTTTCCTGCTTAGTTCCTGCGGCTCGTTGACTTATATTACCGATTCCTGGCAGAAGCCTGATTACAACGGCAGAAAGTACAGCAAGATTCTGGTCTGGGTGCTCGCGAAAGAGAGTTCATTCTCAAGGCGCGTTATTGAGGACAAAATCGTGAGCGGTTTGAAATCGTCGGGCATCAGCGCGATGCCTTCGTACGACAGGTTCACGTCCGATATACTCGAGAGCGGGGAAAACGCGCTCGACGAAAGGGCAAAGGAAGAAAAACTGATGAGCATAGTCAGGTCTGCTGGAGCGGACGGCGTGCTTCTGCTCGCGGTGAAAGACATTAAGAAATACAAGAGTTATTCTCCCGGCTATTACGGTTATCCGTTTTACTCGTATTACTACAATTCATACGAGAGCGTTTTCGGCGCTTATTCAATCAATTCAAATGTATTCTTTGAGAGCGGATTAATCGACCTTAACACGAACCAACTCGTTTATTCGGTAATGTCGGAAACCGTGAATCCAAGGTCTGTAAAGGATTTCGCCGATTCGTTCTCTTCCAAACTCGTTGGCACTCTCGTGGAAGAGGGAATCGTGAAGAAATAAAAGAGGCAGAGGATTATAGAAAAAGCCGGAATGTTATTCCGGCTTTTATTTATATAATGTCGAAGTTAGTATATTTTCTCAGGACTTCCGGAACGACAATATTTCCTTCCTTCGTCTGGTTCGCTTCAAGCAGAGCGACCATCAGGCGCGAAGTCGCAAGACCGCTGCCGTTTAGTATGTGAACAAGTTCGGTCTTTGTTTTACCGCCTTCGAGAGTCTTCTTGTACCGGATTTTGGCGCGCCTGCTTTGAAAATCGGTGCAATTGCTAACCGACGAAGCCTCAAGCCATTTATTTTCCGCATATGACCAGACCTCAATATCGTAGCACTTGCTGGCGGAGAAACCGATGTCGCCCGTGCAGAGTTCTATCACTCTGTAATGAACGTTTAGCGCCTGTAGTACGGCGCAGGCGTCAGCAAGCATTTTCTCGAGTTCCGCGTAGGAATTTTCGGGCGGGCAGAAGTTTATCAGTTCGACCTTATTGAACTGATGTACGCGAAGGAAACCCTTCGTATCCTTTCCGTAACTTCCTGCTTCGCGGCGGAAGCAGTTTGTAAATCCGCAGTATTTAACCGGAAGTTCGTCTTCCTTAAATATTTCGTCGCGGTGAATGTTTATTATAGGCACTTCCGCTGTAGGTATCGCGAAAAAATCGTCCTCGTTGATTCTGTACATGTCGTCCTCGAATTTCGGCACTTTCTCCGCCGCTTCCATCGAAGCGCGGTTCACGAGCACGGGAGTCATCACTTCCCTGTATCCCTTCGAAATATGCGTATCGAGCATGAAGCAAATCAGGGCTCTTTCGAGAGTAGCGCCTTTTCCCTTGTAGAGCGGGAAGCCGCTTCCGGTAATCTTCGCGCCGCGTTCGAAGTCCAGGATGTCGAGTTTCTTCGATAGTTCGATATGGTCTTTAACCTTAAAGTCGAAATTCTTTTTATCGCCCCAAACGGTTCTTTCTATGTTATCGTCGGCGCTTTTACCGTAAGGCACTTCGTCGGCGGGCAGGGCGGGAACATAATAAAGAAGGTTTTCAATTTCCGTTTCGATATTTCTTAAATCGACGTCAAGTTGCTTTACGTCATCGGATACTTTTTTCATCTCAGCGATTTTCTCCGAAGCGTCCTGCTTGTTTTTTTTCATTACCGCGATTTCGTCCGACACTTTGTTCCTTAATTCTTTAAGCGAATCTGCTTTCCTTATAACCTCAAGGCGTTTCGAATCGACTTCCTGAATTTTGCTGATAACTTCGGTGTCTTCGTTTCTGCGTTTAAGTTTCTCAATGACCTGCGCAGGATTCTCTCTTATTGATTTGATGTCAAGCATAATATGTATTTTTAATAACCGAGTTGATATTTAAGTAATTGCAGGGATTCGACCGTGTCCATCGGCTCGAAGCCGAGTTCCGACTGCGCTTTCAGCGTTATAAGTCCTGAATTAAGCGGACGCGGCGCGGGCTGGTTGAGGTCCCTTGTTTTTATTGTTTTAATCAGTTCTTTCTTGTATCCGAATACATCGCACAGTTTGAACGTGAAGTCGAGGCGCGATTCAATGTCCCTGCCCGCGATGTTGTAAATTCCTTCCTTTTCCGCCTCGATTAGTTTAAGCGTGCCGTAAGCGAGGTCGTCAACTATCGTGCTGTTGCCTATCTGGTCGTCAACTATATTAATCAGTTCGCCTGCGGAAAGTTTATTCACGAGCCATGTCGCGAAATTTGGTTTCACCTTGCTTCCCGCTCCGTAGAGAACCATTGTTCTTATTATCGCGTTCTTTATACCGCTTGACACGAGGGCATTCTCGGCAGCGAGTTTCGTGCGGCCGTAGAATGAAATCGGATTCGGAGTTGCTGTCTCGTCGTAAGGACCGTTTTTCCCGTCAAAGACGTAGTCGGTCGAGAAGTGCACGATTTTCGCGCCTGCAGGACGCGCCGCGATAATAAGATGCTTGACTGCATCTACGTTAAGTCTCCAACTTAATTCCCTTTCAGTTTCGCATCCGTCAACGTCGGTATAAGCCGCGCAGTTGACAATAATGTCGGGAGCGGCGTCAGCGACGGTTTTTTTAACTTTCTCTTTTGAAGTAACGTCGAGTTGAATATACTCCTGATTGATGTTGATGTTCGATTTTTCCTCAACCGAAGAAAGCACGAGTTCAAAATCGGATTCTCTGGTGAAGATTGAAACTACCGCCTGTCCGAGCAGTCCGTTGGAGCCGGTAATAAGTATTCTGCCTTTTTTCATTTATTTCAGTTTATACAAATCGTCAATTCCCGAAAGGGAGGCTTTGAGCGAGGCTATGCGCGTAGCGTAGCGGAGACTCTTGTTAATGTCCCTGTTCTTTGAGAAATCAAGCGTGAACGATGACGCAAAAACATCTCCGCATCCCGTGCTGTCGATGAAGTGCGGGTTCTCGACGGCATTTATGTCAATCCTGTCGATGTCAAAATATTTTTCGTCGCCGAACTTTTTTTCGGTTCTTATGAACCCGCTAACGCCCACTTTTCCGCGCGTCACAATCAGTCCGGTCATGTTTCTGTTGCGGTTAATGAGCAGTTCCTCCGCGATTTCGTATTCGTTTCTTGTCTCTTCCGTAAGAGTCTTAAGTTCGAATTCGTTCATCTGCAAAGTATCGGTAACCGAGCACCATTCTCTCCAGTTCTTAAGGTGCACGTGTTCCCTTCGTCCGTCCGGATGCGTTTTCATAACAAGGTTATGCAGGTCCATATGCATGGTACCCTTGAAGTTCGCTCTGATTTCCTTTAATGTATCCAGAGTAATATCGACTCCGGAAATCATATTCACAAGAACCGCGTCCGCGTCAGGGAGAAAATCCTTAATAACTTCGAAAGGCGTTGTATACGTCGGCGAGGTAGACTGTTCGAGTCTCGCCGTCTTACCTGAATTATATGTAGAGTAGTACAGGTTGACTTTTCTGGTCGGATGACCTGACCTGTTCACTCCCTCCGTGTTTATGTTCGGATATTTTTTCAACAGGGAAGTGATGTTATCGAACTCATCGCTTCCGAGATTCATTACGGGATACACCGTATCCCGCGGTCCTGAAAGCACGGCAAGGGCGATTACTGAATATAATATCCCGCCGTAGCTGTGAATGACTTCACCTCCGGAAGTGTGTATCAAATCAACGCAGGGTTCTCCGATTACTATGTATTTCATTATTTAATCAAATGCCTTTCTTAATTGCTCTCTGGAATTCTTCTTTCCGGCTATTCCGCCGAAATTCACTGTAATAGAGCCGAGATGAGTAAAACCGAGGTCTTCGGAGTTTTTCAGAGCATAATCAAATGTAAAGAGACTGTAATTAATTCCAATGCCTGCCGCGAATGTAGAAGGCTGGCTGCCGACACCCGCGCGCAGGTCGAGTAAATCCAGTATGTTGTATTCAATGCCGCCTCTCACCGAAACGGGGTACTTTATGTCTTTCTCGATTTCCGCGATGAACCTGAAATTATCGAGCGGCTGATACGTAAAACCCGTCCGATAGACCTGAACGATTTTTTCCTCAGCATCGCCGATTTTACTTCCCGTTATGTTCTTTCCGAAAAATCCCCACTGCAGGAATTTTGCAAGGTAAGCCATCACGCCGACATCGAGTCCGAAGGATGTAGCGGACCCGTAATTCTGTATGTGCAGGTTATAAAGGTTGAGATTGAGACCGTAGAAAATCCTGTTCTTAAAACCGTTGCCGTACGAAACAATAAAGTTGTTTTCTCTATACAGATCGAAACCATAGGTCTTGAACGCTGCGCCGAACACTCCGAATTTAGTGGGCTCCGCATAAGTGAGCGCCGCGGTTGACAGGTCGGTAAGTCCGTAGGGTGCGGGGCTGTAAAACAGTGAAAACTCCCTGTATTTCATCTGTCCGAGTCCTGCGGGATTATAAAAAACCGCAAGCGAATTATCAGACAATGAAGTAAACGCACCGTTCAACCCCGTCTGCCTTGCGCCCACGTCAGTGTTCTCAAATTGCGCAGAAGCAAGACACGGGAACAGGAAAAACAATATTAAAAATAGTCTTTTCAATTGTATTGATTATTAAAAATAAGAATTCAAAATTAAATTAGAAATTAAGAAAAATAAAAATGTTAAAAAGGTTCATAATAAGTATCTTTTTGCTGACAGTGATTTTTGCATTGAAAACGAATGCTCAGGATTTTGACATGACAGTGACGTTAAACACAGACGTTCTGTCTGCCGAGGCGAAAGACAGGGTCAAGGATATGAAGCAGCAACTTGAAGATTATTTCAATAAGAATAAGTTTTACGACAACTCGCTTTTCAATGAAAACAACAAGTCGGGAGCGGAAGCGTATAAATTAAAGGCTCAGATACAGATAACCTTCAGCGGTACAAATGGTTTTGACCAGTATGACGCGAAACTTCTGATAATAAGCCAGAGAATAATCGACAAGAGCGATAAGAAGACAAATCCCAAGTACACGGTTCTTTTCAAATACATCGACGACAGGATATCGTTCGCGTACACGCGCGCGATTCAGTTCATAAAAAATGACGTGAGGTTTGATTCTTTCCTGAGCCTGTTCGATTATTACGCTTATCTTATGCTCGGTTTCGACCAGGATTCTTTCTTCCCGAAGGACCACCCGAAGAACAGAAGCGTTTATTTCCAGAAGGCAATCGACATTTGCAACAAACCGATTCCGCCCGACAACAGGAACGGTTGGACGGAGACAGGCGGAGGTTCAAAACCGTCAAGACTCGTTCTCGTTCAGGAACTGATGAATACCAGATTCGACGATTACAGAAACGCTTTCTACGAGTATCACTGGATGGGGCTGGATTCGCTCGGACTTACGCGGAACGCGTATGCTTACATAATAAACGCGCTTGATAAAATGGGTAAACTAAAAAAGAAAGAACTCAAAGCGTACAACGTCGACTTGTTCTTTGAAACCAAGGCGCAGGAAATTGCCGACGTGTTCCTTAATTACGGCGACAGGGGCATATATGACAGACTGATGCAGATTGACCCGGCGCATCAAAGAATTTACGAAGAGGCAAAGAAAAAAGCGCGGTAGCGGGGCAATCCTCAATTGAAAATCTTCAGTCTTCAATGTTCAATTAAGAGCGGAATCAAAAAAGAACGGAGAGTATAAATAAAAGGCATCACGAGGATGCCTTTTTTTGTTTTACTTCCGCGCCGCATTTTCGCAGCAGTGAATTCGCGGCGGGGAGAAATTTCTTAAATCTTATTCATCTCAATTTCTTGTTTCCCGTATTTCCATTGTTCGTGTTCTTGCCGCTTTTATTCTCCGTATTTTTTTTACCGGTATTTATATTCTTGTTTCCGCTGTCGGTTTTACCGCCGGAGAACTTTTTTTCGGTGTTCTTAGGCGCCGTGTTCTTTTGAGTGTTTTCTTTTAAGACGTTTTTTTCACGGCTGCCTGTGTCGCTTTTTTTGTTTACTTCGGTCTTCTTATTTGTTTTCGTGCCTGAGTTTTCTTTGCTAACGCCTGTATTATTGCCGCTTTTCGTTACTTTCGTATTCTGCTGTCCGGTCCTGTTCGTATTTTCTTGTTTTGTCTTAGTGACTTCTTTTTTCTTTATGGTTTTTGTTCCTGTCTCTACGTTCCCGCTTTTTGTATTCTTCTGTTTGCTTTCTGTCGTCAGGTCATTTGTTTTTTCTTTATTGCCGTTTTTGGAAATGTTCGCATCCTTATTCTTATTTTCATCTTTCACATTGGTGGTTTGCTTATTACCTGTGTTTTTTGAGCCTGATTTTTCGTCCGGTTTGTAAGCGTATAAATCGCTTTTTACAATCTTCGCGTCTTCCTTCGATTCAGCATAGTTTATGTGCTTGACGTCGATTTTCTTTCCCATCGTTTTTTCAATATCCTGAACGGGCGGACCCGAGCTTACAATCTTTCCGTTGAGATACTTATTCGTCTGGGTGGTCATCGATGATTTCGATATTAAATCCTTGTTGAGTTCGGAACTGACAATCAGGTTACTGTTGATTTTCGGATCAAGCATTTTATGACGCTCGACAAACACCCAGTGCGTGTGGTGTCTTTCATAATATCTTTGATAACTGAACGTTCTGTGAAATCTCGGGTACCGGGGATACCATCCCACGTAATAATCCGAGTAGCACCAGTCAACCCAAGAAGGCGCCCAGTGCCGGCCGGGAATCCAAATCCAACCGTAGTAGGCGGAATACACCCATCTGCCGTAATGGTAAGGCGCCCAGCCCCACTTGTAGTAAGAATGCCAGTACCAGTTGTAATCGGTATAAATCCATCTTCCGTTTGAATACGGCGTCCAGCCCGAGTGATAACCTCTGGGTTGCCAGACGAAGATAATCGTGAAATTATCGGCTTCGTTATTACTGCTGTAACCGCTTCCGGTGCCGTCTTCATCGGAAGTCTGCTCTGTGAGTTCCGCTTTTGTTAACTGAATCCACTCGCCGTCGTTCGAAAGGTCATCGTACATTGACTTGTAATCGGTAGAAGCATCGAAAAGGTCTTCGTCGTCATCCACTTCTTTATCATACTGCTGCTGAGAGTATAAAGAATAGTTAACGGTGAAGAGCAATGCAAGAGACAGAGCCGAAACCGCCAGAAAATTCTTTATTCGAATTATCGTTTTCATTTTAGTCAGATTTAATTCTAAAAATTTGACAATTCAAACGCGGATTGAGTTTAACGCATAAGGCTCTTTTCTCTTCGCATTATCACTTCTTTTGTCTTTTCACTCCGCAATTCTCTCAACGCATCATTCGCAATCCACTTAGAAGTTTTACCGGCTTTTTCGAGTATTTGTTCCGCGGTTCTGACGGCGTATCCGTGAAGTATCCTATTTCTCTTTCCGATTTGTCTCAATGCCCAGTTGACGGCTTTTTTCACGAAGTTTCTTTCATCCGTACTGTTGCGGTAAATTATTTCGAGAAATTCAATAAATGTTTCATCGGGCTGCTTTTTATCGTGCACGGCGAGCACCGCCATCATAACGAAGCCCGCGCGCTTTTCGAATTCTTTATCCCTTTTTATCCATTCGACTGCTTTTTGGTAAGCGAAAGGAGTTTTATCAAGAAGATTGCTGCAAAGTCCGTCGCAGATATCCCAGGACTTAACGTCCTTCAGCCATCTTTCAGCCTGCGTTTCCGTGACTTTCGCGGGATCGTCGATGAGGAACGCCATAATTCTAGCCTCGTGAATTCCCGTTTTCCAGAGTTCGAGAGCGAGTTCGTGATTCTTCCTGTATGATTTCGCGAGGTTTCTTAGCAGGGGAATATTGCATCCGTACGCTTCGTCGAAACGTATGCCGAATCTCGCCATTCCTTCGAGGTTTTCTTTCTTTCCGTTCTTTTTAAGAACCGATAATATTTCTTCTGTTTCTTTCATATTAAATAAAAGGAGCACAAATATTTGTGCTCCTTGCAATATTTTTTTAAAAAGTGAGGTTACTTAATAAGCATCATTTTCTTCACATCCTTGAATCCGTTTGATTCGAGTGAATAGAAATAGATTCCGCTTGACAGTGTTGACGCGTTAAAATCAACTGAGTATTTTCCCGCGTTAAGATTTCTGCTTAATACGGTTGCAACTTTTTTTCCGAGAAGATCATAAACTTTCAAAGAAACGAATCCGCTTTTCGAAACCGCGAAATCAATCTTTGTAATCGGATTGAAAGGATTGGGATAATTCTGGCTGAGGCTGTATGAATTGACAATTTCATTTTGATTACCGGTATTTGAAACGGCGCTGAACCTGTCCCAGAAAACCTTTTTCCCCGTACCCGCGTTTCCAATCCAGGCGATGCCTGCATCGGAAGGCGGTAATTCGCAAAGCGTCGGTATATAGTTATTCGCCGACCATGACGGCGGATTTTCACTTATCCGCGTGGCGGTTCCGAAAGTAGAGCCTGACAGTACTGAATAGGCGTACATTATCTTATCGGTATTATTTGTCGGCGGGCCTGTCTGGAGACTGTCTGAATAGTATGACAGGTCAAATCCGCCCGAGTAATACTTAATGTCAAACCAGTATTCATCCACGTTAGGATTAGCGGCGATGTCAATCGCGGTTCCGTAAGTAGTACCCGCATCGATGCTCTTTCTTCCTTTTATATTGATGCCTCCGGTAGTGCCTGTTGTATAAACAAACCAGATATTTCCATTATAAATTACAGACATAAATTCGGTTTTAGCAACGTTTTCTGTTGCGACATCCTGAAATCCCGAAGAAGTGAGTGTACCCGGTGACGATTGCATATATCTGGCTGCTCTGATTACAGATGTCGCGGTATCGGCAAGGACGGGTCCGTAATAATTAAGAATTAGCGAATCTCCTGCGGATATGCAAATTTTAGGCTTAACGCCTGAACTGGTTATGCTTCCTCTGTTTATCCAGGAAGCGCCGCCGTCGAGGGAACTGTATCTTCTTACCGCTGTCGGAAGCGTATCATAAAAGTAATAGAGTGCGCCGCTTGACGCGCCAACTACGTCAAATGTCGATAAGATTCCGCCGTAACCTACGGATTTGAAACTTGCATTTCTGAAATTCCAGCAATAGACGTTGCTGCCGTACTGCATGAACAAATACAGTGAGTCACCGGCAGTTCCCGTACTGGCAAATTTAAGTTTGGCGAATTTTGCTCTGGTGTTAATGCCTGTACTAAACAAAGACCAGGACACACCAAGGTTTGTAGATTGCATGATTATTATTCCAAGATTGGATGTTGCCGAAGTGTCATTGATAGCAACGTATATGGTGCCTGTATTTGCGCGAACCGAAGTAATCGGTCCTATCGGTTCAAAATTGCTTACAATAACATCATCTCCCCACAAAGGACTTTGCAGAGTAGAAAGCCCGGAAAGTATTGGCTTTTCAATTCTTATATCCTGAGCGAAGAGAGTATTAACGAGAAAAAGAGTTAAAAGCAAAAAGAATGACTTTTTCATTTTTTTCGTATTAATTTTTTGAAGATGTATAAAGTTACTTTTAAGAACATTAAAAAAACAGTGAAAAATGTTCTAGATAGGGATTGTAAAAATTGAAATGAATATACACTTAATCTTATTTCAGAATTTGCTAAATTATGCGATTACAGAAAAATTATGGCAAAAACAGACATTACGGAAAAAATTGTATCGCTAGCGAAGCGCAGGGGTTTTGTGTTTCAGTCTTCGGAAATATACGGCGGTTTGAACGGCTGCTGGGATTACGGTCCGCTCGGCGTTGAAATGCTGAATAACATAAAGCAGTCGTGGTGGAAAGAGATGACTTACCGCGAGAACGTCGAGGGGATTGACGCCTCGATTTTAATGCACCCGAGAGTGTGGGAAGCGTCGGGACACGTCGATAATTTCACGGACCCTATGGTTGACTGCAAAGAATGCAAGGCGAGGTTCAGATACGATATACTGCTTGAAGGGCTGAGCGAAAAAGCAGCGAAGAAGATGAAGGAAGACCTTAAGAAAGAACTGAATCTTGACGACGATAAAATAAAGAGTTTCATAGAAGACCCGGATAATTCGGAAAAAGTTCTATCGACAGTGAACTGCCCTAATTGCGGCAGGAACGGAACATTCACAAAAGCGAGAAGTTTCAACCTGATGTTCAAGACTTATATAGGACCCGTTGAGGATTCTTCAAACATAGTTTTTCTGCGTCCCGAAACGGCGCAGGGAATTTACGTCAACTTTCTCAACGTGAAAGAAGCGGGAAGGCAGAAACTGCCGTTCGGTATTGCGCAGATTGGGAAAGCGTTCCGAAACGAAATCAACACGAAGAATTTCCTTTTCAGGACGAGGGAGTTCGAGCAGATGGAAATGCAGTTCTTCATAAATCCGAAGGACGACGGGCAGTGGTTTGAGTACTGGAAAGAACAGAGGATAAACTGGTTCGTGAAACACGGTATAAAAAAGGAAAAACTGAATATACACGTGCACGACAAACTCGCGCATTACGCGAAAGCGGCGGTGGACATCGAGTACGAATTCCCGTTCGGATGGGGAGAGATTGAAGGCATACACAACAGGACGGATTTTGACCTGAAGAGACACACCGAATACTCGGGAAAGAAACTCGAATACTTCGACGACCAGACAAAAGAAAGATTCATACCATACGTAATCGAAACTTCGGCGGGCGCATCAAGAAGTTTCATGGCATTCCTGATAAACGCTTACGACGAAGAGCAGGTCGCGAAGGAAAATTCCGACGGCAGCAAATCGACGGAAGTAAGAACTGTACTTCACATACATCCTTCGTTTGCCCCTGTCAAGGCGGCGGTGTTTCCGCTGGTTAACAGGGACGGGATGCAGGACATCGCGCATAACATAACCGAGGATTTAAGAAATCATTTCCGCGTTTTCTATGACGATTCGGGCGCGGTCGGCAGAAGATACAGACGCCAGGACGAATGCGGCACGCCGTACTGCATAACCGTTGATTCCGAAACTCTTACGAACGACAGCGTTACGGTGAGGGAAAGGGATTCGATGGAGCAGGTGAGAGTGCACAAGGACAAACTGACGGAATACCTTTCTCAATTAATAATTAGAAATTAGAAATCAGTAATTGGTTGCCGGGTTCGACGTCTTTAACTCTTATTGGTAAGAAATTAACTCCTTAGATGCCGCCCGCTATGCTGGATGAACTGAAATAAGCATTATAAACCGTTGAAACGGTTGTTCTTTGTTTACACTTTACCCACGGCTAAAGCCGTGGGCTAATTCGGAAAGATAATTTTTCCGTTGTTCGGAGAATATTCTGACAAGTTCCTATTGAGATTTTTACTAATTGTTTCCGGTATTACGAATTTTATTAGATGCCGCCCGTTATGCGGGCTTTCATTTCATATAAAATATTTTATTTCGCCAGAATCATTTTTTTAATTGCTAATCGTTCACTGTTAACTGTTAACTGAACGAAGTAAACTCCGCTCGCATATCTCGCCCCATCCCATTTCGTTTCGTAGATGCCCGCTGCCAGTTGTTCGTTTACGAGCGTTTCGATTTCTCTTCCTGTTATGTCATACACAGACAATCTTACTGCCGATGATTTCGGCAAATCGAATTTTATCGTCGTTGACGGATTGAACGGATTTGGGAAATTTTCGTACAATCTGAATTCCTTCGGGACTTCCCCGCTGATTTGTTCAATCCCTACGACAGTACATGTAAACGTCGAGTAAGGCGACCACTCTCCGTAGCCTGAGCCGTTATAAGCCCTGCCACGCCAGTAATATGTAGTGTTATAAGAAAGAATGCCCGGGGGCACCTGATAATTAGACTGCGCCGTATAAGTTGCGATAACATTAACCGGTCCGGACGCTACCTGAATATTGTATAGCGGGGCTTTCTGAACATCCGACCAGTCCATTAATGGTGTAAGTGTATGGATTCCACCTAACGGATAAATCAACGTCGGAATTGCCGGCAAAGCGGGAGCAATAAAAGTATTGCCCGCGACTGCGATATGTTTGTATGTTCCGGTAAACGAACCGACAAGTGTCGCACTGCCTGCAGCGGTATCTATGTATCTCAGTTCCTGATTTGAAGTACCCTGTGAAATTATGTACATCCTGCCCGTCAGCGGGTCGAAATCGCTTCCGCTCACATTGTTGGCGTTGAATCCGAGCGGACCTAAAAGCGTGCACGCTCCTGTCGTTTTGTTTATTCTTAAAAAGTTGTCGCCTGCTTCGTCTATACCGTAAACAGAGCCGGAATTATTTATAGCGATAGATGATATCGAATACGAAGGAGACAACATCGCGACGAGAATCAGGTCTCCGCCCACGGGGCTGAACGTATAGATTTTCGCAGGAGTTCCTGATACGAGAATGTAATGCACACAGGTTATCGGGTCGAAGGACATTCCCGCGAGATTTCCCGTGTAGTTATGACTGCTGACAAGTACACAATTCGCATTGATAGTATCCATTCTGAAAAGTTCGCATACCGTTCCCGAACTCTTGTGAAGTCCGTAAAGGTATCCTCCAGGCATGCCGAAATCAATTCCCGCGTAAATACACCCGCCCGTCGAGCCGACAGTAATCGTCGTGCCCGGTGTACTCAGGTTGAATTTTTTCATTGGATCGGTGTAAATGCCTGAAGAACTAAACGTAAAGGCGTTGTTTGAAGACGTTGGTTTGTTATCTCTTCCAATAGTTTGTGAAAACATCATCAGGGGTATTAAAGAAATAAAAACCAGTAAGACTAATTTTTTCATAGCCCTGAATTTAATTATCTAAATATAAGGGAATTCCCGAATATTTAAAACATTATTTTAAATAAAATACGCGAATCGGTATAGCCGGCTGCAAAAGTCGCTGCTTATTTAATTAATAACATACATTTAGTCTCTGTAAACGCGCCGGCAACCATCCTGTAAAAATACACGCCGCTTGAGTATTTCGCGCCGTCCCATTTCGTTTCGTATGTTCCCGCTTGAAGGTTATCATTTAAAATTGTTTCTATAACTTTCCCTGTATTGTCATAAACGGTGATTCTTACAAATGAAGATTTCGGCAGCGCAAATTTTATTGTCGTGGACGGATTGAACGGATTCGGGTAATTCTGAGACAAAGAAAAATCATGCGGTGTTTCAGTATTAAGGTTTTGAACGTTCAGTATTTCCGATATCCCTCGCCGCCAGACAGAATATGTAGTGCCTGCAAAAATGTAATTGTTGTGTAATATTAATGATGTTACACCAAGTGAAGAAGGCACGAAGCCCTGATTTTTGTCGAACCATGTTACGCCATTATTTGTCGATACAGCAACTCCTCCGTTACCGTTGTAATTTAATCCAAGATATATAATATTGTTATCGATGATTATGCTTCGAATAGACGTATAATCAGGATAAATTCTGTACCAATCGGTACCCCGGTTTGTTGACATAAAAACACCGTGCTGAACAGCGCCTACGCAGATTTTATTTCCGGATACGGCAAGAGAATAGATAGTATATGTATTAAAGGAAGTCTGAGTCCAATTTGCTCCGTTATCTGTCGATGAATATACGCCCCCTCCTTCTGTCCCGGCAAAAACAACCGAACTGTCGGCAGCAAAGCAAAGCAGGGATTTATCGGTTAAGGACGATTGAGACCAGTTAAAACCGTTGTCAGATGAAAAGTATATACCATGTGAGTGAGTTCCCGCGCAAACATAATTCCCGGGTAATGAAATCATGCTTGTCACTGTTCTGTTATTCAGAGAACTTTGTATCCAATTGTTTCCGCCGTTTGTTGAAACATATACTCCGCCGTTATCCACACCTGCTACATTTGCTATAAAAATACCATTCTTAATTAATAACACCGAGGCAATACGATTGTCAAACGGAATCTGGGACCAGTTCAAACCATCATTGGTTGATTTGAAAATACCGCCGGTTAAATTAACGAAGCCCGAACACGCGTATAAGTCGTTGCCGTTTAATAACATTGAATTGATTATTGCATAACCGGTAATACCGTTTCCTGTCTGAACCCACTGTGCGGAAACCTTTAAAGAACAAAGCAGGAAAATAATGAGGATAATTTTTTTCATATCAAAATATTTAAGGGATTTAACGTTCATGTTAAATAAATCTTAAATGAGATACGAATAAATTAGTCGAAATATTCCGGCAAGTCAATACACATGTTGCCGGAGGTTATTTCATCAATATCATCTTTTTAACTGAAATCTGTTCATTATCGGTTTTCAACCGGCAGAAGTACACTCCGCTTGAAATTTTCGCTGCGTCAAATAACACGCTGTAAGTTCCCGCCTGTTTCATTTCATTTACCAAATCCGCCACTTGTCTTCCTGTGACGTCGAAAATTTTGATTGAGACAAACGAACTTTTCGATATCCTGTATTTAATGACGGATTTCGAATTGAACGGATTCGGATAATTCTGGAATAATTCAAAATCATTTACTGAAGCAACTGGATTGCTCAGATTAGTTACGTTCACGTCTCTTATTCTTCCTTCGCTCTTATATGTGATTCTGCGGTTTCCTCTCGCGTATTTCGATAAGGAAGTGTACTCGTTAATGTTCGTCACTTCCACGTTAGAAACGGATATGCCAAGAAGGCTGAGAGCCCTGAACAGCCCTTCATTCGCTGTGACCGTATAACTGCTCATCAGATTCAGAAGAGTATCATTAACTTTCATCGTCGGAAGAAGAATCTTGAATCCGACGGGCTGCGCGGAATTGTAATCGAATGTCAATCCGGACGATTGCGGATGGTAAGCGATATCAGCCATCGAAGCGAAGAGAACAAGTTCAAGTCCTCTTTTAAGTTCGCTACCCGTTATGGAAAACTTGACGAGGCGCATATTAAGCCCCGTTGCCGTATCGTAGCCGTAAGGCGTAACTCTTAAAATATCTTCTCCGTTGACCGGGCCCCTGTAAATACTCTCAGACATTAGCCCGACGGCTGTCAGAGATATCTGAGTTCCTGTTCTCCACCTATGGGCGTCTGTCACAAGATTTCCGAGAGGCGTATCCCTTTCCGGTTTTAACTCATTAAAGGAAGCCGATATATCGTTCAAGGCATAACCTACGGTTTCGGAAAAGACATTTCCGTATCTCGCGATTATACCCGGTTTAAGCGAATCAAGATACGCATTTACTGAATCGTCCCGCGCTATATTCGAGTCGAGGCTTATCAACTGATAATTCGTCATGTTAACGTTTCCGTTGTTGTAAGTAATTCTCAGTTTTCCCGCGTATTCATAATGAGCGCCAGCGTG
>CALGII010000168.1 GCA_937915485.1 uncultured Ignavibacteriota bacterium | reverse complement strand
ATCTGATGGTCGGAATCGGAATTCCGCTTTCTGCTGTAACACTTCTGTTCTGGTACCTCATTATGATGTGATTACTTCATGACGGGAATAAGGAATTAAGAAAGTCATTTACGGTCTCATCATACAGACGATGAAATAAATTAGCGGGAGTGTTATTATTACACCCGTTATGTACGCGAAACTGCCGTAGTCGAACGATTCCTTCCTGTAGAACATCATCTTAATGTCCGCGGCATTAATCGAGTCAACGGGGGCGCGCCTTAATACAATCTTCATCGGATTTTGCCCGTTCGCGGGGATTGTATCCGTAACAGTGCCCAGTCTTTGATAAATTAATTTCGTACAGGAGTCCCGGCCGCATTTAATAAAGCCGGTTACATAATCGGGGAATACCAATCTCGCGTTTGATTTTAATATGATGCTGTCGATAAAATAACTGCCGTCATTCTTGAATAACGACTTACCGGAAATGATTTTATCGGGCGTATCCGAATACTGCTCGGTGGTGTAACATCCCGTGAGAAGGAATGAGAAAAACAACAGACAAAAAACGGAAAATCTGGGCATTTGTCCTCCTGTAAAAAAAGCCGCATGTTTTATCATGCGGCTTTTATTATTCTACCATTTTCTTTGCGTGTACAGTTCGATTACTTTTAAGATTACCTTTGTCGCTTTTTCCATCGACTCGAGCGGGACGTATTCGAACTTACCGTGGAAATTCAGTCCGCCCGCGAATATGTTCGGGCAGGGAAGTCCCATGAATGAAAGTCTCGCGCCGTCCGTGCCGCCTCTGATGGGCACGACCTTCGGCTCTATTCCGAGTTCGACCATCGCCTTTTCGGCTATTTCGACGATGTGGTAAACGGGCTCGACCTTTTCCCTCATGTTGAAATACTGGTCTTTTAATTCGGCTTTGACAACGCCTTCGCCGTATCTCTTATTAAGAAAGTCGGCGCATTCGACAGCGGTTTTCTTTTTCGCTTCGAACTTCGCGCGGTCGTGGTCTCTTACGATGTACGTAATCGTCGAGTTTTCGACGGTCCCGTTCATCGCAATCAGGTGGAAGAATCCGTCGTAATGCTCCGTGTATTCGGGTCTCATATTGACGGGCAGAAGGGCGTTGTATTCCATCGCTATCAGCATCGAGTTAAGCATCTTGTCTTTCGCGTAACCCGGATGAACGTTGCGTCCCTGAATGCTGACAGTGAGTTTCGCGGCATTGAAGTTTTCGTACTCGAGTTCGCCGACTCCGCCGCCGTCCATCGTGTACGCGAACTCCGCGCCGAACTTTTTTACGTCGAAGAAATCAACTCCGCGTCCGATTTCCTCATCAGGCGTGAATCCGATTTTTATTTCGCCGTGTTTTATTTCGGGATGCTCGACGAGATATTTCACCGCGGTCATTATTTCCGTGATGCCCGCCTTATCATCGGCGCCGAGTAGTGTTGTGCCGTCGGTTGTGATTATAGTATCGCCTTTGTACTCAAGCATTTCCGGGAAAAGTTCCGGCGAAAGAACCAGATTGAGTTCTTTGTTTATTACAATGCTGCCTCCGTCGTAATTCTTCCATACCTGCGGATTGACGTTTTCGCCCGACATGTCCGGGCTTGTATCGACGTGCGCTACAAATCCGAGAACGGGAATTTTCTTGTCCGTGTTCGCGGGAAGCGTCGCCATCACGTAACCGTGCTCGTCAATGTCCGCTTTCAGCCCCAGTGCGGTCAGTTCCGCCTTCAGGAGGTTTAGTAAATCATATTGTTTTTTGGTGCTTGGGAAAGATTCGGAACTTTCATCAGATTTAGTGTCAATCTTGATATATCTGAAAAATCTTTCCAGTATGTCTTGCTTCATTCAGTATTTTCTCCTTTCGGTATAAACGATTTTCTTTGATTCTGGAATATCTTTCTTTTCACTTCAGGCCGCCTTCCGAAATTCAGAACGAGACCCACTTCGTACTTCGTGGATTTCAGGTGATTGACTATTGAATATTCAATCTCATCGGTTATTTTATCGCACGTGTCAATGTGGATTATAACCTTGTCGTCACAGACAAAATCCAGTACATATTGGCCGACTTTTGTTTCCTTGTAATAAATATCTGCTTCCTTGGCTTTCTCGAAAGCGAGACCCTGCGTGGTCATTTCGAGTGTTAGGGCTTCGAGATATATATCCTTAGTGTATCCGAAGCCGAGATGGTTGTAAACTTCGAGAAAAACCTTAATGATTTTTTCCGTTAGATCCTTGAAAAGTAGTTCAGCCATAATAATGAAATTTAAGATTAATAAAAAATTTTAATTAATCTTCCGGTTTCGCCCTCATCGAATCCCATATCATGTACGCGCAGATTACAGCCAGCATGACGATAGCGATAATCTCCGCAGAATGCGATTCGAACCAGGCTTCATTGACAAAGTTAATGCCGCTGAATTTCAGAACGGCGCTTACGACACCCATTAATGCGCCGCCGGCTATGAACCCTGACGCTATTAATGTTCCTCTCTCGCGCCTTGCGTTGTTAACTTTTTCGTCCTTGCTTCTTGTAGATACAAAATGAGAAATTATACCGCCGAGAAGTATCGGCGTGTTAAGTTCTATCGGGATGAACATTCCCAGCGCGAACGCCAGCGACGGTACGCCTATCATTGTCAGTATAAGCGACATGAAAGCGCCCGCGGCATAAAGCATCCACGGCGCGGGTTTGCCCGACATCATCGGTTCGATTACTGCCGCCATAGCGTTTGCCTGCGGAGCTACAAGAGCGTTTTCCCCTACAAAGCCGTACGTCTTGTTCAGTATTATTATTACTCCGCCGACCGTCGCAGCCGATAGAACCGTGCCCAGGAATTTCCAGGACTGCTGCTTGTACGGCGATGAGCCGAGCCAGTAACCGATTTTCAAATCCGTTATGAATCCTCCCGCCATCGACAAAGCCGTGCAAACAACTCCGCCGATTACCATCGATGCGATTATACCTACATTACCCGTCAGTCCGACGGATACCATTATAACCGATGAAATAATCAGCGTCATTAGCGTCATCCCCGAAACGGGATTTGTTCCAACTATCGCGATTGCGTTCGCAGCAACAGTTGTGAAAAGGAACGCTATTACCATTACGATAGCAAGTCCGATTATCGCGTGTGTAAGATTTCCGACAACACCGAACATGAAGAATATGAAAACGATGACTGCCGTTAAGAGAATGCCTCCCGCGATGATTCCCATCGGAAGGTCCCTCTGCGTCCGCTTAACGCCCTTGCTCGCGTCGTGTTTTCCGAAAATTTCCTTGATAGCGAGAGAGAACGCGGACTTAATTATCTTCGATGAGCGCACGATGCCGATAACGCCTGCCATCGCTATGCCGCCGATACCAATCGGCCTGACGTATGCCCTGAAGATTTCTTCCGCCGACATCGCGCCGACGAGTTTTGTTATGTTCGCTCCAATAGGAACGGTTATTCCGGGAGCGAAATAATTTATTATCGGAATTATCATGTACCATCCGATAAACGAGCCCGCGCATATAATCGCGGCGTACTTCAAACCCACTATGTATCCGAGACCGAGTACCGCGGAACCGACGTTTATTTTAAAAACAAGTTTAGCCTTGTCGGCAAGCATTTCTCCAACGGATAGAACTCTCGTAGTGAATACCTCGCTCCACCAGCCGAATGTAGCGATTATAAAATCATATATTCCGCCTATGAGTCCGCTGATTAAGAGCAGTTTAGCCTGGCTTCCGCCCTTTTCTCCCGAGACGAGAACCTCGGTTGTCGCTGTCGCTTCGGGGAATGGGTATTTTCCGTGCATGTCGGATACAAAATATTTCCTGAACGGAATCAGGAACAAAATTCCAAGAAATCCTCCGAGCAGCGATGACAGGAACACCTGATAAAACTGCGCTTCAAGACCGAGTATGTATAACGCGGGAATAGTAAATATCGCGCCCGCAACGATTACGCCCGAACTTGCGCCGATTGATTGTATGATTACGTTTTCACCAAGCGCGTTCTTGCGTTTTGTAATGTAAGACAACCCGACAGCGATAATCGCTATCGGGATTGCCGCTTCGAAGACCTGACCGATCTTCAGACCGAGATACGCCGCCGCGGCGGAAAAAATTACAGCCATCAATAATCCCCAGAATACCGAACGGAAATTTACTTCCGGGTATATTTGATCGGGGGACATTATTGGTTCATAAACTTCGTTTTCCTTAAGTTCGCGGTATGCGTTTTCCGGCAATCCTTTCACTCCTGTAGAGGTATGTTCTGACATATACAGAAATTTAATTTAAGAAAATTGCAATTTAAAAGAATTTAATATCTAATTTATGAAAATAAAAGAGGTATTTTAATATATTTTTTTTATTCGTCCGAATGATAAAAAAAGGGAAATACGGGCAAAAAATCAAATTATTAAGGCGTCGTGAATCAGGTTTATAAAAGCCTGCCTTTTTGCATCACTAATTTTCCGTCAACGTAAACGTCAGGTTCGATTACAAGTCCGTCGATATGGCTTTTTACGTTTATGCTTCCGCCCATCGATACGTTGTTGCCGAATGCGACGTGAATAGTTCCGTAAACTTTTTCGTCTTCGAGTATTTCACCGCACAACTGCGCCTTGTAGTTCGTTCCTACTCCGAATTCCGCTACGGCGCGGGCGTCACGTCCGACCTTATCCAGCATTCCCGCGAGAATCTTCGCTTCGTTGCCGCCCTCAATTTTTTCCGCGAATCCGTCTTTGACTTCGATTGTTATCGGGGCTTCAAGCATTCCGATTCCCGCGACCGAACCGTCGATAACCAGTTTCCCGTGAGAAAGATTTTCAAGAGGAGCAAGATACACTTCTCCTGACGGAAGATTTCCGCTTTCGCCTTTGTTCCTGAGCACGCCCGTGCTTTCGATAACGTTCCTTCCCTTCATCGGCATGTAAAGATCGGTTCCCTTTCCGGTTACGACCCTGACTTCTGACGCGTCTTTCAGTATGCCTTTGACCTTGAGAGAAAGGTCGATTACCTTTTCCGCGTCGGCGCTCAGGCATCTCACCATCGTGTCAATGCCAATGCCCGGCATCGTGGCAACACGCACTCCTTCTTTCACTGCGTTCCTTCTGGCGTCGGTGTGGGTGAGGGATTTAGCGGTAGGGCATACTACGACGTCAACTTTTTTCATCAATTCCGAAATCTGTTCAGGCGGCTCTTCGCCGTTTATTTCCCTCTGCTTCATTTCAATAAGAAACGCTTCTTTGCATAACTGCTTGCCCGCTTCGAGAAGAGTCTGACCTATGTCGCGTTTCGTCTCGTCGGATATAATTAAAAGCGTCTCATCTTTTTTAAGTCCGAGATAATCTTTTAACGCGATAATTGATGAATTGAAAAGTTCAGTTTTAATCATGGTTTTGCCCTTATGGTTTTGTTTCTCAAAAATACTCCAAACCGTTCGTCGAAAAAAGGAAATTCTTTTTCAATTAAATCACTTTTTATGAACTGCTGAAAAATGATGTTTATCTTTATGTATCCGGGAGTCTCCCCGTTCTTGGGGACTCTCGGATACGAATCATATAATTCGGATGTCTAATTGCTAATTGATAATTGCTTTTTCGTAAGTCTCTAATTGCTAATTGTAATTGCTTTTCCGTAAGTCTCTAATTGCTAATTGTTAATTGCTAATTGTTAATTGTTTTTGAGTGTTTATTGATTCCCGCATTTATTAAATTGTATCCGCGAAAAACTGCCCCCGTAGGCTAATGGATAAACCCTCTGACTACGGATCAGATATTAGAGGTTCGAATCCTCTCGGGGGTACTATTATACTTGCTTCTGAGGAATAAAATAAATCTGTAAGTATTTATTAATCTTGAAACCCTCCGTGTTCAAATAGGATTATGAGAATGCGGGCGATTTAAATATTTATGAAAGAACAAGCAGACTTTTACTGGTCGGAAGCACGGGAGCCGCATTCGGAGCGGAGGAAAGCCATCCTTAAAAAATATCCGCAGGTTAGAGAACTTGTAGGCACGGACATAAAACTTGTCATCGGTACGATTCTTCTTGTAGCATTACAGTTGTCGCTCGCTTACTACATTGATAATTTCAGCATCTGGATTCTCATAATCGTGTCCTACTTTATCGGTTCGACCGCAACTCACGCTCTTTTCCTCGCGGTTCACGAGATAACACATAACCTCGCTTTCAGGAAACAGGTTTACAATAACTGGTTCGCATTGTTCGCGAATATCCCGATTGTTTTTCCGTATTCGATGTCATTCAAGACCTACCATACAATGCATCACCGCCGGCAGGGCATGGACGGAATAGATGTTGACATTCCTACAACGGCGGAAACTAAAATTTTCAGAGGAACTTTCGGGAAACTTATCTGGGAAGTGAACCAGATTTTCTTTTACGCGCTCCGCCCGATGTTCGTCTATCCTATCAAATTGAAAAAGTGGCACTACATCAACATTGTTTTTCAGGTAATCGTTATGGCGGTTTTCCTTCCTTATGCGGGATGGGGCGGATTATTTTATCTGCTGTTGTCAGCATTTTTCGCGGGAGGGCTGAATCCCGTATCAGGTCATTTCATCGCCGAACACTATGTCTTCAGGGAAGGTCAGGAAACGTACTCTTATTACGGTCCGCTGAATTATCTGATGTTCAACGTCGGTTATCATAACGAGCATCACGATTTCCCGAGCATACCGGGAAGCCGCCTTCCTGAACTAAAGAAAATCGCTCCGGAATTTTACGACTCGCTGTATTCGCATAAATCCTACGTAAAAGTAATACTAAAATTTATAACAGATTCCGCTATCAACCTCCATTCGAGAATCAAAAGAAAATAATCACAAAATCCGTTCATAGTAACGTTTTTTATGACAATATCTATGGCGGAATTAAAATACTTACAAGTTTCAAAATGAAAAATTGTCTTAAAATAAGAATTTGATTCTTCCGCTGTTATATTTTCGATCGACTGAATGTCCTCTCCATTTTTGAATCGGACGTCAAATATAACTGAAATGTGGAATATCGGCGCTAATATGCGGAACATCACAAAAAAATTAATGTCTAATCTTTCCCGAATCGACCTGTAGTAGACTCCGATCTGGCACATTAATTGTTGAAATTATATTCGCTATTCTTTTACTTCACGAATTTAATAGAATGCGTATCCGTTTTAATGAAAATTACAGCGGGAATTATTAATGAATATTTTCAAAAAATACGGAAAAAGTAAATACATCGTAACGGCATTTACCGCCCTCTTTGTTCTGCTTTTTTTATATCATAATTCCGGCGCTCAGGTATTGTATAATTTCGGGCAGGCAGGAGGCGCCGTAACGAGCGGGACGGGAATAAATCCCGTATTCTTCAACCGTTTCCCGACTGTACCGACTAACATTTCTTTCTTCTACGGATTTTCTTCTAACGCTAACGGAATACTTAAGGCTTCGTCACCGGGTTTATCAAGGCTGGGAGATTCGACCGAAGCGCAGGCTTGCGCCGGAAACGGCGCGGTTCAATTCGTCAAGTTCGGAGTGAACAGTTATTCTCCGCAGGGAACACTCTTCAGTAATATGAAATTCGACGTTGTATTCGCGGGAGACAGCAACGCTCTGTCGAATTCTTCGACAGGAGTCTGGTATTTCTTTATCGGCGACGGAAATGCCACGTCAACTCAGTTCATGTCGAACGATACAATATCGAAAAAACTCAATGAGGCGGGCGTGTCGTTAAGATGGACGTTCCAACCCGACGGTACTTTATCGTTCGCCAGATACGATAACGTTACGCTCGGGTGGATTGACGTTACGGGTTTCACCTGGCAGCAAAAGAAAAAATATACAATAGAAATATACGCGAATACGAACAAGAATACCACAAACTCTACGGTTATTTTCACGAGACAGGGCATTCCCGATACACTTATTGGAAAAACTATGAGCATATATGTGAACAACACCCATATATGTCAGGACGTAAACATATCTCAATACGACAACCAATCCCCGAATTTTAAGAAGATGAACTCATACTGCTGGTACGGCGAAGGCTCAAACAACGCCTGGATATTTGTCGATAACGCGGCAGCCGCTGATAATCCTCCTACATCTTTCGCATACTATACAAAAAGACCCGCGGACGGAACGACTCTTGACATAAGCGATATAAATAACTGGACTACAAGCAGTAACGGTACTGGAGGCTCGGTGCCTTCATCCTTTGCCGTAAATAATTCAACTTGGTTTATACGAAACTATACAGGCTCAAGCGGAGTAACGTTCACATTGTCACAACAGGATTTCAATATTCTCGGAAGTTCGAATTCGCAGATAGAGTTGGGTGACAGCGGTCAAACGGCTGTTTTCAGAATTCCCATGGGAAAGGGCTGCTATGGTGATATCGATATAAGAAGATACGGCGACCTGATAATAGAGTCGACAATACTTCCTTACATCAGGATGACAGAAACTAACAGCATGGTTGAATATAATAACGGCGACGAAAACATGACTTATCCGCTGTATTATAACCTGAAGATTCATTCGGGCACGAAGACGTTAACAACAGATTACATAATCGACGGAACCGCTACAATCGGAAACGGGACTGGTTTCACGGATCTGATTATACCTTCCGGACGCGCGATAACGGGCAGGCTCGATGCGAACAATAACGGAAAGGTAACCATACGCGATTCCCGGCATCCTTTGCTGGGTACGCTTTCAGCAGGCAGCACGGTTGAATACGGCGGCGCATCACAACAGAACCTTCAGGCGGGATTAGCATATCATAATCTGCAAATAAATAATTCCGCGGGTGTAAAACTTTCCGGAAACACACTCGTTAACGGTACACTGTCTTTTATTTCGGGCTTTATGATAATAGATACGAACGCTTTGACTTTGAACGGAACGGTATCGGGCGCAAGCGGCGCTTCATTGACAGGCTCGAACAAATCGAGATTATACATTAACGGCGCGGGCGCGTTAGGAACTTTGTCCTTTACTCCGGGCGGAAGAATTCTCAAGCATCTTTCGCTTGATAGAACAAATTCTTCAGGCAGCGTAACATTAGGAAGTTATCTGAATATTACGGATACACTAACGCTGAAAAACGGGATTATAAACAGCAGCACTATTGCCGATTCAATCACTCTCGGCTCGTCAATCTTTTCTCCCGGATATTTGAATTTCAATCAGACGGGAAATTATACTTCCTGGATAAACGGAAAACTGCAAAGATTTATTTCACAGGGCGCGGGTAACGGAAGCGCGAATTCAATTGTCTTTCCTGTCGGCTCCATAACGCAGTGGGGAGGAATGAAACTGATTTATTCTGCATCGAACGGAACGACGAACGGAGGCACAATTTCTTCATTCTTCACCGTGGGCGATCCGGGAAAAATCAATACGTCTCCTATTAACGACGGGGGATACATTATCGACCGGTACTCCGCATATGCATACTGGACACTGAAAAACAGCGGAGTCTCGGGTATTTATGAAATTAATCTTGACGCATATAATTTCTCGGGTTTAAGCGAGGAAGAAATCAAGAGACAGAATCTAAGAGTTATAAAGAGACAGAATAATCTTAATCCGTGGATTGTTGAAGGCTCCCATTCTCCGGGCAGCGGCGATATATTTAAATGGACCGTTAAAAGAACAGGGCTTTCTTCTTTCAGCGACTTTACACTTGGTTCTTGGTCGGGCGATAATTCGCTTAACGGCAATTCGCCTTTGCCTGTAATTCTCCATTCATTCTCATCTTCGTTAAATGGAAGAAACATACTTCTAAACTGGGTTACTCTGTCAGAAACAAACAACGAGGGATTTGATGTCGAGAGGAGCGTGTTTGGTTCTATTCCAGAATTTAAAAAAGTAGGGCACATTAAAGGAAAGGGTAATCCGGGCGTACGAGCGAGTTACACTTTTGAAGATGCTGAACTGAATTCCGGTAAATACAGGTACAGGCTTAAACAAATTGACTTCAACGGAAACTGCGAATATTATGACCTGAAAAGTACTGTGGAAATAAGCGTTCCCGAAAAATTCGGATTGAATCAGAATTATCCGAATCCGTTCAACTCATCTACGAAAATTGAATTTTCGGTTCCCGATGACAGCAGAATTAAAATAGTTGTTTACGAAATCACCGGAAAAGAAATAAAGGTTGTGACCGATGAAGTCAGGAAAGCCGGCTATCATTCGGCAATGCTTGACTTGAGCGGAATGTCGAGCGGAATATATTTTTATAAATTGACAGCGGTATATCCGGGAGGGGTATATACTTGCGTAAAGAAAATGATGCTCGTCAAATAAATAGTTTAGAAATTGATAATCAATATTCGAATTGTAATCAGGCAAAAACAAGTTTGGAAGATAAAGATATATTGACAATTATATGAAATTCGCATTCCCCGGAAATTGAAATGGGGAGTTTTTTTATGTGAAAATACGTATTCGGTATTGTTGCGGCATAGACTTTTGTGGCGAATTTGTCATCGGAATTCGTTAAATTCCATAAATATACGGAGAGGTGGCTGAGTGGTTGAAAGCGGCGGTCTCGAAAACCGTTATGGGGGCAACTCCATCCAGGGTTCGAATCCCTGCTTCTCCGCTGTTCGGTCAAAAATTCTATCCCGAAAGTAGTAGGGCTTTCGGTGATAGAGCCGGAAATGTAATTTTTATAATTAATATTTCCTTTGAATTTTACCGAACGGAGCAAATTTTTAGGGCAAAGAATAATGAATTTGGATTAATTGTATCTTATTTTTTTTTAAATCTAAACTCATAAGTTCTATTTGAAATGAAAGTATCCGGAAAATTATTTATTCTTTTCATTGCCGCATTTTTCACGTCGATTTTTCTTCTGCTTACACTCAGGTTTTACGATATCAAACAGCGAACCGTTCTTCTCGAATCTCAGAAAACCAGTTACGAGTCCATCGTAAAAAACGTTCTCCAGTTGAAAAGCGAAAAGTACACTTCCGCAGTCGACGATTATTCGGGTTGGGACGATATGGTCGAATATACCAAAACACGGTCGAAGGAGTTTGCCGACGGCAATCTCAATACTGTAGTTACAACATTCAGAGTAGATTACGTATGGGTGTATGACGACGGTGAAAACCTCCTTCATTATTCAAGAAATAATGAATCGAAAGATATCCCATCACTTAAAAACCACGTGAAGATAAGTCCTATTTTCAGTGAAAAGGGTATCACGAATTTTTTCATAATCATAGACGGCAATTTAGTGCAGGTATTCGGCGGTACAATCGTTCCGACATCCGATTTCAAAACGCATTACGTAAAATCTTCAGGCTATTATCTTGTCGGAAAAGTATGGAACAAGGACTATATCGGGGAAATTGAACGCGCAACGGATTCGAAAATCAATTTCGTTCCGATTAATGAGTATTCGGAGCCTAATGAAAATAAAACCGAAACCAGATTATCAAGAAACCTTCTTGACCAGAATGGGAAAGAAATTCTGAAAGTACATTTCACGAAGTCGAATCAATATCTTCAGGATTTTGATGAAATATCGCTTTTCTCTCTCTTATTTTCATCCGCAGTCTGGTTGGTAGCCTTATTCGTATTCGTGGGCTTTTCGAGAAAATGGATAACGACACCGTTGAACAGTATTGAAATGGCGTTGCTGAAGAATGAAAGCAGATTTCTGCGTATCACCCGAAAAGCAAAAAACGAATTCGGGGATATCGCTGTTCTCATCGAAAAATATTTCGCTATGAACAGGGATCTGAACGATGAGATTAATAACAGAAAAATCGCCGAAGAAAAACTTCTGGAAAACAGGAAGGAACTGGCGGCTGTATTAAATGCGATCAACGATACAATCGTTATGCTCGATAGAGATCTTAATGTTGTTTCGTATAATGATTCCTTTAAGAAATTTACGGGCAAATCCGATGCTGAGATTATCGGCAAACCGATAGTCGATTTTACATCGGAAGCACAAAAGAAAATGCTCGATGATAAAATCAAAGCCTGCAAAGAAAACGGAAAAGAAATTACGTTTGAACTGAAATCGGCCGGCGCATACTGGAAAGTATCGATTTATCCTGTCTTCGATGATGAGGGTAATGCGAGCAGGTTTGTAATATTCAACAGGGATATCACCGATTTTAAGAAAACTGAACTGGTATTGAGGCATGCGGAAGAGAAAGCAAAAGAAATGAGCAAATTGAAATCGAGTTTCCTCGGAAATATGAGCCATGAACTCAGAACGCCGATGGTCGGTATTCTCGGTTTTGCGGAAATTCTCGGAGAACGTGTCGCCGGCGCGGAAGAGAAGCAAATGGCTGATATGATAAATCAGAGCGGTAAGCGGTTGATGAAAACATTGGATATGATTCTCGACCTTACCCGAATAGAAGCGGGCAAGTTTTCTGTAAATATATCGCGGACGGAGATTTCAACCGTCGTCTTCGATGTTTATATGAGTTTCAAACGGCAGGCATCCGCTAAAGGTCTTGCTATGGATTTCTCCAAATCCGAAAAATTCATCTGGGCCGATACCGACAGCACATTGGTGTGGCAGATTATGAATAATCTCATAAGCAACGCGGTAAAATATACGTTAGAGGGAAAGGTTTCGGTCTCAATTAATACCGAGGATTCAGGCGGAAACAAGCAGGCAGTAATAACGGTGAGCGATACAGGGATTGGCATTCCCGAAGAGTCCCTAATGCTTGTCTTCGAAGAATTCAGACAGGTCAGCGAAGGATTCTCCAGAAAATTTGAGGGAACAGGTCTCGGATTGACAATCACAAAGAAATTTGTAGAGAAACTCGGAGGCACCATTTCCGTTGAAAGCAGCAGCGGCGTTGGAACCACATTCAAGGTGAAATTCCCGATTGCCGAAGGTAATATTGTCGCGCCGGATAAAAAAACGGATATCAATGTCGAATCTTATTTTGAGCATGCCGGAAAAACCCGTATCCTGTGCGTGGATGATGATTCTATGACAAGGGACTTCGTCGATGCAATTCTGAGCAAGGATTATAAAGTGGATTTTACGGATAACGGCGTAAAAGCGCTTGAATTAGCCGCCGAGAAAAAATACAATCTGATTTTGATGGATATTAATCTCGGAAGCGGTATTAACGGAATGGAAGTTACACAGAAAATAAGAAAGATTCAGGGGTACCTGAAAGTTCCGGTTGTAGCAATGACAGCATTCGCGATGAACGGCGACGATGAAGAGTTCATGAACGCGGGTCTCGACGCTTATATCTCGAAACCTTTCGATATAAAAAGTTTTAAGAGCCTTATCGGCTCGCTGTTAAAAAAATCCGCTCCTTGATTTTACGAGGTTGAATTTTTTAATGTGATTTTCTCGCCTTCACGGACGGCATATCTGATGTCGACGGCGAATAATCCGGTCAGGGATTATGAATTCCTTCCTGCCTTTTTAATTGTTATTAATTGTTCTTCGGATTATTTTCTTGAATTACCGGTTTTAATCATTTAGTATTTTATGCTCAATCAGGTTTTATATTATTTTCTTTGGTCGTTCGTCGGAGCCGCTTTGTTCTCTCTTTATGATTATATTGGTTATAATGTTAGTTTGAAACGAAACTGGGTCAACCTGAAATTCATAAACCCTTACAGGATTTCTCAATTTGCTTTCCAGATTCTGATTTCATTATTGCTGCTTATCTTCATCGGCTGGCAGTCTGCGGCAGGCTTTAATATTATCTGGTGGTTCTGGGGTTGCGACATATTGTTTTATTTCTACTGCGCATCCCTGAATATTTTCAACGACAGGGGAAATTTCACGAAGCAGGTAATGGGAAATATTACTACCTGGGCGTGGTGGACTCCCTACGGATTATTGTTCGCAAGGAAAGGCGAACCAATCAAATGGCAGAAATTAATATCTCAGGCGGTAATAGGTATGATATTAACAGCCGCAGTATGCGTGCTGTAATAAAAGGCTTTCCGGTAATCCGGGATTTGACACAAAACGGTTTTATATATGCATAAATTATTTCGCCGTATCTTTGTCCGACTTCTTGTCCCGTTTATCGCAATCGCTGCATATAATTCTTTCGTTCTCACGCGCTTTCTTTCGTGTGACTTCAAGCACTTCCTGACCGCAGTTTTTCAACCTTGAACAATTTCTGTCCGTATGGTATGTCTTTGCCGAGTTGCTCGTGCAAACGTAAACGTACTGGCTGTCCTCGGGATTCAGGGGCTCGTTTTTGGAGCAGGATGCGAATACTGCCGCAACTGCAATTAAGAATATTATTATGAGTTTATTCATATGTCAGAACCAACTTTTTTTCTTCCGTGTGCTTCCGCCTATGCCGAGAACGCCAAGAAGTCCCCTTGTTAACTCCCTCGCAACGGTTCTTCCGACCTGTCTTGCTGCCGTGCTTTTCAGGACTTTCTCAACCGCAGACGGTTCTTCCTTTGTCTTCTTCACCTCTTCGCTTTTTTGCTCATCGGCTTCCTTCTCGGATTCCTCGAGTTTCTTTTTAAGGATTTCAAAGGCGCTTTCCCTGTCGATTACCTCGTCGTATTTTTCGACAAGTTTTGACTTTCCGATAATCGCTTCAATCTCTTCAGGCTTGAGTATGTCCATTCTTGAATAGGGTGCCCTTACCAGCGTTGCAGACAACGGCGCGGGATTGCCCTTTTCATTAAGCACCGATATTGCCGCTTCACCGGTGCCAAGCGATGTAAGCATATCCTCGGTTTTGTAAAAATCCGACATCGGATAATTCTCGGCTATAAGTTTTATCTGCTTCCTGTCTTTTGCAGTGAACGCTCTCAATGCGTGCTGTATCTTCAAGCCAAGTTGAGCCAGAACCGCCTCGGGTATGTCCACGGGATTCTGCGTGCAGAAGAAAATTCCGACTCCTTTTGAACGAATGAGTTTTATTATCGCTTCAATCTGGTCGAGAAGTTCTTTCGTGGCTTCACTGAAAATCAGATGCGCTTCGTCTATGAACATTACAAGTTTCGGCTGGTCGAGGTCGCCCGCTTCGGGGAATGTGTTGTAAATCTCAACCAGAAGGCACAGCAGAAACGTGGAAAATAATTTTGGTCTGCTCTGAATATCCGTGAGTCTAATAACTGAAACCACGCCTCTTCCTTTATCATCGGTCCTCAACAAATCTTCGACTTCGAAAGATTTTTCGCCGAAGAAAACATCCGCTCCCTGTTGTTCGAGTTCGATTACTTTCCTTAGTATCGTGCCGACGGATGTTGTAGCAATGTTTCCGTAAGACTTCTGTAGTTCCGTTTTTCCCTCGTTGCTTATGTATTGCAGCATCTTAATCATATCTTTCAGGTCAAGAAGCGGCAGTTTATTGTCGTCGCAGTACTTGAATATCATAGCCATCACGCCGGTTTGAGCGTCATTTAATCCCAGCATTTTTGAAAATAAGACGGGTCCGAATTCGGATACGGTAGCGCGGAGCCTTGCCCCTTTTTCGTTTGATATGGTAAGTAACTCGACAGGAAATCCTGACGGCTCAAACGGAATGCCGATTTTATTCATTCTGTCGGTAATCTTATCGTTCGCCGTACCCGGCATCGCGATTCCGCTGAAGTCGCCTTTAATATCCATCACGAAAGAAGGAATGCTCTTAAGGGAAAACCCTTCAGCGAGGATCTGCAGCGTCTTTGTTTTTCCTGTTCCCGTCGCGCCGGCTATTAATCCGTGTCTGTTGAGAGTTTTCAAAGGAAGTTTTATCTGCACACCCGGTAATGCCTCTCCGTCAAGGATGGCGGTGCCGAGAACTATGCTTTCACCCTTGAAATTGTAACCTTCGTTAATATGTGCGATGAATTTTTCTTTGTCTGACATGCAAATTTATTTTTTGTTATAGGGAATTTAATGATTTAATCTGTTTTAAAAAGTAATTAAAACAATATCTTACACGGATATAAATGAAAATTCCCGTGTTTCATTTGTTCTTTCAAGCAAGGGCATGCCCGAAAATTGGCCGGATATCGGAAATACTTTGATTTATTATTTTAGTATTCCAGCGCTCTGGGCAATTTCTTTGCATCGGCAATCCAGTCAGTAACTTCTTTAAGAGAAGGAGTTCTTCTGCACAGTTTCTTCTCGGCATTAACCTCATCCATTTTTTTTGTGAGGTTCTCGGCCTTTCTCTGCGCGAGTTCGGGCACGGTGTCGACACCCGCGGCTTCGAGCAATTCTGCGAATTCCGCGCCGACGCCTTTGATGCGGAATAAATCTACCATGTTCGCAAACTTAAGAACTTGCTTCTCCGTTAGGCCCGCCTTTGCCGCAAGTTCCGACCTTTGCTTCGGGGTTTTTCCCTGATTCAAAAGATCTTCCGTCGAATTGACTCCGGCTGCGCGTAACTTTCCGCCTATAACCGGTCCGATGCCTTCTACTTCTTCGATTTTGCCTGCCATGATTTTTTTTGTTTTAATTTCACAAAATGAATCGTGTAACTGCCGGAAATAATTGAACGCGCTGTAGTTGAATAATTATGCTGATGTTTCCTAAAATCATATTTACTTTTTTTTATATTAAAAGTCCATTCCAATAATTATGACGTGAACTGAGGTAATCAATAAAAAAAATTTATCCGTTTTATTTCATATAGTTGCTCGTTATTTTTATCGTGTATTCAGTTCTTCTTCCGTTGTTCCCTGTTTCCGTGATTAAATTACCGCAGTCGTTTTGTCTCGTTAGATTTATTAAGGGAATTTCCGGAAAATGATTCGTAATCCAAACTTTATACGGAGAAAAAATTATGAGGTGGCAGGATAGAAAAGAAAGTTCAAACGTCGAAGACAGAAGAGGAATGTCCGGGAAGGGAATTGTCGGCGGCGGTATCGGCGCGCTTGTAATAATGCTGGTTATTTATTTCCTCGGCGGCGACCCCGGCCAGTTCTTAAATATGCAGCAGAACGAAACTACAGAGAATACCGCTGATTATAAACCTTCGAAGGAGGAGCAGGAACTCGCGAGGTTCACCTCCGTGGTTCTTGCGGAAACCGAAACTGTATGGGGTGACTTATTCCGAAAAAGCGGTCGAACTTACGATGAACCGAAACTCGTGCTTTATACGAATTCGGTCAATTCCGCCTGCGGATATTCGGGCGCGTCTACGGGTCCGTTCTACTGCCCTGGCGACAGGAAGGTGTATATCGATCTTAGTTTCTTTTCCGAATTGAGGGATAAATTCAAAGCACCCGGCGACTTTGCTATGGCGTACGTTATAGCCCATGAAGTTGGTCATCACGTTCAAACACTGCTCGGGACAAACGATAAAATAAATTCCCTTCGCGGCAGGATGGATAAAAAGGAATTCAATAAGTATCTCGTCAGAATGGAACTTCAGGCCGATTATTTTGCAGGCGTTTGGGCGCACTATGTCGAGCGGATGAATATACTCGAAAAGGGAGACCTTGAAGAGGCGCTTAACGCTGCCAGTTCCGTAGGCGACGACCGGATTCAAAAAAATGCTCAGGGCTACGTCGTACCGGACGCGTTCACTCACGGAACTTCCGAGCAGCGGCGAAACTGGTTTTACAAGGGATTTAAATCAGGAGATATGAACGGCGGCGACACGTTCAATTCAAGAAACCTTTAAATCGTATCGGTTGATTAAACACTCATTTCGATACAATTAATTAATCACCATTTCTCATAATGTATGAGCAAAACATCGTATTTGTCCTTTGCCGCGCTGTCACGCGCGGGAATTCCTACGGGAATGAAACATAAGGGTATCACGTGCGGTGGAATGCGAAGTAAATCGGTTACGGTCATTTTCCTGTCTTCGTAAGGATGCAATGCCGTCCACACCGCTCCGAGTCCAAGCGATTCGACCGCTAAGAGAATATTCTCAGTTGCCGCGCTGCAATCCTGCACCCAGAATTCGGAATCGGCTCCTCCCCATTGCCTGTTCGTATCTCCCGCTACGACTATTCCTGCCGAAGCGTGAGCAGCCATTTTCGCATACGGCAATTCTGCGGCGAGTTTTCCGAGCGTTGATTTATCCTTTATGAGTATGAATTCCCAGGGACGCCTGTCCACCGCGGTCGGCGCCGACATCCCCGCTCTGATAATCAGGTCGAGTGTATCGTTGCCGATTTCACCCTGCCTGAATTCCCTTACGCTCTTTCTGCTTAATATTGTCTCGAGTGTACTATTCATTCTTATTTTTCTAACAACTTATTAAAATCATTACGGAACAGAAATACAAAAATCATATGTGAAAAACCGTAATGTTATGCGGTTTGAAATCGCTTTTAATTGGTTGCTCTTCTCTACATACATTACTAAATTTATTTTAATCTTTAAAAAGCATATTTTGAAATTTCATCATGATTAAAGTCGAAAACCTTCATAAGACCTACGGCAAGGATGTCCGCGCTCTGTGCGGCGTCAGTTTCGAAGTGCGTCCGGGAGATATATGCGGCTATATAGGAACAAACGGCGCGGGTAAATCAACTACGTTGAAAATTTTGTGCGGAATGATGAATTACGTTGAAGGTAACGTCGAAGTGTGCGGCTTAAAACTTCCCGAATATAAGGATCAAATAAAGAAGATAACCGGTTATGTCCCTGAATCCGCTGATATGTTCAACTCCCTTACCGTGATTGAGTATTTCAGGTTTATTGGTGACGTCAGACGTCTGAATTCTGATACGGTAATCCGACGTTATGAATACTTCGCGGAATTATTCGGTTTCACCCAGCACCTCTCCGATTCGATTGGGAAATTATCGAAAGGAAACAAACAAAAAGTTCTCATTTCCTCTTCTCTTCTGCATAATCCCGATGTTCTCCTCCTCGACGAGCCTCTGAACGGACTCGACGCATTCTCGATTATGATTTTTCAGGATATGATTATTAAACTTGCGGGGAAGGAAAAAACGATTTTCTATTCGTCGCATCTGCTGGATCTGATGGAAAAGGTAAGTTCGCGGATTATTGTTATCGACAGGGGGAAACTGATTCTCGACAGGACAAAACAGGAACTTCAGGACTCATCGGAATTCAAATCACTTGAAAATCTGTTCAGGGGAATTGCCGCCGGAGACAGCAAAAAAGAGTTTGTCTATGACGAGGCGTTTTCTTAATATAATTATTCTATTCCTTATATTATCTCTGACGGCGAACGCGCAGTTAATAAGCACGGATAATGACACGAACAATTACCGGAACTCGGTTGTAACGGATTTTTACAACGACTTGAATACCGCTAATCTTCTTTCGAATGTTTTCTACAGCGGGAGTTACAGAAAACTTAACCTGACTCTAAGGAATAACTTCAGTTCGTCGATTACGAAATTTACCGACAATTTTTCTACTGATAATAATAATTTATATCTGACAACGGAATATTCACTCTCCAGAAAAGTCTCAGCGGGCGGCGGTATAATTAGCAAATTGCTTACAGGCAGCAAGGAAATCGGCCTTAACAAGGGTTACAATAATTTCTTCTTCACGAGCCTCAACTTCGTTCCTGATAATGTATTCAGCCTGAACGCCAATCTCGGAATTAAAAATGACAAGCAGATTGACGTGTACGCTACAGGATTTTCGGGAACAATCGAAAGCAGGGTTAACAAGTTGAACATATCCGACTTCGAATCTTCGGGCATACTGCACCTTACGCTCGATGAGTACAGCGAAAAAAGGAATTATTCGGGCGAGTTATATTCGAGCGTGAAGAAGCGGTTTTCGGATTTTTCGGAAAATGAAGCGGTCGTAAGAGCCTATACGATGAGAACGGATTTCTTCACTCCCGCCACTACCAGCATAATTAAACAGTTCAGAATCGCCTACAACGTTCAGTCAAGGTTCGAGAATTATTTTCTTTTAAGCGATAACCTGTCGTACAGGTTCACGAAGAACTTTTCCCTGAAACTGAAAGGGCTGTATTTTTTCAAGAATATTCAGAACGATTATAAATACAAGCCTCCCGCAGGAAGCCTTTTTCTCGAGAACATTTACAATAACAGGATAAACGAGAACATGCTGCAGGGCGGAGTGGAATTAGAATTCAGGACGGGACGATTCGAATCGCGGCTGAACGCGAGTTACTCGGAGCGCGAGGAAAACCACAAGCCGACCGACCTTGGCAGCGTTACACCGCAGCAGCAGCGCGATATTGATAACGTCGAAATGGACAAGAACAACAACAGCAAAACGGCAAATACTTATCTCGAGATATACTATTCCCCGGCAAGCATGCACACATTCAAATTTCAGGGAAGCACCTCCCTGCTTCGGTACGACACGGAAAGCCAGTTGAATTACGACGACCGCGATGAACTGCTTTTCAATACGGTTGTCGCGCACAGGTATAACAACCTGAGAAATTTTTATCTTGAAACGTCATTCGAGTTCAACTCGACAATCCTTAATTACATTTACAGACAGAAAAGTTCAAACAATAACACTAACAAAGTTTACAAACTCAACTCGGTCAGTTTTTTCAAGCCTTTCAGCGCCGTGACTACGAAGAACTATTTTCAGGTTCTCGCCAATTACACTGTCTATAAATACGAGGACATAGTATCGCAGGTTCAGAGTTTCTCATTCAGGCAGTTGTATTTGACAGATTCAACTGATTTCAAAATTACAAGAAAACTTACGGCGGGTTTCTTCGGCATACTCAAGATATACGAGCAGGGACAGTTCAACAACGAAAATTTCTCGGTGAGACCTACGGCTTATTCTGACGAAAGAACTCTCGGCTCGTCGTTGAATTATGAGATTAAGGAATTCATAAACGTATTTATCGGCTTCCGGCATTATATCAGAAGATTTTATAATTACGATAAGGGAGAAAAAATTCTGAAGCGCACTCAGGCGA
>CALGII010000167.1 GCA_937915485.1 uncultured Ignavibacteriota bacterium | reverse complement strand
GAATATTTAATGTAAATGTTAACCAGAAACTTTTCCACGTATCGTCCTTTAGTTTTTTCGAGCCTCCTTTTCAGACGCGTGTATTCCTCGATTTCCTTCGGTATGTTCGAGCCCTTATCGTAAACGTAAGTCAGATACATGTTTCTGTAGTTGTCGAACATCATGTTTTGAAGAACCCGTGAGAATCCCGCGGCGGCTGTAAGTATCCATACGTAAGCGTAATTGCCAGTAGCGACGCTGAGCCCTATGCCTATACCCGCGAAGATTGACAATCCCGTTACGTAATCAATGAAGCCGTCGATTATTCTCCCGATTCCCGTGCCGTTTTTTTTCAGTCGCGCAAGTTGTCCGTCAGCGCAGTCGAGTATGTTCGAAATCAGCAGAGCAATCGCGCCGAATACAAAGAACTGATATGAGCCGAATCCGAACAAAACCCCCGTAAGTATGCCGAAGAACATCGATACCACGGAAATCTGATTCGGCGTTATGTTAGTCGAATAGATTAGTTTAACGAACAGGAACGAAAGCGGCCTGAAAAAATACAGGTCGAGTATTTCTTCCGCGTCATAGCCTTTTAAAGAACTTTTAAATTCGGTGAACCAGGTCATCGTGTGTTTATCCTTTTCAATGCAATATTTTTTTCTTTTTCAGTTTCTTAAGTTTTTTTAGGTATTCTTTTTTAATTTCCGCGGCGTATTTTTTCTTGACTATGGATACAAAATGCTCCTGAACGTTGAACCTTTCCTTTTCGGGAATTTGTTCGGGAGGAATCCTCGAATACGAGCCTTCGGGACCAAGCAATCTCGCCTTGACGTTATCCTTTAAATAAAATTCGAGTATCTCGATTAAATCCTCTTTAATCTTAGGATGCATTATCGGATACAGTATCTCCACACGGCGGTCGAAATTTCTCTGCATAATATCGGCGGAGCCGGAATAAATTACAGGACTGCCGTTATTATGAAAATATAAAATCCTGCTGTGTTCAAGGAATCTTCCGACAATGCTTCTCACGGAAATATTGGCGCTCATATCCTTTACTCCCGGACGCAGCCTGCATATCCCGCGTATAATCAAATCGATTTTCACGCCGGCGCAAGACGCCTGATAAAGTTTTTTAATCACTTTGTCGTCAACGAGTGAATTCGCCTTGATAATTATTCTACCGTTCCCGTGCTTGCCGTGACATTCGATTTCATTTTCGATGGCGTTTATAAGGGGCTTCCTCATCGTGTAAGGCGCGACGAGAAACTTGCTGTACTCCTTCTGTTTCGAGAAGCCTGTCAGGTAGTTGAACAAATCAGACGCGTCCTTGCAGAAATCTTCGCTGCAGGTGAAAAGACCGATATCGGTATAAATCTTCGCCGTCGTCTGGTTATAGTTGCCGGTGCTTAGATGCAGGTAACGCACCATCTTGCCGCCTTCCTTTCTCACAACGAGAAGCATCTTCGAATGGGTCTTCAGACCCGAAATCCCGTACACCACGTGCACTCCGGCGTTTTCGAGTTTCTTCGCCCAGACGATGTTATTTTCTTCATCGAACCTCGCCTTGAGTTCAACGACCGCTGTTACCTGTTTTCCGTTTTCAGCAGCGGTTATGAGAGATTTTATAATCGGCGAATCGCCGCCTGTCCTGTAAAGTATAAGTTTAATAGCGAAGACGTTCTTGTCTTCCGCCGCCTGCGCGACAAATTCCGTAACCGACGAAAAAGAGTGGAACGGATGATGAAGCATTATGTCGCGCTTCCTGATCGCCTTGAAAAAATTATCCTCTTCGAGAAAGTAAGATGAAATTCTCGGAGCGTAACCCTCATCCTTCAATTCGCGCCTGTCGATTCCGTAGAGATACATCAGGTCGCCGAGATTAATCGGTCCGTCAACTTTGTAAACTTCGGTGTTGTCGAGTTCAAGGTCCTCGATAAGAAATTCAAGAATCTGGTCGGGAATTTTTTCCTCTACTTCGAGACGCACTATGACACCGAGCCTGCGTTTCTTTACTTCCTCTTCAATCAGCGTGAGAAGGTCATCGGCTTCCTCTTCCTCGAGTTCAAGGTCCGCGTTCCGCGTTATGCGGAATGCGTAACAGTGTGTAATCACCATTCCCGGGAAAAGTTTGCTGATGTTCGCTTCTATAAGGTCTTCGAGCAGCAGAACCGAAATGCCTTCCGTATTCTCCAGACGTATGAACCTCGGAATATTTCCGGGTATCTGAAGCACTGAGAGTTTGTTTTCGATAACTTCGGTTTCGGGGTCGTCGAGAACGAGAACGAAAGCCAGAGTCCTGTTTACGAGATTCGGAAACGGATGCACGTTATCCATCGCTATCGGCGTGAGCACGGGGTATAGCACCTCGTCGAAATACCTGTCGAGATTTTTTCTCGATGCGTCGTCGAGGTCGCCGTATTTCAAAATTTTAATTCCGCTATCTTCAAGTCCGGGAATGACTTCTTCATTGAAAATCCTGTATTGTTCCTTAACCTGCGGAACGAGTTCGCTGTAGATGATTTCACGCTGCTCCTGAGCCGTCAGACCGTCCGACGATGTCTCGTTGACGCCGCTGTACACCTGCCGTTTAAGCCCCGACACGCGTATCATGAAGAATTCGTCGAGGTTCGTGCTGAATATCGACAGGAACTTCACGCGCTCGAGCAGAGGCTGCGTCCTGTCGCCCGCTTCTTCGAGCACGCGTCTGTTGAACTCAATCCAGCTTAACTCGCGGTTAAAAAAATATTCGGATTTCAGTTTATTCATCAATAGTTCGTAATCTTAAAATCAATCTTATCGCCTTCCTTAACGCCGTATTTATCGCAGAATCCCGCGACGGTTTCAACTACGTACATGCTCTTCTTTTCGGAAGGGAGAGACTTTTCGGAGAACGGTGTCGCGTTCCTGTGTATCTTAACAATCTCCTTGCTCTCGTTAACGAAGATTATGTCCAGTGAAATCACGGTATTCTTCATCCAGAAAGAATGAAGTTCGGACACGGCGAAAACAAACAGCATCCCGTTCGACTCGTCCATCGATTTCCTGTACATCAGCCCCTGTTCGCGCTTGGCGTCGTTGTCCGCGATTTCGATGTCAATCTTCTTAAGCGTTTTTTTATCCTTGCCGGATATGAATTCAAGTTCGCCCTGTTTCTTGAACTGCGGCTCGGTAACTTCTTTCTTTTCCGTCTTGACCTTGTATTCGGGTTTTGTGTTATCCGCCATCATCGTATATATAAAATACACTGCAACCGCAACTACAACCGCGATAAGAACATACAATATGTAATTGGGTTTTTTGGGTTCCTGTTTCGCTGTCATTTTATTTCCCTAAAAATTCTTTAATTGAATCCATCAGGTAATAGTTCTGCTCACGAGTGCCGAGCGTAATTCTGGCTTCGGTCTTGAACGCTTCCTCGTCGAGGAATTTAATGAGCAGGTTTCTTTCCTTTAGGAATTTGTTCATGTCTTTTCTGACTTCAAGAGGCATATCGACGAGCATGAAATTTGCGTATGATTTATACGGAGTAAATCCTTTCAT
>CALGII010000166.1 GCA_937915485.1 uncultured Ignavibacteriota bacterium | reverse complement strand
AAGACGGGAAAAATTATTCGTCGGGAAATCGGAAATCGGAATCGCCGGATACGGGAAGGTTCATAAATCCTGACGGGCAGACTGTCGAAACCCGCTTTAATCTTCCCGAAGGATTCCGGAGAATCGAAGCGGGTGAGAATTCCTTCGCTTATTATCTCAGGCATTTGCCTCTGAAGCCGCACGGCTCTTTTGTTAGATATTATGACGGCAAAATAAAGCCGAACGCGGATATTTACGACGCTGTTGTTGATCTTGACATCGGAAATAAGGACTTGCATCAGTGCGCAGACGCGATTATGAGGCTTCGCGCGGAATATCTGCGGAATCAAAAACAGTACGAAAAAATTCATTTCAATTTCACTAACGGATTCCGTGCGGATTATTCCGAATGGCTGTCAGGGAACAGAATAGTCGTTAAAGGAAATAAAGCGTACTGGAAACAAACGGGCGATACATCGGATTCCTACGAAGAATTCTGGAAATATCTCGAGATGGTTTTCACTTACGCCGGAACTCTTTCGCTGTCAAAAGAATTAAAGCCCGTCAGCATCGATGATATGCAAATCGGAGACATATTCATAATCGGCGGTTCGCCCGGACACGCGATTATTGTGGTTGACGCCGCTGTGAACGAAAAAACTAATGAAAAGATTTTCCTCCTTGCTCAAAGTTATATGCCCGCCCAGGAATTGCAGGTTCTGCGGAACAATAACGATGATTCTTTAAGCCCCTGGTATTCCGTGAAATTCGGTGAAATCCTCGTAACGCCGGAGTGGAAGTTTGGTAAACCCGACCTGAAACGTTTTGATGACTGATTTATCAGTTAAGCAGACGGATTCGAACCGAAATGTGTATAAAAAAATAAACTTGAATTGAGAAAGTCTTTATCGTAAATTACAATACACTTGCGTAAACTATTATGAATAAACTAATTATTAGGCGTCGCAAGCATAAAGGTTTGTATTCAGTGGGATTCAGAGCAATTTGTGTGAAAATTTATTTGTTGCCGCTTCAACTAATTTTCTTATGACGTTAAAGTTTTCTAAAAGGTATCTGCTCATTCCGGTTGCTTTAATTGTATTTTACTTTCTTTTCTATGTTGTTTACCTCGATATTAAAGAAAGGACGATTAATGAATTCAACAAGGAACAATTAATTACCGCTCAGGCTTCTTCGCAGGGAATTACTACATTCTTCCGTAGTTATACCGAAGAACTTACATTCCTTGCAAGACTCAATCTCGTCGTGGATTTTAAAGAAGATAGCAAGAAATTTCTTGCTGATTATTACGAAATCCATAAACAAATGCTTGAGACCGTAACAAGAGTTGATGAAAATGGCAGGATACTTTATACATATCCTTATAACGATTCGCTGATAGGCAGCGACATATCTTATCAAAAGCATATAAAGCAGATAATGGCTGACAAGAAGCCGGTTATAAGTGACGTGTTCATGTCCGTACAGGGTTTCCCTGCTGTCGCATTGCACGTACCGGTCTTTAAAAATGGCGGGTATGCCGGCAGTATTGCAATATTAGTCAAGATTGATAAACTCGGAAAAGAATTTCTGGGGAAAATAAAATTCAGAGGAACAGGTTCGGTCTGGATAATTACCGAAAACAACATCGAAATATTCTGCAATTATGAAGAGCACGTCGGAAAATCCTTTCTTGATGTGACGAATCAAAATCCCTCGACTGTCGAACTGACGAATCGTATAAAGAGTGAAAATCAAGGTACCGCCAAGGGTGTTCATATGGTAGTTAATCAGAATGATAATGATTATTTCGCGGAAAAATTCATTGTATTTTACCGCGTGCCGCTTGACAATACATACTGGACAATTTTGATTTCTTATCAAGAAAACGACATCTATGCCGCTATAGCAAGTTTTCGCAACAGGCTTGCTCTTATTTTTTCCTTGATATTCG
>CALGII010000165.1 GCA_937915485.1 uncultured Ignavibacteriota bacterium | reverse complement strand
TGAATTTTTCCTGGGGTCCCGAGGATAAATTGGGCGGGCTCTGCAATTACAGCGGACGCGGACTGAACATTTCGGGCAAACGCGGAATTGACATAAGCGCGCCGGGACACTCAACATTCACCTGCTCGACGAACAACTCATACACGCTTTTCAGCGGAACAAGTTCCGCCGCGCCGCACGTGGTGGGAACAGTAGCGCTGCTTTTGCAGTATAATCCTTCGTTGACGCATTCACAGATAAGGAATATTCTTATGAAGACGTCCGTTCAGGATGAATTCACGGGTCCCGTTCCCAACACCAACTGGGGCGCGGGCAAACTTAATCCCGAAGGCGCGATAAAATACGTAATCGAGAACTTTTAACCATAAACATAAAACACAGGAGACAGTATGCAGCATCAAATCTTATTTCAACCCTCCGAGGCGCTGGTGCACATCTCGTTGAACGAGAACGAGGAAATACAGGCTGAAGCGGGAGCAATGGTATTCAAAAGTTGGAACGTTGAAATTGAAACATCCGCAAAGGGCGGGCTTTTCGGAGCGCTGAAAAAATCAGTGCTCGGCGGCGAATCGTTTTTCACGAACAAGTTCATAGCGAAACAGGGCGCGGGCGAAATCGGCTTCACGGCGCCTTTTCCCGGCGACATAAAGCATTTCGAACTGAAAGGCGAAACAATGTACATCCAGTCGGGTTGTTTCGTTTGCTCGTCAACCACGGTGAACCTCGATACGAGTTGGGGCGGCGCAAAGGGATTCTTCGGCGGTCCGGGACTCATAATGCTGAAGGCGAACGGCAACGGCTCGCTGTTTGTAAACTCTTTCGGAGCGGTGTTCGAGAAGAAAATGGTTAACGACAGGTTCATAGTCGATACAGGACACATAGTCGCTTTCACGGACGGACTGAGTTTCAACATAAAGAAAGTCGGCGGTCTGAAATCGACTCTCTTCAGCGGAGAAGGTCTCGTAGCCGAATTCAACGGAACGGGAACACTCTGGATACAGACAAGAAACCAGAGTTCATTCCTCGAATGGATAATCTCGAGAATACCGTCGAAGGGCTGATTACATATATCACTTTCATTATCAGGCGGAAGCGTTTGCTCCCGCCTTTTTTATGCCCACGCAGAACAAAGAAATCCTTTAACAGTTTTTATGAACATAAATATTTGTATTTTTTAGTATAAGGAAAACCTTATCAAAAAATTTTAATGGAAAACGTTGTCGCTATAGTGGGAAGGCCGAACGTCGGCAAATCAACCTTATTCAACAGGATAATGGGCAAACGCATTGCCATTGTCCACCACGAGAGCGGCGTAACGCGCGATAGGAACTACGGCGAGGCGGAATGGACAGGCAAGAAGTTTTTTCTAATCGATACGGGCGGGTTCGTTCCCGATTCCGACGAGGATTTCAACAAGCACATACGCGAGCAGGTAAAGATTGCCATAGAAGAATCGGACAAGGTTATTTTCGTGTGCGACGGAGAGAACGGTCCGCACCCAATCGACAGCGAAATAGCGAACAACCTCAGGAAATATTCACACGGAAAACAAATCTTTCTCGTCGTGAACAAAATTGACAGCGGGAAAAAGGAACTTAACATAAATGAATTTTATAATCTCGGACTCGGCGACCCGTACGGCATTTCCGCGCTTTCGGGAAAAGACGTCGCCGACCTGCTCGACGACATCGTGAAAGACTTCGGCGAGGTTGAAGAGACCGAAGACTCAAGAATCAAGTTCGCGGTAATAGGCCGCCCGAACGCGGGCAAATCGTCCATAGTAAACGCTATACTGAAACAGGACAGAAACATCGTTACGGACATACCCGGAACCACGAGGGATTCAATCGATTCCGAAATCAAGTACCACGGCGAAACCCTTTTGCTTATTGATACCGCGGGGCTTCGCAGAAAAAGCAAGATAAAGAAGAACGAATCGCTCGACTTCTTCTCGACCGTAAGAACATACAAATCGATAGAAAGATGCGACATCGCAGTGCTCGTTATCGACGCGACGCTTATAATGGAAGGAATGGGAAAGGTGTCCGACCTGAAGCATTCGGACTTCAGGCTCGATAAGCAGGACGTTAAGATAATCGAAGACGTGTTCAGCAGAAAAAAAGGACTTCTGATTGTCGTGAACAAGTGGGACCTGATAGAAAAAGATTCAAAGACATCCGTAATAATCGAGAATAAAATATCTGAACACCTTAAGAGTTATAATTTTTTACGCTTCGTTTTCATATCGGCGCTTACGAAACAGCGGATACACAAAGTAATAGAGGAGGCGGTATCCGTTTACGAAGAGCGCGCGAAACAGATTAAAACATCCGCTTTAAACGAAGTAATGTTCGACGAAATAAGGAAAATGCCTCCGCCGGCATCAAGGGGGAAGGAAATAAAAATTAACTACGTAACACAACTGAAACATTCTCCGCCCGTATTCGGATTTTTTTCAAACGAGCCGAACCTCATAACCGAAAACTATAAGAGGTATCTGGAGAAAAAAATACGCGAGCATTTCGGTTTCTCGGGGGTCCCCGTTTCGCTGGTTTTCAAGAAGAAAAACTAACATTAACATATTGATTAAACAATATGATAACCGAAATATTTACCTCGGCGACTTTCGGCGTTGACGCGTTCACTATACGCGTTGAGACGCATCTTGATTCGGCCTTGCAGCCGAGTTTCGCGGTGGTCGGACTGCCTGATAATACGGTTAAAGAAGCAAGGGACAGAGTTTCGGCGGCAATCAAGAATTCCGGTTTCGATTTTCCGCGAGGCAAGAGAATAACGATTAATCTTTCACCCGCGGACGTCAAGAAGGAAGGCTCCGGGCTTGACCTGCCGATTGCGGTCGCGATACTCACGGAGACGGGGCAGGTGAAGCCGGACAAAGTTAAGAATTTTATAATACTCGGCGAATTATCGCTTGACGGAAAAATCAGGCACGTAGCGGGAATTCTGCCGATTGCCATCGAAACAAGGAAGCGCGATTTTGACGGACTGATAATTCCGCGAAGCAACGCGGACGAAGGCGCGATAGTCGGGGGAGTAAACATTTATCCTTTCGAGAATTTAACGGAAGTTGTGAATTTCCTGAACGGCGAACTTGACGTGGTTCCTCATACCGTAGAAGAAAAAGAAATATTCAGGACGGAGAGGGAATACATTCTCGATTTTTCGGATGTAAAAGGACAGGATGAAGTTAAACGCGCGATGGAGATAGCGGCCGCGGGCGGGCATAACATAATTATGATTGGGCTGCCCGGCTCTGGAAAGACAATGCTGGCAAAGCGTTTGCCGTCTATACTTCCGCCGCTGACGAGAGAAGAAGCGCTTGAGACGACGAAGATACATTCGATAGCGGGAATACTTCCGCCGGGAACGCCTGTGATTACGACGCGCCCGTTCAGGTCTCCGCATCACACTGCAAGCGACGTTTCAATAGTAGGCGGGGGAGTGAACGCGAAGCCGGGGGAAATTTCTTTCGCGCATAACGGAGTTTTATTTCTTGATGAACTAACCGAGTTCAAAAAAAACGTACTTGAAGTTCTTCGCCAGCCGCTGGAAGACAGAGTCATAACGGTATCGAGAGCTAAAATTACGGTTCAGTACCCGAGCAATTTCATGTTTGTAGCCGCGATGAATCCGACACCCGCAGGAACGCAGAAGGAAATGAATATGTACAGGGATTACGACATAACGAAATTCCTTTCAAAGATATCGGGACCGATTTTAGACAGGATAGACATACACATTCACGTTAATCCCGTGAACATCAAAGACCTGTCGAGCAAGAGGGAATCCGAGAAATCGGCGGTTATAAGAGAGCGCGTTATGAGGGCGAGAGACATACAGAACGCGAGGTTTAAAAACCTCAAGGGAATATATTCAAACGCGAACATCGGCTCGAAAGAACTGAAAGAGTTTTGCGGATTAAACAAGGAAAGCGAAGAAATTCTAAAAACGGCAACAGGGAAACTCGGATTGTCGGCAAGGGCATACGATAAAATACTGAAGGTCGCAAGGACAATAGCGGATCTTGCAGGAGAGAAAGAAATCGGACCCGCGCACATAAGCGAAGCGGTTCAATACAGGAGTTTAGACAGGACAAACTGGTTATATTAACCGAAACGGAACGATGTTTCACGTGAAACAGTTTTATAAAGCAGGGATTGTTTCACGTGAAACAATCATACGAAAAAACGCGAAATTTGACGAAAAAAGAAGAAAAATATTACGATATTATTGTAATCGGAGCCGGTCACGCCGGGATAGAGGCATCCTGCGCGGCTGAAAAAATGGGTTTCCGCGTTGGAATCGTGACGATGGATATAAACGCAATCGGAAGAATGAGTTGCAATCCCGCAATCGGCGGTACGGCGAAGGGGCACCTTGTAAAGGAAATCGATGCGCTCGGCGGTGTGATGGGAATTCTCGCAGATGAAACCGGGATTCAGTTCAAAATGCTGAACAAATCGAAAGGTCCCGCAGTCTGGTCGCCAAGATGCCAGTCTGACAAGAATCTTTATTCTCTTCACGCGGCAGAGCATTTAAAAGGAAGGAACGGGCTCACGATAATTCAGGATATGGTAAAGGAAATTCTCGTCGGGGAATTCGAAGGGGACGGAGATTACAAATATTTTGTGAAAGGAATCAAGACGGAACTTGGTTATGAATATTCCTGCCGGTCGGTTATAATAACCTCGGGTACTTTTTTAAATGCGATAATGCACACCGGAAGAAATACGGTTGAAGGCGGACGAATGGACGAAAGATCCGCGACGGGACTTTCCGAATGTCTCCGCAAAATGGGCTTCGTAACGGGGCGCCTGAAAACAGGTACGCCGCCGAGGCTGGACAAAAACACAATCGATTTTTCAAAGACGGAAATTCAACCGGGCGACAAAAATCCTACACCGTTTTCTTTCAGAACGATTTTGGATAAAAAGAATTTTCCTGCGCAGAAACAAATTGACTGTTTTCTGACGCACACGAATGAACAGACTCACGATATACTTCGAACAGGGTTTGACGACTCGCCAATGTTTACGGGAAGGATAAAAGGGATCGGTCCGCGCTATTGCCCGTCAATCGAAGATAAAATTTCCCGTTTTTCGGATAAGCCCAGGCACCAGATTTTTCTCGAACCGGAAACGCTTGACGGCGATACGATTTATATGAACGGATTTTCAACAAGCCTTCCTTTTGAAGTACAGGAAAAAGCCGCCAGAACTGTTCCAGGGCTCGAAAATGTACGATTATTGAAGCAGGGCTATGCCGTTGAGTATGATTTTTTCCCGACTTTTCAGATTTTTCCGACTCTCGAGACGAAAATCGTTTCCGGATTGTACAACGCAGGACAGATTAACGGTACATCGGGATACGAAGAGGCGGCTGCGCAAGGTTTGGCGGCAGGAATTAATTCGGCACTTAAACTATTGAAAAAAGAGCCATTTATATTAAAAAGGAACGAGGCTTATATCGGAGTTTTGATAGATGATTTGATTATTAAAGTACCGGATGAGCCTTACAGGATGTTTACTTCGTCCGCGGAATACAGGCTGTTGTTAAGACAGGATAACGCGGTTTTGCGTTTGATGGAGAGGGGAAGAGAACTCGACCTTGTTGAGGAGAAATACTTGAATTATTTAAATGATAAAAGGACACTAATTGAAGAAGGCGTGAAGTATTTTAAATCGCATACTATAAGCCCAAGTTCCGTAAACACGATGCTGAACGATAAAAACTCCAGTCCGATTTCACAGAACGATTTTCTTTCGAACATTCTCCGGAGAAGCGAGGTATCGATAAAGGATTTGATATCGCTGGAAACCTTTACCGGCAACGGTTTGGCGGAGGAATTGAAAAAAAACGACGACGTTCTCGGGCAAATCGAAATAGAAATTAAGTATGAAGGGTATATAAAACGTCAGGAAGAGCAGGCTGAGAGTTTCGAGAAAAACGAAAATCTGAGAATCCCGCAAAATTTCAAGTACGAAAAAATAAAATCAATTTCGTCCGAAGCGCTTGACAAACTGATGAAGATAAAACCGCGCTCGATAGGGCAGGCGGCGCGAATAGCGGGCGTACGGCCTTCGGATATCTCCGCGATACTAATCTATATGAGGAAATAACACACTGTTTTCTCCGATGTTTCATAAGTAATCCGCACAAAAAAAAGTCACCCAACAATAGGATTAACAAATTACAATTCTTTTTGTATATTACGAAAAGTAACAAATATTTTTTTTCTAACCTTACGTAGGAGGTTTCATGAAAAAGGGTTTATACTTTTCTTTAATCATTATTTTCTTCTTATCAATAGGAAATCTATCCGGACAGAATATAACCGACGAGTACGGAATACAAAATCACAATTCATATCTCGGGGGATTGGGTCTGTCTATGAGTTACGGCAACGTTCCAAACCATCCGGATTTTAACATCGATACGGCGGGAACGCTCGAAGCGTGGATTAACCCGACATCTACAACAGGAACGACGAAAAGCATAATATCAAAAGGCGCCTCAACAAACGTCTCTTTTCTTTTCGGGATTTACGGTTCAAGCGGAAAATTGTTTTTGCGCATCGGCAGCACCGAGTTTTTTAACAGCGACGGCGCTGCGCTGCCCGCGAATCAATGGACTCACGTCGCCGTAAGTTGGAATAAGACGGCTAATTACACGGTATCGTTTTTCATAAACGGTGCGATGAGCGGAACGGCGGCAACTGCTCCCGCCACATTTTACGTTAACACGGACGCGATAAGAATCGGCGGAAGCCAGGCGTTTCCCGCATACGTGTTTCAAGGAACGATAGATGAGGTAAGGCTGTGGAAGCGTTCGAGAACCGCAAATCAGATAGCGTGTAACAGGTTCGTCGGTCTCGGCGACGGAGAAGACGCGAATTCGTGGGAGAGAATGACATACGGCTCATATTACAACGGGCTGGTTTCAACGTGGACTTTCAATTCATCGGGAACAACGTTTTTCGATTACTTCGGATATCATCACGGATCATACGTCGGCAGCGCCGCTTCGACACAAACGTCTCTCGGCGTGCCGATACCGTATAATTTCGCGATGAAGTTCAACGGCGCGCAGTACGATTATCTTACAGTATCGTCAAACACGGTGTTCAATCAAACAAGTGACGGCAGCATAGAAATGTGGATAAAACCGATTTCTGTTTCTTCCGAGCAGATATTTATGTCGAAGGGCAGCAGCCTCTCGTCATTATCGTTCATACTCGGAATGGCTCCGGGAGGAAAACTGTATTTCGGCACAGGCACGAACGTGGCGCTGAACTCTACGGGACAGGCGTTAACGGCGAATGTATGGAACCACATCGCCGTTACGTGGATGACATCGGGGTCAACTTTCCAGGTCAGGTTCTACAAGAACGGAAAGCAGGGCGGTTCGACCTCAATCATACCTAATACGTTTCCGACTAACACTGACGCGCTTTTAATCGGAAGTTCCGCGCTGTACAACCTGCCGTTTAACGGATACATTGATGAACTGCGTATATGGAATCAGCAGTTAACGCAGCAGCAAATATTGCTGAACATGTTTGTTTCGGGACGGTCAATCACGTCGCCGACGGGCATGCTGTGCCTATGGAATTTTGACGGCAACCTGAACAATTTTACCTCGACGAGCGGAATAGCGGCTTCGTTCAACAGCGGGGGCGTAAATAATTGCCGTCTCAGCGCTTACTCTAATGACAACACGACGGGCGCTTACAGCAGCGCGTTTCAGTCGCACAGCACGGTTATAAACCGCGCTGCGTCGCCGAATCCGTTCCCGGGAAGTTATTACTGCAGATATCCGTTCGGCACGATTCCCGACAACAACCCGGCCGGGTTACAGGACACGCTTGTGATACAGGGAGTTTCAGGTTACGTGACCTCTCTTGAATTGTTTTTATCAATTCAGCATTCTTATGTCGGTGACCTTATAGTAACTCTGAGAGCGCCGAGCGGAGTCGAAAGGAACATAATCGTAACAAACGGCGGCGGCGGAAAGAACGTGCTTACGTTTTTCTCGGATAATTTTTCTTACATGCCGACAGATAATGCGTATCTCCCGCCGTGGGGTTTTCTGAAGACCGTATCGCAGTTGAACAGTTTCAACACGTCCGCTCAGGGAAACTGGATTCTTACCTGCAAGGATAACGCTACGAACGACGTCGGTATTTTGCAGGGCTGGGGAATCAAGTTCACTACTGCAACGGGCGTCAATCTGGTTTCGGGAACGGTACCTGACAGATATTCGCTCGAGCAGAATTATCCGAATCCTTTCAATCCGTCGACGAGCATAAAGTTCGGCATAAAAAAGAACGGATTCGTGAGTCTGAAAATTTATGACTTGGCGGGACGTGAAGTTGCCTCACTCGTGAGCGGAACGATGAAAGCGGGCTCATACAGCGTTGACTGGAACGCGTCCGGTCTTTCGTCCGGAGTTTACTTTTATAAACTTGATGCCGGAGAATTCACCGACGTAAAGAGAATGATGCTTGTGAAGTAAGAAATTCATTTAATAATCAGAAAGTTACAATTTAAAATTAATAACCCTCTGATACGATGTATCAGAGGGTTTTTGTTTTGCCCGGGATTGTCCGCTCACCACGGCGAGTCTTTCACCGCGTCGGAGAACCGATACTGCCCTTACAGGCAATCCCGACTTTGTTTTGAATTAAATGTTTATATTGCGGTACGTCAGATATTATTTTGTTCTTATGGCGTTACGAAGCACTGTTGAGTTATGAAAAATCTTTTTCTGAATCTTGCTGATAAATGCTTTTTGGATTTACTTCATAAAAGAGGTTGAATAAAAACCCGTACTGACAGCTGCCGACTATTATTTATATACCCGTGTAGCACATATTAGCGGAAAATATTATCTGTGTTTTGTAATAAACGAAATCATTAATATTACAGTAACATAAATTCACGGAAGGACTTCAAATGAAAAAATTGATATTTCTTCTCATTTCTTTTTTCTTTGCACTTATCACGTCTGAATTTTCTTACTCACAAACATGGTCGCCTCTCGGAAGCGGGACGAATAATATTGTTACCAATCTGATAATGTATAATAATGAACTTATAGCGGGTGGATCGTTTACTATGGCCGGCGGCGAAAATATTAAGGCTATAGCGAAATGGAACGGTACATCCTGGTCGCCGCTCGGCAGCGGATTATCGGGAACCGCTACATTCGTTATCGGATTGACGGTATATAACGGAGAACTTATAGCCGGCGGCATGTTCACAACCGCAGGCGGTGTAAGCGCAAGTAACATTGCCAAATGGAACGGAACATCCTGGTCGCCTCTCGGAAGCGGAACTAATAATGTTGTTGTTACTTTGTCCGTATATAACAACGAACTTATAGCGGGCGGAGATTTCACATCGGCGGGCGGCACGCCCGCTAATCATATTGCCAAATGGAACGGAACATCCTGGTCGGCGTTTCCGGGCGGCATGGACGTAAGGGTATGTAATCTTACTGTTTTTAACAACGAACTGATAGCGGGCGGTCAATTCCTGGCAGCGGGCACTGTTCCTGCAAATTTTATTGCTAAATGGAATGGTACAACCTGGTCGCCTCTTGGAAGCGGTATGAACAGTTTTGTATATGCTTTGAAAGTATATAACAACAATTTAATCGCAGGCGGGTGGTTTTCGATGGCAGGCGGGGATTCCGCAAGTTACATAGCCAAATGGAACGGAAGCTCTTGGTCGCCGCTTGGAAGCGGGATAACAGGAAGCGGCGACAGGCAGGTTAATACTCTTACTGTCTACAACAACGAACTGATTGTCGGCGGAATATTTAGTTCTGCAGGAGGTGTAAGCGCAGGTAATATTGCAAAATGGAACGGAAGCGCCTGGTCATCCATTGGCGGCGGCACAAATGGCAATGGCGTCTTAGGCCTTGAAGCAAACAGCAATTCGCTTTTTGTCGGCGGTCAATTCACAATGGCAGGTACGACACTTGCGAGTAATATTGCAAGATGGGGGCTTCCAACAGGAATAAAAGCCATTAATGAAAACATGCCGTACAAATACACACTTTCTCAAAATTATCCTAATCCGTTTAATCCTTCGACGAGCATAAAATTCGGCATAAAGAAGGATGGATTCGTGAGTCTGAAAATTTATGATTTGGCGGGACGTGAAGTTGACGCGCTCGTGAGCGGAACGATGAAAGCAGGCTCATACAGCGTTGACTGGAATGCGTCCGGACTTTCATCAGGAGTTTACTTTTATAAACTTGAAGCCGGAGAATTCACAGACGTAAAGAGAATGATGCTTGTGAAGTAAATTATTACCTTATTTATAACCCGGGAATTAATTCGTGTACCGGGTTTTTCTTTTTCAAAAAAATGCAATCTGTTCGTTGGAAGCATGGTCGGTATGATTCGGATTGTAAGAGAATGTCAAATTAAGTATTTTTATGATTCTGAAAAACACGCGAGTTCTTTTTAAAATTGAGATAAATCCCGCGTGGCGGAATTGGTAGAGGCGTCCCGGCTTGGTCGGGATCGTGCAGTATAAAGAGTTCATAAAAAGTTTGAAGATAAGCCCGAGTGGCGGAATTGGT
>CALGII010000164.1 GCA_937915485.1 uncultured Ignavibacteriota bacterium | reverse complement strand
CTGAAAAGCCGTGTGTCGCCGGTTCGATTCCGGCCCTGTCCACTTTTCATTTTCAAAATGTATTCGACATACATTTTAATATCTGAATCTACCGGCAAGCTTTACATAGGGCAGACGAATAACCTAAATGCCCGAATAAGCAGACACAATTCAAACAAGAACTTCACAACAAAAAAAGGACCGTGGAGATTACTGTTTTCAAAAGATTTTAATACACGAAGCGAAGCGATGATGTACGAAAAGAAATTAAAATCCATAAAGAAAAAAGAATATCTGATATCAAAAATAGAAAGAAACGAATTTTGAATGCCTGAAAAGTCCCGACTTGTCCAGATTCAATTACATAATTTTTATTTCCGAATAAATTACCGAATTTGACGTGTCCTAAAATAAAATAAAGCCTCCCCTTTTATTATCACAAAAGGAAAATATTTTAAATAAATTTACTTTTTAAGAAAAAAAATATGCATTTTTTTTGAAATTCAGGGCTTTTATTTTAGCCACTCTTACGTTATTAAATGCGATGAACAAATTAATTAAAAATCCCTCAATATTTTATATTCTGGTTGCGGCAACACTTTTCATTTCACCAGTATGGGCTTTGCTTGGAGGGATAGTATTGGGCGTATCTAAGTTCTTATATAATCCATCAGAGTTAAGCAAATACAGAAAATATACTTTAGAATTTGCGATTATACTTCTCGGTTTCGGTCTGAATTTCCAGCAAGTGATTTCGGTCGGTTCAAAGGGTATTTATCAGACCGCAGCGGGAATAATTATACTTCTTTTAGTCGGTACTTTGCTTGGAATTTTATTCAGGCTGAATAAAAAGCTTTATTCACTGATAAATGTAGGTACATGCATATGCGGTGGTAGTGCAATTGCGGCAGTATCAGGCGTAATCGATGCAAATGATGATGAAATTGCAATATCAACGGGAGTTGTTTTTATTTTAAATGCAGTTGCATTATTTGTTTTTCCGTTTTTAATGCTTGAGATGAATCTGTCTGCTGAAGTTTACGGTATCTGGTGTGCCCTCAGCATTCACGATACAAGCTCCGTAGTAGGGGCGGCATCCCTTAACGAAACTTCTCTGGCAGTTGCCACTATACTTAAACTTACAAGGACTCTCTGGATAATTCCCCTGACTATTTTTTACAAGGTTGTGAATAAATCAACAGGCAAATCTAAGTTTCCTTATTTTATAGTACTTTTTCTTATTGCTTCTTTAATTACAACATTCATTCCGACAGGTTTCTTTTCAGACGTCTCGAAACTTGGGAAAATGATGATGTCACCGGCTCTTTTCATGGTTGGATATGCCATTAACGTAAAAACCATAAGAAAAGTTGGATTCAAAAGCATCGGTTACGGGATAACTCTCTGGGTAATTTCCATTGTGCTCGGGCTTGTGATTGCAATGAATATATAACAAAATTGTTTTATGTATATTAATTGCTATTAACAACTATATTTTATATTTTAATTTAAAACTGTGTATAAATGTTGGATTTTTCGTGTGGGTTATTCAGATTTCAAAAATGAAAACATATACGGAAATCCGTACTCATACAATCTCTCTCTGAAGTGCTGAAATTATTTATTTTACAAGCATCATTTTCTTCGTTTCCGAAAATCCGTTTGCCGAAAGTTTGTATAGGTAGACACCTGTTGGCAGCGCGGAGCCGTCGAATGTTGTCTCATACGTTCCGGGTTTCAGTTTTTCGTTTACAAGAACCTGAACTTCGCGCCCGGTTATATTATAAATCGAGATCTTTACACTGCTTGTAACTGCAACATTAAACTCTATTCTTGTTACCGGGTTAAATGGATTGGGATAGTTTTGGGATAACGAAAATGAAGACGGGGTTACTTCCCAGATGCGGTCAACTCCCAGAATATCGCTGTACAAGCGGCGCGAAATGTATTGGCCGTTTGTTGCAAATATATAATTGTTGAATATCATTAGTGACGTAACAGACGGTAGAGGGTCAAATCCCCAGTTTTTTACAGTCCAACTCGCACCGTTATTTGTTGTCATGTATACTCCGCCCCCCGTCGTTCCTGCAAATATATTCGTGCCGGAACCGACAAGCGATAATATATCATGGTACATTAACCCGTAATTTACAGTTGTCCAGCTGCTGCCGTTATTCGTAGATAAATACACTCCGTTCATTGTAGTCCCTGCGAAAATGCCTGATCCGGTGATTAATAACGACCTTATACTTGCGGCTCCTGGAAGCCCGTTGTTTACAACCGACCAATTATTGCCATTATTTGATGAAATAAATACTCCGCCCCCGGCTGTTCCGGCAAAAAGAGTTGTTCCGTTTATCGCTAATGCCCGCACTATTAAATTAGTCAATCCCTCATTGACAGGATTCCAGTTAATCCCGTCATTAGTTGATAAAAATACTCCGCTGCTGTCCGTTCCAGCAAAGAGGTTCATTCCTGAAAGTGCAAATGCATTAACCTTTTTGTTTGTTAATCCCGATGCTGTCCAGCTAACAGAACCGTTTGTTGACTTAAAAGCGCCATTTCCGCTGCCCGCGAAAATATTGTTGCCGGATGTTGCAAGTGAATATATAAAATAATCTGTCAGGCCATCTCCGGAAGGTGTCCAGTTCGTGCCGTTATTTGTAGATAAAAATATCCCGCCTCCGGCTGTACCCGTTAAAATTTTTGTTCCCGAAGACGTAAATGAAAGCGCATCGCCGTTGAATAAACCATTGCTCACCCGTGTCCAGTTTGAACCGTTATTTGTGGTTAAATAAACACCATAAAAGTAGTTTCCCAGGAAAATATTTGTGCCGGATACGAGCAAGCAAGTATTATAGTTGTTTATTAATCCGTTATTGATAGGATACCAGTTGCTCCCGTTATTAGTAGATAAATATATGCCTGCATTGCTGCCCGTCGTCGCAAAAATATTTTCGCCTGAAACAGCGAGCGCCGATATGGAACTATTATTCGGAAATCCGTTGCTGACGGAAATCCAGTTTGTTCCGTTATTTGTTGACATATAGACGCCGCCGCCATTAGAATTTGTAAGGCCTGCAAATAAGTATGCGCCCTTAATCGCAAGGGCAGAAACTATTTTGTATGTCGGAAATCCGTTATTAACCGCGGTCCAGTTTGTCCCGTTATTTGTTGTCAACAATACTCCGTTACCTGCAGTTCCTGCGAATAAATTTGTTCCTGAGACAGCGAAAGACTTTATGTAGGGATATGACGGCAATCCGTTGTTCACAGTTGTCCAGTTTGTTCCGTTATTTGTTGACAGGTAGACACCGTTCCATGCGCCAGCAAATATATTCGTACCTAATGTTGTGAGCGTCTCTATACCTAAACCCGGTAATCCCGAGAATGTCCAATCAGTTCCGTTGTTTGTGCTTCGGAACACACCGTAGCTGGAGGAACCTGCGAACAGGCTTGTTCCTGAAATGGCAAGTGAATATGTGTACTGTGCCGTTAAGCCGTTGTTGACAGGGACCCAAAAACCGCCGTTATTCGTGGTCAAATATACTCCCCCTAATGATCCAGCAAACATATTTGTTTCCGTTGCGACCAAACAATTTATTTGATTGCAGTTCGGCAGAGATGTATGCGTCCACTGGCTTAAGCAAATATTGATAAAAAATAGAGAATTGAAACTTAATGTGAGAATTATTATGAACTTTTTCATAATATACTATTTTATTTTTATAATCCCGTAACTTTTCAGCACGTGGTGTTTTGTGTATGAATTACGTTGTTCCTTTTTGAAACAGTAATTTTGCCGTTTCACCCGGATTATAATACTGTTTTATGTCTCAGAAATATTAACAACTAATTATCAATATACCAGTCAATTTTGATTGAATAAAAATAAATTAAACGCCATAGATAACTAATTTACACTTTTCTCTGTACCGTTTCAAAGTCTTGATGACCAACTTCAATCATTGTAATCAATAATTGTTCACCGCTGATTGCTAATCTCTAATTGCTAATCGCTAACCACTATTTGCTAATTGCTAATCGCTGATTGCTATTTGCTGATTGACAGTAATTTCGTTTATGTAAATCCTGTTTTTTGAGTGATATAATTATATGAATTTCACTAAATTACATTACAATTTAATACAAATACAATACAGGCATTCACATCACACATTAAAAATACTTCTATGAAAACCAAGTATCTGCCAGTTGCAGTTCCGCTTATTCTGATTGCGGTATTAATTCTTTGCGGTAACACATATTCGCAGTGGTCATACGGACAACCTTTTTCCACGTCACAGCCGTATCTTGCCACTCTCGGAAGCGCGGTTCAGAATAAAATCCCTTTGACTTACATGTATGATTCACTTCATTTCCCATATCCGACAAACGCCTGGTTTGCAAATGCGATTATGAAGCAGGGTACTTTTCCCGGATTTAATTATGTGCCCGGAAGGCAGGATATAGGCGCGGAAAAAATATTTCCTTTCCCTTATCTGATTGCCGCGTATAAACCGTCGGGTGAAATTACAAACACAAAATTATACGGTTTCGGATATGTTACTCCGTCGTGTGAGTTTGCGAACTGGAGCTGGACTCCGAATGATTCGACGAACCAGATTAACTGGTTGTCCTCGGTATATTATTATTTCGGAACACTTGACAGCGCTTCGATATCAAAAGGAACTCTCTACAATTATGACGATCTGTCCGCGACTTTCAGATGGTCGTCGGGAAGTTCAAATTATATGGAATGTCCTGTTGTAAGAGGAATGCCGTATTTTACGATGAAATACCAGAACCTGAGACCGATGTTTTATTCACCGTACAATGCAATGCTTTCGGTAAACGGAAACGTAATTCAGGCGTCCCCACCGACGGTGATAACGGGAAATAAATTTAAAATATATTTTGCCGGCGCTTCCACGAACAAACAAATATTCATGCTTTATTCGACAAGCGACATAACACTCTCGTTTTTGCCGAACGGATTCACGTGTTCGTCGCCGTTCAGCGGATATTTGAGAATGGCTTATGTTACAACACAAAATGCCGACCCGAATGCCGCGGATTCGACAGCAAGAATTCAAGTGCTCGATACATATTCAAAATTCATTCCCTTAAGAGGCAAGATTTCCGCGGGCGTTACCGCTGATACGACAAAATTTAATTTTAATTTTGTATTTACGACCAACAGCGGCAGTGATTCCCTGCTTATGATGTCGCTTCCTCATCATCAGGACATGCTGACAAATCAGAACTCGAATATTCTCAGGTTCAGATGCATGAGAGGAGACATGAAGGAGGTTTACGGGAAATCCTGGAACATGACAGAAAACATGATACCGGATTATTCGTGGTATGCCGCCGCAGGCAATTTATCGAACGTTCCGAACACTACAATAAAATGGTACGACACGTTGTATTATCATTTAAAAGCGGATCTCGATACTACAATCGGGGCGAAATATCAAACACCAAACGGTACAAATCAGCCGACATCATCTCCTTACGGATTTGGAAAGAACATTTGCAGAATGTCAAGAGTGATTGTAATCGCAGATGAACTGATAGAAAGGTATCAGGCAGCAGATCCGTCAAACTGGAGAAAGGATACATTAATAACCCTTTCATCCGCAGCAAGGGACACGGTATTTAATTTCATCAAGAAATGGGTTGACGGCGAGAATTTAATCTGGAATCCGCCGCCGCCATCGTGGTCAGGCGGCGCGAACAACAAACTTATATGGGATAACCGATACGGCGGAATTATTTCATATCTCTCGTGGCTTGCGATGGATAATGCCGATCCTAATGTTTACAATTATGATTTTGGAAATGCCAGATATAACGACCACGCTTTTCATTACGGTTACGTGATTTACGCGGCAGCGGTTGTCGCGAGAAAAAAGCCGAATTTATTTTCCGACAACGGGAACAATTATTTTAATAAGGTTCTCGCGTTATGCAGGGACATAGGAAATCCCGCTTCGCCTTCCGCCTCAACAACGGACCCGTATTTCCCCATGCACAGGCATAAAGACTGGTATGACGGGAATTCGTGGATGAACGGCATCCAGACGCAGGGAGCGGGCCGGGATCAGGAAAGCGTTAGTGAATCCGCGACGGCGTATTACGGAATGTATTTATTCGGGCTTGCAATGGGAAATGAGAATCTGAAGAACACGGGAAAACTGATGTTAGCCTCGGAAATCAGAGCGTTTAAAAAATATTACAGGACGTTTCAGAACAACGACCCGTTATTTTCGGGATACAACACAAAACATATTGTTGCCGGGAACTTATGGCACAGTCTGGTAATTAGCAACACATACGGAAACATACCGAGATACATATACGGAGTTCACATGCTGCCTTTTCTCCCGTTCATAGAAAAGATGTGGGATTACAGTTTCGCATCGGAAGTATGGAACAAGATTTACACAAATAATCAGACATCCACTTTATTTCAGGATTTAACTTTATTCACTACATTAAACACGGCAACATATAATGTGATGACTTATAATTTGCCCGTACAGGCAATTGCCGCGCCGAATACCGCTTACAGCCATTTTCAGAATTACAGGGGCTTTGCGGGAAACTTCGATGACGGCACGAGCAAATCGAATTGCTTCTACGGAATACTGACAAGGATGTACGCGCCTATCGGGATAAACAACATCGGAACGGAAATACCCGACCGCTATATATTATACGACGCGTATCCGAACCCGTTCAATCCCGTTACGACAATTAAATTCGATTTACCAAAAAGCGGTTTTGCAGAACTTCTTGTTTTCGATATACTCGGAAGAAAAGTAAAGACACTTGTAAATCAGGAAATGAAAACAGGCAAATATACGGTTGACTTTAACGGAAGTGATTTATCCAGCGGTGTGTATATTTACAGACTGCAGACAGGAAATTTTGCATCGGCGAAAAAGGTTATAATGATAAAATAATCTGTAACATTTCCAGAAAGGTGAGATTGAACGGGATTTGGTTTTGTACTGTACTCTCTTGTTTAAGGCACTTAGATTAATGCTCTGAGAGTTCTTTATTTTGTCACTTTATGCTGAAACGTCAAAGATGTCAAACACGCCACCACAGAATTGTCTCGAAAAAAAAGAAATAAAAAGAGGAACAATTTTCAGGGTTATTTCTAATAATCTTATTTGATATGTCAAAAATTCTTATATGTTGAACAAGCCAGCTTTTCTTGTTATATTATTGTAAATATGGCATTAAATAACGTATAATCAAACCTTTCTAATATGAAAAAGTTTATATTGCAAGTTTTACTTGTTATTTTATCGTTGTTTATTTCGCATAATTCTTTCTCTCAAATTGGCTGGGTGCTGCAAAATAGTGTTACAACAAATACACTTACCGGAATATATTTAATTAATCATACCACCGGATATGTAACTGGATTTAATGGTACAATTTTGAAAACAACCAATTTCGGTAATAATTGGTATTCTCAAAACTCCGGAATTTCATCTGACCTTTTCTCCACTGTGTTTACAGATGCTCAAACAGGGTGGTGTTACGGAGGTATTTCTCCTGATGGATATATTTTAAAAACAACAAATGGAGGTCAAAACTGGATTCAGAATTACCATACTACTAATCTTGGATCAATATTTAAAGGTGTATTTCAATCTGGAAATACCGGATATTGCGGAACACTTTTTGGTTATATATTGAAATCTACGAATTTTGGAACAAACTGGAATGTGGTTTATTCTAACACTTACGGTACAGGCTTGTATCAATGCTTTTTTGTTGATCAAAATACAGGTTGGTTTGTAGGCAATAATGGATTAATTGTTAAAACCAGCAATGGCGGAAGCAATTGGAATTTGCAAAACGCTAATACTACAAATGGTTTGTTTGGAGTATATTTTATTTCTGCAAACACAGGAATAGTGGTAGGAATAAACGGAACAATATTAAAAACTACGAACGGCGGTCAAAATTGGATTGCAAAATCAGGAATTACAACTCTGTGGTTAAACTGCGTACATTTTATTAATAATAATACAGGCTGGATAATTGGTGGTAATACATCCAACACTGAAACTGTTATTCTAAAAACTGATAATTGCGGAGAAAATTGGACAACTCAATACTCACCAACAACCACGAGACTTACCTATATACATTGTAATGACGCTCAAAATGGAATAATTGTAGGATTAAACGGTACGCTACTTAAAACAACAACAGGGGGTTCCACTTTTATAAATAATATTTCAAATGAAAATCCCACGATGTTTTCTCTTTTACAAAACTACCCAAATCCATTCAACCCTTCTACAGTCATCAGATATCAGATCAAAAATACAGGTATAGTCAAGATATCTGTTTTGAATATGCTTGGAAAAGAAATCGAAACACTTGTCAATGAAAAACAATTACCGGGAACATATGGAGTAAGTTGGGATGGTACCGATTATCCCAGCGGCGTCTATTTTTATAAAATTTCTACAGGATATTACAGCGAAACAAAAAAAATGATTTTAATGAAATAAAAAGCAATGGAACAAATTCGGATATGAAATCTTTATCAAAGATTCCGTAAGGACACGGAATTATCTCCGATACATTCTGCAACCGGAAATACAACTACCGAATAGATAAAGAGAATTTCATTCAAGTAAGGATTTTCAGGGAATTATCAATTGGAAGTTTTGAATTCTAAAAAGACGTATATTGCCGGTTCGATTTCCGAGCAGTGGATATTAAGATACAAGGATGCATTCCAGCCGGACCACGAAATACTTTTGGGATACGCAATTCTCCGAATCTCATCCTAACGGGATTAATTAAATCCGCAGACCGCATACTAAATATTCTTGAATATAAGGTTATAAAACGTTAAGATTGCAGTAACGCAAATATACAATTACGCATACTGGGTGACCGCAATTGCTAATCTTCTTATCAGGTCGTGAAACGGATTTAAGTAATAATGTAATTTATATTAGTTCTTACCGGCAGGTTTTTGCGCCTTAGCGCGTCTCAAGCGGGAATCATAATGAAGGCATTTGATTCGAGCGGATGAGCATTCATCGTCGGGCGGGCGCACGAGAACTTACAAGACCGGAGTTCAAAGGAATTATAAAATTAGCATTATGTTTAAAAAAAGCATATCATTTTCAGGTAAAGCAATATCTTCCGTTGTTTGTTCGGCATTAATTTTACTGGCAGGGGGATTCGGGATTCCCGGTTATCTTTTCAACGCGGACAGCGATTTCGGATACAGGCAAAGCACGAAAAGCAGAGATACAATATGCGCGACGATGGAAGTATATGAAAGAATGATAAAGGAAGACAAAAATTACGAAAGGAATCTACTCGAACTTGAAAAATTTACAAAGAGTTATATACAAAATCACAACCGCGAAAGACAGGCCGTCGTAAAAATTCCCGTGGTTGTTCATATAATCTGGAACACGGCGGCGCAGAATATATCCAACGCGGTGGTACAGTCGCAGATTGACGTACTGAATGAGGATTACAGAAGATTAAACGCCGACACAGTTAACACGCCCGATTGTTTTAAGCGTTTCGGGGCGGATCCAAAAATAGAATTTACGCTTGCAAAGCGGGACCCGCTTGGAAACCCGACAAACGGAATTACGAGAACTCAAACGACCGTAACAACATTTACTCCGCTTGATGAAATGAAATTCGATTCTCTTGGAGGGCACAACATCTGGGACAGGGACAGATACCTTAACATCTGGGTCTGCAATCTGAGCGGCGCGACAGGATATTCGCAGTTTCCCGGAGGAGATCCCCTGACAGACGGAAACGTGGTCAGATACACCTTTTTCGGCACTGTCGGACCCGCGGTGCCAAGTAATGCCAAGGGAAGAATCACGACACACGAACTCGGACACTGGTTTAATCTCTGGCACATCTGGGGGGATGCTTACTGCGGGGATGACCATGTTGATGATACGCCGAGGCAGCAGGGGTATAATCTCGGTTGCCCGCAGTTTCCGCATATCACGTGCAGCAATGGACCGAACGGCGACATGTTCATGAACTACATGGATTACACCGATGATTATTGCGAGAACATATTCACAATCGGGCAATCGGACAGGATGAGCGCGTGCATAAACGGAATAAGGTCGAGTCTTCTCACGTCGAACGGAGGCGAGCCCATTAGCGGAGTTCCCGCGGCTCATTTCAGGTCGGATAAAATGAAAATTATGTTTGGGGAAAGCGTGCATTTTTACGACGAGTCAGGCGGAATCCCTTCTAACTGGCAGTGGACATTTGAGGGGGGAAATCCGTCATCATCAAGCGAGCAAAATCCTGTTGTTACGTATTCGACTCCCGGATTATATACAGTAAGGTTAAGAGTTTCGAATTCGTACGGAGCGGATTCTGTAAGTTACGTGAATTACTTAAATGTTCAGGGCATCAACATGACGCCTTTTATTGTTTTATATCCTCCGTTATATACCGTTATTGAGACAGATATCGCTGGCAAGTGCAGCAAGTTCACGTGGAACAAATCGGGCACGCATCCCGCGATAAAATACAAATGGAAAGTAAAGAAGGAGAATGATGTTAACGAACTTTCATACGACAGCGACAATAACGGAAGCGATTCTCTCATAACCGTTCGTAACAGTTTTATGGATACAATCGGCGCGATATTAGGTGGAAACAATCATTATGTACCCTGTATCTGGAGCGCGATGGCATACAACGGTACAGACTCCTTACCGTCAATAAACATACTCTCATTTACGATAGTCAGAAAGATACATTCAGGCGTCAAGGAAATATCAAAGGGTATACCTGACAGATACGGATTATTTCAGAATTACCCGAATCCGTTTAATTCCGCGACAACTATAAGATTTGCGGTTCCCAAGAAAGAATTTGTGAGGATAGTGATATATGATTTAACAGGAAGGGAATTAAAAATTCCGGTAAACGAAAATTTGCAAGCCGGTTATTACGAGTGCAATTATGATGCGGGCGCGTTATCGAGCGGTATATATTTCTATAAAATTCAGGCGGGGAATTTCAGAGAAGTGAGAAAGATGGTTTTATTAAAATAGGTTTTTCGATTGAGAATCTGTTTGAAATTGTTTCGCCATTGAGTTTTAGAGGAATTAGATAAATATTATACATATCCGAGAGTCCCCAAAGAGACGGGAGACTCTCGGTTACGCAAGAAGATATATATAATACTTATCCGAGGGTTTTTTCGATTTAAGGAGAATCGGTGAACTTGCAAAGATAGCCGGGGATATCCGGACATCGGGCGTCAGGTGAGATGTTACAATTAAGTTCTAAGGATTACGTTTCCTCAGGTTTTGAATTTCCCACGCTTTCATATAAGTCAGGGAGTTAGTGATGACGTCGAAAAAGGTTATCATCAGTCCGGAAATTCCGTCGAGGTATCCCTGTTTTACGAAGAACTGTCTCAGGAAAGAGGAAACGGGCCTAAAGAACAAATCGTAGAATCCGATTTTTCCTTTTTCCGCTTTTTCAATCGCCTGAAGCGAGGCGTAACGTATAATTCTCGAGGTATAGCCGCCGACAGACGTAACGGTATAATGGAGAAGACCGATTTTCAGCGTACCTGTTTTTCCATCAACTTCATAGCCTTCGTGAACATTTATCTGAGATACCCGCGCCGAGCATTTCTTAAAAAGACGCATCTGAAAATCGGGATTCCAGCCGCTGTGTTTGATTTCTCTGCCGAGGAAAAAATTTCTTCGCGGGATTCTGTAACCGCTGAATCCGTTGTTCTGTTCAGCCGTAACGCGCAGAATTTCGTCTCTGAGTTGCGGCGTGCATCTCTCATCGGCGTCAACGGGAAAAACCCACTCGCAGTTGGCTTTCGAGAGGGCGAAGGCGCGCTGTTTCGAGAAGCCATCCCATTTTTTAAGGAAGACCTTATCGGTATATTTCCGTGCGATACTGGCGGTGAGATCATCGCTGAAGGCGTCAACGACGATTATTTCGTCCGCCCATTTAACGCTTTCGAGGCATTCGGCGATGTTGCGCTCTTCATCCTTACAGATAATTGTTACGGATATCATTAAAAAGTTTTCTTTCGATAAAAGTAAAGATAATCATTATCGTCTTCAATTGAATTACGCGGTGTAATGGTTAATGCAACGCAGAGCGGCAGATATAAAGCGGAATAGAACAGACACAAAAATGATTAATTTGTTACGGGAAAAAAGACCAATATGCGGAGAGCCGTTTTTATATATTATTTAAATTTAAAATTTAATAATGATATTTGCAAACCATTTGAAGAAATATTTTTTTTGTCAATAAGACATTGCATAGTTGTGTTTTTTCGCTTATACTCCTCATAATTGAGTAATTCTCGGTATAATCCGTATTCTTTCATGCTATGGATTTCTTCATTCTATAAACTAAAACAAAACTCTCATGAAAAAATTTTTCTTGATTTTACTGCTATTGACGGCTGTTTCCCCCGTGACGTTTGCGCAATTCGACGGTTATAACTGGAAGGGCGGAGTTCAGTTCAATTATCTGTACCCCACGACGGAACTAACGTCGGACAAATTTTCCTTCCTCGGGAGAGGGTTCATCAACAAAGAATTAAACAAATATCTCGAACTCGAACTCGGATTCGGATTCGGAAGATATTTAATGACTGACGAACTGACCGGATATCCGAATACGGATAGAGTTGAGTCAACAATCATACCGATTGATTTGCGTCTTAAATACACTCCGTTTCACGACAAGAACGTAAATCCCTATCTTTATGTCGGCTTCGGACTGTTAAGATATTACGTTACGTGGGGTTCTGCGTCATACAATCCTGAAGGCGAAAACACGCCCGGACCGTTTGCAGGCGCAATTGAAAACGGATGGACGGGTTTCCCGACGGCGGGAATCGGCAGCGAATTTCGTATAGCGAACGGGGTATTCCTTGACCTGACAGCAGGTTATTCTTATTACCTGTCAGACATGGTAAATAATGTTAAATGGGGGGACCTGCAGGACGGCGCGATTAATGCCGGTCTCGGACTGACATTCACGGGACCCGCAGATGCGGACGATGACCTTGACGGTCTGATGACTTCTTATGAAGAGACAATAGGCACCGATCCGTTGAATCCCGATACGGACGGCGACGGGCTTAAGGACGGCGAGGAAGTTAAAAAGTACAACACCAATCCGCTTGCGGCGGATTCGGATAACGACGGACTTAATGACGGCGAAGAAGTCCTTAAGTACAAGACAAATCCGGTTAATCCCGATACGGACGGCGACGGGCTTAAGGACGGTGAAGAGGTCCAAAAATACAACACCGACCCGTTGAATCCCGATACGGACGGCGACGGATTGAATGACGGAAGCGAAGTGAGCATTCACAAGACCAATCCGCTAAAATCCGATACGGACGGCGACGGACTTTCAGACGGCGACGAAGTCAACAGGTACAAGACAAATCCTCTCAAAGCGGATACCGACGGCGGTACGGTGAACGACGGGATTGAAGTCGGAAGAGGAACGAATCCACTTGAAGCCTCGGACGACGTAGAGAAAAAGAAAGAAATGCAAGTCGGGGAAGTCCTGATACTTGAAGGAATAAACTTCGAGACAAACAGTTCGAGCATAACTTCCGAATCGGAAGAAATACTGATGAAGTCGTTAGAATACATCAACGCGCATCCTGACGAGTCATACGAAATCAGCGGTCACACCGATTCCAGAGGAACGAGAGCGAAGAACATGAAGTTGTCGGAAGACAGGGCGACCTCGGTTATGAACTGGCTCATCAGCCACGGAGTAAGTTCTTCGAGACTGAAGGCTATCGGATACGGACCTGACAATCCGATTGCGCCGAACGATACTCCGGAGAACATGTACAAGAACAGAAGAATAGAGTTTAAGAGGGTAAAGTAAGAGACGCAATTTAGAAAAAAACTCCTTCCCTGAAGAGGGGAAGGAGTTTTTAATTTCAATGCGGAGAAAATTATTGTTTCTCTTCCGCGTAAGCAGGGCAGGATAAAAATATTACTTAGCCAGTCTGCCGTTTTCGATTTCAAAAGCGAGGCGGTTTGCCCTGTACATGTTTTTCACGGCTTCGAGCAGTCCGCGGGAATCGACCGCAATTGTTCTGTTGAAATCGGTCGTATAAATATATCTGCCGGGCAGGCTTTCTATATTGCCGTCGAACACGAGACCGACGACTTCTTTCTTCGTATTAATAAGAGCGCTGCCGGAGTTGCCTCCGATTATGTCGTTAGTCGTCGCCAGATTGAACGGTGTTTCCAGCCTGAAATCTTTCGGCGGATTCTTCCATCTGTCGGGCAGCATCCACGGTGATTTTTCTTCATTTCCGTAATATCTTTCATACAGCCCGAAGAAAGTCGTGAACGGCTGGGCAAGAGTCCCGTTATATTCGTATGTCTTAATTTCCCCGTCCGATATTCTAAGTGTAAGAGTAGCGTCGGGCGGAATGGTTGTTCCGTAAATATCGAAAATAATTCTTCCGAGATTTTGCGAGTTAACGTCAATTCTCGCCTGCGCTTCTTTTTGTCCGGCGGTAAGTTCGTCATATCTCGATTTTGAATCCGCCAAGAACTTAACGAGCGGGTCGTTTGATTTAAGAATTTCATCCTTGCTCATATCCGCGAGTTTAAACGCTCCGTCTCTGGTCACGGCGAGGGAATTATCGAGTATAAGTTTTACGGTTTCGTCCGCAGATCGTGTCCCGAACGCGCTCTTCACGGCGGTGTTAGAACTGCCGAGTTTTGAAAAAATTGTTTCGCAGTCGAATTTCAGAAGGACATCGTTATATTCCTTGTCAAAATTTTTATAAAGCGCTTCAATCAGTGAATCCTTTACGGGCTTGTCATCCATTTTGTTTCTGAAAATCATACGTGTGACGGCGAAGTATCTGGAGTTATATCTTCCGCCGCCGTCGTATCCCGCGAGTTCATCGAAGATTTTCGCGTAGTCGGCGCATCCAGCGGCTATCTCATCCCAGACATTGCCGTATTTTTCTTTGAGTTCCGGTTTTGAATTTACGGTTGCTCTCAAATGATTTTCGAAGTCCAGTTTTCTTTCCATCATCGCAGGGTCTTTAAGGGCTTTCATCTGCCCTTTAAATACTTTCTGTGAATTCATCACGCCGAGCCAGGCGTCCTGATACCTTTGTCTTTTTTCATCGCCGCGTGAAATGTACTTATCTAGAAATTCCGCCATGAAATTAAGCCCTTCGAGGCGGTTGGGAATCTGATAGTCCCTTGCGAATTCAAGTTGGGCGTATGTTTTCAATCTTTCGGTGCTTCCGGGATTACCAATCACAAAAATCGGTTCGCCGACTTTCGCACCGTTTCCGCTCCACCTGAAATAATTCTTTGTTTTATACGGCTGACCATTTTCGTAAACCCTGAAGTACGCTACGTCGAGTCCGTATCTCGGATATGTGAAATTATCGGGGTCGCCTCCGAAATGGGCAATGTTGTTTTCGGGCGAGAAGACGAGTCTAACGTCGTTATATCTCTTATAGCAGTAAAGCATATACATACCGCCGTTATAAAAAGTTATTACATTACACTGAAGTCCCGTTTCTGTTTTATACTTCGTTTCGATTTCTTTGAACTTATCCGTTTTCAGTTTTGCTTTTTCGGTGTTAGTGGTACCCGCGTCGACAGCGTTCTGCACTTCTTTCGTGACATCGATAGTTTGAATCAACTGATCAACCCAGAGACCGGGAACGGGTCTCTCGTCCTGAAGCGTTTCCGCCCAGAATCCCGTAACGCTGAAGTCTTCGCCGGGTTTAGTGACGGAAGTTACGTATCCTCTTCCGCAGTGGTGGTTAGTCATCACGAGTCCGTCTTCGGATATAAAGGAAGCGGAGCAGCCGTTACCGAAGCGTAGAGCGGAGAGTTTGACGTCATTCAGCCAATCCGCGTCGGGCTGAAAACCGTAGGTTTGTCTGAAGTAATCCGCGGGAGCGTGTTCAAACGTCCACATTTTCCCGAGGTCGAATTTATCCGATTTATCCTGCGCAACTGCCGAAAAACCGGCCAGAAATGTGATTATCAGAATAAATAATGTAATTGTTCTTTTCATATAAGGTTTGCTATTTTATATTCATACAAATATAGACTTCCCGCAATAAATATTTCAGGATAAAGGTTTGCACTCAGAGGGAAATAAATAAAGGGCTGTATCACAGTTATCTCATCCGGATCAGGTTAAACCTGACTAACTATGAACAGCCCTCTGAGGGTAGTTAAGAGAACACAATCTTTTCGAAAACTTCTAATTTTATATTGACCGTCGTGAAGAACGGCAGTTTTCTTTCTAAAATTTTTATTTTACCAACAGCATTTTCTTCGTACTGACGAAATTGCCGTAAACAAGTTTATAAAAATACACGCCGCTGGAAAGAGCGCTTCCGTCGAAATCCACTTCATATGTACCCGGGCTCAGATTTTTATTAAGCAGCGTTCCGATTTCTTTTCCGGTAATGCTGTATATTTTAAGTATGGTATTAATATTACCCGAACCCTGTAAAACTGATGTACTTGTTATATCGAATTTTATCTTAGTCACAGGATTGAAGGGGTTCGGGTAATTCTGATAAAGGTTGCTGTTTAAGGGAACCAGGCCTTCTAACTGTCTGATTCCGATTACGTAACGGTTAAGAATAAAATTCACCGAGTCGATATTCGACGAGGGTGTCATGCTAACCATAACGCTGTCGCCCTTATATCCGACCCTGTCGACGACAACTTTAAGGTTTCCCGAAGGAAGGGAAGTAACGTGAAACACGCCGCTATTGTCCGTTATCGCACATCCTACGTAGTTGTTTCCATTCAATATGTTCACTACCGCATCCTTCAGACCCGTCTGAACGGGGTTAGTCTTCATAACTTTTCCGTTTACCGAGTTAGACGAGATAGAGAGGTGAATTCTTCTCGCGAAAATATTAATGTTGGGTAAATTGCCCGTAGGATACAGTTTTAAAGTCTGCGTCCAATACGGTGTTGAAGGATAGTAAGTAATAATCCAGTCCCTAACAGGCTGGGAGTTGGGATAAACGCCGATGTAAACGGTATCCTGAGGAATATGGGTCAGAATATAACTTCCGTTCCATTGAATTTCAGTTGAATCAAAGACGATTATATTTCCAGTGCTCCTGTCGTACTTGAAGGCTTTTACGATGCCGTCTGTAATCAACTGACCGTTATCCGAGTATTTTACTATTCCCGAGATATTAAAATAAGGACGTGGAATTGACATTGAAGTCCAGTTGACCCCGCCGTTAGTGGACTTGATCAAAAGGCTTTTATTGTTTCCGTATCCGCCCACAAGAATCGTGTTTCCGATAATATCCATTGAATACGGGGATGCGGTAACGGGGACGTCGTAATAATTGTAATCCCAGTTTTGACCGAAATCGCTTGTTTTAAGTATTCTGTTATAGTCTCCGATTATATAGAAAGAATTACCCGAATATTTCATCGCGTAATTGTCAGATTCCCGGATCCACCTGACGTTCCAGGACTGGCCCCTGTTAGTTGTCTTGCCGAAGTTGAGGTACCATCCATTGTCGTCATCGCCGTTCTTTTTATCTTTATCGGATTCATAACTCGAGCAATAAACTCCGGTATTCTGATTTATGAAATATACGTCGGTAATGTCGTCGGGTCTTCCCGTATCGAAGAATATCCAGTTATTTCCGCCGTTTGAAGTATATATAATGTAACCTCCGCTGAGGCCCGCGTAAACGTTATTGGAGTCAACGGGGAATATGCTTTTGACGCTGTACGGCATCAGGTATGAATTCGTTCTGAACCAATCCAGTCCCCCGTTTGTTGTTTTATAGATTGATGAACTCATACCCGATCCGAACCCGTACAGAAACCCGACTCTGTCATTCGCGAACGACATAGGAGTAACCCACATGGATGAAGCGAAAGACAGTTTGGACCAGGTATGTCCTCCGTCCGTCGTTCTGCCCACGTAAGTTTCGTAACCATCAGAGACGCCCGCTACGATGCCGGTGTTTGAGTTGAAGAATGCAACGTCCCACAAATTATACACACCGTCGGCGATAGTTCTTGATTCCCAGTTTGTTCCCGCGTTAGTGGTTTTAAGGAACAAGCCGTTATAGCCGACAGCGACCCACTCAGCGGCATTCAGCATTTTAACTTTTGTGATGCCGGTCTTCTCGTGTCCGGCGGCGCCGGAAATAAAGACAAATAAAATCAATATTGTTAAAGTATGTCTCATAACTTCCCCCTGACCTACCGTGGTTTAATTTTCGTGTTCCGGATGAAACGGCAAATCGAATATTTTGTAATATTAAGAAATATCATATTTCAATGTAATACAATTATATAATATTTAATATTTATAATCACCTTTTTTGTATTGTTCGGTTGTGAAAGCGCGTTCCCATACGTTGTCAAAGACATCCGCCATACTTTCGGCATAATCTTTATTTTTGATAATAATATCGGCTTCATTATATCTCGGAACCGTTTTATCCACGATGTTCATAAATACGACTTCACGGTCGAAAATGGTAAAGTTGGGAATTTTTCTCTTACTCAGCCTGACCTGTTCGCCGTAGTTTTCGAATTTTTTAAAAACCTCTATTAACTGAGACGTCGGAATCTCGGTCCATTTTTCATTACGCCTTACCTTGAACGTACCGTTTACTTCGTAAACAGATTTTATAATACCGCCGTTCTTTATAAAATTAGCCGCTGTTTCGTCAACCTCTTCAGAAATGTACATTTCAAGCCTTACCATGAAGAGGATTTCCTTTTTCGCGTTTTTCAGCAAATCAACGAACTTCGCCTCTCTGTGCTGGTTGTAGCCCCGAATTAACTCTATGCGGGACGTCTTGCTTTCTTCGGATTTCGAACGATAGAAAGGCTTAAGGTTTGAGAACACTTCATTAAAATTCTTTTCCTGTTTCGCCTTCTCCTCTTTAATGCTCATTAGTATCTTGTCAAGAACCACGTCGGGGTCAATCATTTCGTACTTAAGAATCGTATTCGTGTCAATTTCATTGCAATAACCTTTTTCAACGAATGACTTTAAAACCGGATACACATCTGTACGCCTGACGTCAGCGGAATCCGCTATTTCGGATGCCGACATCTGGTGTCCCTGATACAATGCGACGAAAATTTTCGCTTCGTACTCAGTGAATCCCAGCATTTTAAGCCTTATTATAAAATCATCCATTTATAAATTGTCGTAGATTAAATCTAATACAATTTAGAATCTTATTTCGATAATGTCAATAGCATATTTTAAATATATGTATTTTTTGCCCTTTAATGGAAAAACCCGAATTCCAATGAAATATATCAAATAACATTAATTTCAATCGTGATGAAAAAGGGCTTTTTAATATTAAATCGAAAAAGTTAATTTAAAGCAAATAAAAAGATCATGAAAAACATTTTCCCCGTTATTCTAATCTTGCTAATTGCGATGCAGACGGCAATCTCGCAGGTAATTTACCATCCGAAAATAGATTCAACTTTGAATCTTGTTTCACCGGTTTCGATATCGCGTTTTGACAGGGAACTATCGGGCGACACTGTAACGATAGTCGGAGGAGTTCCGAGAACGATATACTCGCGTATTTATAATTCGGTCATGAATCCCATAGCCGCTCAGTACATTTACGAAAAATTCCTGAGTTACGGATTGAGCACGCGTTATCAATATAACAACGCGACGAACATAAATGTAATCGCGAAAAAGACCGGAACGAAATATCCGAACAAACAAATCATAATATGCGCGCATTATGACGATTATTGCAACACGCCTCCCGATACGGTACCCGGAGCAGATGATAACGCATCAGGGGTGAGTTGCGTTCTTGAAGCCGCGAGACTGACGGCGGGTTTTAATTCCGAATACACACTTCTGTACATAGCGTTTGACGAGGAAGAAGAGGGATTATACGGGAGTAAGGCATATTCCGATTCAGCATTCGCGCACGGTGATTCCATAATAGCCGTATTCAATCTCGACATGATTTCATACGACGGGAATAACGACAATAAATTTATTATTTATGTAAATCCTTATTCGGCAAATCTCGCGGATGATTTTCTATCGGCAAATCTTCTTTATAGCATAGGTTTAAATCCTATAAAAACAGTCAATGCGAATCATAGCAGCAGCGACCACTGGTATTTCTGGCAACGTGGTTACAAAGCCTTTCTCGGAATAGAAGATGATTTTAATCCGTATTACCACACGGATAATGACAGGTTTTCTGCAGTAAATGTTCCGTACTTCACAAAGGCAGTGAAAAATACACTGGCAATGTTCATGTCGTGGGCTATGGACTACAGAATTGAGATATCGCACAATCCTGTTCAGTCGAGTATGGATACAGCGTCAAAAACCGTCACGTTGAAATATAAGTCTAAGGTAGCATTAGGAACCGGAGCAAACGCGCCAAGACTTTATTACAGAATCAACAACGGAAGTTACATATTCTCGAATCCTGTATTATCGGCGGGCGACTCATTGAAATTCATAATTCCGGGCGGACCCGGTCCCCGTAAAATTTCATATTATTTCGCGCTACAGGATTCGGCGGGCATGACCTGCGTGACGCTTCCAAGCGGGGGAAGCGGTTTAAATCCTCCGGGAACGACGGCGCCGCTATCTCCTTTTGTATATTATACTTTTATGAATGGAAATTTCTGTTCAGCAACGACACCGAAACAAATTAACGACCTTCAGTTCACACAGGATACTATAGATATTTCGCAGATTGGTAACGTGGATTTTGTTAAACTCAACTTAACGCTTTATCATCCTGATGACGGTGAATTGTTTCTAACTTTACGTTCGATGAATAATGTACAGGTAACATTAAGCCAGTATTGCGGTTCGGGCGGAGCAAATTTCATCAACACGACTTTCGATGACAGCGCGTCAGTATCGATATTACAGGGCACTCCGCCATTTACGGGAAGTTTCAGGCCGCAGAATCCATTGGGCACTTTCAAGGGGGGAACACTTAACGGAAAATGGCTGCTCAGAATATTCGACAAAAAAGCGGGAAATACGGGAACGCTTGCCAACTGGTGTCTTCTATTCAGGTATTATGTTTCGATACCAGTTTTAGAAACGAGCGAACCAATATCATACACTTTAGAACAGAATTATCCAAATCCTTTTAATCCCGTTACCAACATAAAGTTCAGCGTTGCCAAAAAGGAGTCTGTTACGTTAAAGGTGTTTGACGCGCTCGGCAGGGAAGTCCGCGTTCTTGTCAGCGACGTTCTCATTCCCGGAAATTATTTTGCTTCCTGGAACGCATCAGGAATGAGCAGCGGGGTATATTACTATACGCTGAAGTCGGACAGTTTCAACGAAACGAGGCGGATGATTTTATTGAAATAAATATTTTACGTCTGAAATTTTTTAAAGTCAAATTTGTTTTATATGGGTAATAATGCCTGTTGAACAAAACATTAAACTTGTCCTCGAGAACGGGCTTGAAGTGAAAGGGAAATCGTTCGGTTACCCGCGCTCCTCGTCCGGGGAAGTTGTTTTCAACACGGCGATGACGGGTTACCCGGAGAGTCTCACCGATCCATCCTACAAAGGCCAGATTTTAATACTCACTTATCCTCTAATTGGGAATTACGGCGTACCGTCTTCAGAGACCGAAAAAGGTCTTCTCAGGAATTTCGAGTCGGAAAGAATCCACGTTTCGGGACTTGTAATATCCGATTATTCTATTCACAACAGCCATTGGAAATCGGACAAGCCGCTCTCGCAATGGCTTTACGAAAATAATATTCCCGCGCTTTACGATGTCGATACTAGAATGCTTACGAAAATAATACGCGAGTACGGGACAATGCAGGGGAAAATTATATTTGAGGGCAGACAGCCCGAAGAAGACGAAAATTCCGCGCATCCTGTATCGGAAGTAAGTTGCAGGGAAATCATAACATACGGGCAAGGCAGATACAAAATAGCGCTCGCAGATTGCGGAGTAAAGTTCAACATAGTAAGAAGGCTGCTGAAACGGGATACAACTGTAGTCCGCGTTCCGTGGAATTACGATTTCAATAAACTCGATTATGACGGTCTGTTCATTTCCAACGGTCCCGGCGATCCGAAAGCGTGTGAAGAGACGATTAACAATTTGAGCAAAGCCATCAAAGGGGACAAGCCCATATTCGGTATATGTCTCGGCAATCAACTGTTATGTCTTGCTTCGGGCGGCGACACTTATAAACTCAAGTACGGGCACAGGAGCCACAATCAGCCTGTAATAAAGGAAGGAACGGAACGCTGTTACATTACTTCGCAGAATCACGGATACGCGGTGGATTCGAGAACCCTCAGCAAGGACTGGCGGGTATTTTTCACGAACCTGAACGACGGTACGAACGAAGGAATCCAACACCGCGAGAAAATGATTTTTTCTACGCAGTTTCATCCCGAAGCGTCGAGCGGTCCCACTGATACGGATTTTCTTTTTGACTTATTCATAGACAACATAAAAATTACAAAAAAGGCAGACGAAAAAATTTAATAAAATATTGTTACTCGGCTCAGGCGCGCTTAAGATAGGCGAGGCGGGCGAGTTTGACTATTCGGGGTCTCAGGCTTTAAAGGCGCTGAAAGAGGAAGGAATCGAGACCGTTCTTATAAATCCAAACATCGCGACAGTTCAGACATCCGAAAACATTGCCGACAACATATATTTTCTTCCTGTGACGCCGCATTTCGTTGAAAGAATAATCGAAAAGGAAAGACCCGACGGAATAATGCTTGCATTCGGCGGGCAGACGGCATTGAACTGCGGTATCGAACTTTTCAGGACGGGTGTTTTCAAAAAATTTGGCGTAAGTGTTCTCGGCACTCCGGTCGAGGCGATAATCGAGACTGAGGACAGGGAGTTATTCGCGAATAAACTGAAGAGCATAAGCGTCAAGACAATTGACAGTTACGCTGTTCAGTCGGTTGATGACGCCGCGGAATCAGCGGGCAAACTCGGTTATCCCGTAATAATCCGTTCGGGTTTCACGCTCGGCGGGCAGGGAAGCGGTTTCTGCTCCGACGAAAAAGAACTCAGGGAGCAGGCAGTAAAAGCCCTGTCGCATTCGAGCCAGATTTTAATAGAGAAATCGCTTAAAGGATGGAAGGAGATTGAATACGAGGTCGTCCGAGACAGGCACGACAACTGCATAACGGTTTGCAACATGGAGAATTTCGACCCGCTCGGAATACACACGGGTGAGAGCATAGTCGTAGCGCCGTCGCAGACTTTGTCGAACAATGAATACCACAAACTCCGCGAGATCGCGATAAAGATAGTCCGCAGCATAGGAATCGTGGGTGAATGCAACGTTCAGTACGCGCTTGATACGGAATCGGACGACTACCGCGTAATAGAGGTAAACGCGAGGCTTTCGCGTTCGAGCGCTCTTGCATCGAAGGCAACGGGTTATCCGCTGGCATTTGTCGCGGCGAAACTCGCGCTGGGATACGGTCTGCACGAATTGAAGAATTCCGTCACGAAGACAACACCTGCGTGTTTCGAGCCCGCGCTTGATTACATCGTATGCAAGATTCCGCGATGGGATCTCGGAAAGTTCAAGGGCGTCTCGAAGCAGATAGGCAGCAGCATGAAGAGCGTCGGCGAGGTGATGGCGATAGGGAGAAACTTCGAGGAAGCGATACAGAAAGGTCTCAGGATGATAGGTCAGGGGATGCACGGATTCGTCGGGAACAGGGAACTTGAAATCGCTGACGCATCATCGCTCGAGAACGAACTGATTAACCCGACGGACTCGAGGATATTCGCGATTGAAAAAGCATTCGGAACGGGAATGGACATTGACGCGATACACCGGCTGACGAACATAGACAAATGGTTTCTTTATAAACTCAGGAACATACACGAACTCGGGGAAAAACTTTCGGAATACAGAAATATTGAGGAAGTTCCCGAATCGAATCTTCTCGAACTGAAGAGGAACGGATTTTCCGATTTTCAGATATCGAAGATACTTTGCGGCGGAGACGGCAGGGACGTTACGGAATATTCCCTGCATGTAAGAGATTACAGAAAATCACAGAACATTATTCCGCGCATAAAGCAGATAGACACATTAGCGGCAGAATATCCAGCGGTTACGAATTACCTGTACGTTACATACAACGGAAGCGATGACGACGTCAAGCCTGAAGAGGGCGATAAGATTGCAGTGCTGGGTTCGGGCGCGTACTGCATAGGCAGCAGCGTGGAATTCGACTGGTGCTCCGTGAACGCTCTAAACACCATAAGGAAGCACGGGAAAAAAGGAATAATGATAAATTACAATCCCGAAACCGTGAGCACGGATTACGATACCTGCGACAGGCTTTACTTCGAGGAACTTTCATACGAGCGGGTTATGGACATAGTCGAGTTCGAAAATCCCGAAGGTGTAATGGTTTCGGTCGGCGGACAGATACCGAACATTCTGGCGCCGCGGCTTCACAAAGCGGGAGTAAAAATTCTCGGTACGACAGCGGTAAGCATAGACAAAGCCGAGGACAGGCACAAGTTCTCTTCGCTTCTGGATAAAATCGGAGTTGACCAGCCGAAGTGGAAGGAACTTACAAGCATTGAAGAGATAAAGCAATTCGTTTCTATGACCGGGTATCCCGTTCTTGTTCGTCCGTCGTACGTGTTATCCGGCGCGGCGATGAACATCGTATCGAACGATTCCGAACTCGAGCAGTTTCTAAGTCTGGCGTCGAAGGTCTCAAAAAAATATCCTGTAGTGGTTTCGGAATTCATAGAGAACGCGAAGGAACTCGAAATTGACGCTGTAGCGAAGAGCGGAGAGATAATCGCATACGCGATATCAGAGCACATAGAATTCGCGGGAGTGCATTCGGGTGACGCGACGATAGTGTTTCCCGCTCAGAAACTTTACATAGAGACTATAAGGAGAATAAAGAAAATCAGCAGAAGAATTTCGGAAGAGTTGAACATATCGGGACCATTCAACATACAATTTTTAGCGAAAGACAACGACATAAAGGTGATTGAATGCAACCTTCGTGCGTCAAGAAGTTTTCCGTTCGTATCAAAGGTGTTGAAGACGAACTTCATAGAGACGGCATCGGAAATAATGCTGGGCATTGACGTGATGAAACCCGTGAAATCCATATTCGACCTTGATTACGTCGGAATCAAGGCTCCGCAGTTTTCGTTTTCGAGGCTACAGAAAGCGGACCCGGTGCTCGGCGTGGAAATGGCTTCGACCGGGGAAGTCGGATGTCTTGGCGAGGATTATTACGAGGCGGTGTTGAAAGCGATGCTATCGGTAGGATACAAGATTCCGGAGAATAATATCCTTTTATCGACAGGACCCGCGCGTTCGACGATTGAACTTCTTGGCAGCGCGAGGATGCTTTATGAAAACAAGTACAATCTTTTCGCGACGGCGGAAACGCACAAATTATTAATCGCGAACGGAATTGAATCGACGCTGCTTTACCTTCCGGGCGAAAGCAAAACGCCGAACGTGCTGGATTACCTTAAGAACAGAATCATTGAACTTGCGGTTAACATACCATTGAATTTGTCGAAGGATGCTCTCGACAACGACTATAAAATAAGGCGGACAGCGGTGGATTACAACGTACCCCTGATAACGAACTCAAGGCTCGCCGCGGCATTCATACAGGCGTTCTGCAGGAAGGAAGAGATGTCAATTAAGTCCTGGCAGGAGTTTTGACAGTTAACAGTTAGCGGTTAGCGGTTAACAGTTAGCGATTAGCAATTCAGTTAGCGAAAAAATCAAATAGCATTAGAGAGATAAAAGTTGTAAATACACAGGACATTATTAGTTGAGACCGCAAACGAATATTGCGAAGAGTGTCCCCCTTCGGAGGGGGTGCGGCTTTAGCCGCGGGGGAGGACGGCTAATCAGGTGTTTTTATTTCGAGACTCAATTTCGAGTATCTTTTCTTCAATCCGATACGCTACTCCGTCAATTGCGTTTAATACGTCGGCATCACAAAATCTCAGAACTGTAAATCCCGCATCTTCAAGTTCCCGTTGCCTTATTATGTCGTGTTCACGGATCTCCTCGGAGTCGTGAGTGGACCCATCGAGTTCAATAATAAGTTTAAGTTCCGGACATAGGAAATCAGGGATGTACTTCAGGACGGGTCGCTGCCTTTTGAACTTATACCCCTTCATTTTTCCGGACTTAAGGACGTATTTCCAGAGACAGGATTCCGACTTTGTCATTTCGGAGCGCAGTTTATGCGCATACGGTCGTAATATTTTGTTGTATTCCTTATTGGAATAATTCGTTTTACTCATTTGTCCTCCCCCGCCCGCCAAGGCGGGCACCCCCTCCAAAGGGGGACATTTTTTTTCAATTTTGTCCTCCCCCGCCCCGATGGACATCGGGGCACATCGCCTAGGCGACCCTTCGGCTCCTCCAAAGGGGGACATTTTTTCAATTAGCAATTATCGATTAACAATTATCAATTAAAGCACTTATAACTTTGTACCGTCCAATTTTTTTAGGTTGGTGGAAAACTATTATCTGTCTACGAGAGTATACCTTGTCGCGGCAGAGAGCACAGTCTTACGAAGGCGTATATTTTTCGGCGTCACTTCGACCATTTCGTCTTCGTTAATGAACTCAATTGCTTTTTCGAGTGTCATCGCCGGAACGGGGGTCAGAATAATACCCTCATCCTTGCTTGATGCCCGCATATTAGAAAGTTTTTTAGGTCTGCA
>CALGII010000163.1 GCA_937915485.1 uncultured Ignavibacteriota bacterium | reverse complement strand
GCGACCTTGAAAAATTCATAAAGCAATCCGACGCGTACAGGAAAGCGCCGACGGATAACGACAAGAAAAAGATTTTCGATTCGATGAAGAACAACACCGCGATAATTGATTCAGTCAAGAGCCTTGCCACTACAGTTCAGGTGGGATTCGTGGTTATGAATCCGAAAACAGGAGAAATCAAAGCGATGGTCGGAGCGAATCCTCTAACAAGAACCAAATACGGGCTCAACCACGTTACGCAGGTAAAGCGGCAGCCCGGTTCCTCATTCAAACCATTCGTGTATGCCGTGGCGGTAAACAACGGATATTCGCCCGGCTTCATGATTTCCAACGACCCCCTGTCAGTAAACATGGGCGGCAGAATGTGGACGCCGAAAGGCGGCGGCACGGGCGGAATGATGTCGATGAGATACGCGATAGAAAAATCTATAAACGTTGTCGCCGTGAGAACGGCGATGGAATTGGCGCCCATCGATAAAGTTATTGACCTCGCGCACAAGATGGGAATCAAGTCCGAACTTCCGAATTTTCTTTCTCTGGCGCTCGGCGTGGGTGAAGTGACGCCTCTCGAAATGACGAACGCGTTCGGAACTTTCGCTAACGAAGGAATCTGGGTTGAGCCGATCGCGATTACTAAAATCGAAGACAGAAACGGCAACCTTATAGAGCAGGTTGTTCCGGAAACGAAAGAAGTGCTGAGCGAAGAAACCGCGTACATGATGTCGGATATGATGGAAGGTGTAGTTAACGAGGGAACGGCATCGTCAATCAGGCAGTTCTTTCACAGGCCTGCGGCAGGCAAGACCGGAACATCGCAGAATTACACCGACGCCTGGTTCATCGGTTACACACCGCAGTTCGTCGCGGGATGCTGGCTCGGATTCGACGACGCCCGTGTAAAATTCGGAGGCTCCTACGGACAGGGAGGAAGGGCGGCGGCTCCGATATGGGGCAGGTTCATGAAACTGCTGTACTCCGACGAGAACTTCGACTTCCCTGTCGAATATTTCCTGATGCCCGATAACGTGGATGAAGCACAGGTTTGCTCCATAACGGGAATGCTCGCTAACAGTTCCTGTCCTTCGGTCACGGATTTAATCAACAAGAAACTTAACAACAGGAAATGCTCGATGACTCACGAAGTCCGCGACTCTCTCGCATTGCCTCCAATCTCGAACGACGAGTAAAAACATATAAAACACAGAAAGGACATAAATTGGAAAGAACACTTTGCATTATCAAACCTGATGCAGTAAAGAAAAACGTACAGGGGAAAATAATCCAGATGATACTTGACTCCGGCTTCAAAATGCTCGGCTTAAAGATGCTTCAATTATCGACGAAACAGGCGCAGAAATTCTATGAAATTCACAAGGAAAGACCTTTTTATAATGACCTGGTCGAATTCATGACTTCCGGACCCGTAATAACAATCGCGCTCGAAAAAGCGAACGCCGTTAAGGATTACAGGGAACTTATCGGGGCAACCGACCCTGCCGAAGCAAAAGCGGGCACGGTAAGGAAACTTTTCGCTTCATCAAAACAGGAAAACGCGGTACACGGTTCCGACTCGGCGGAGAACGGAATAAAAGAAGTTGCGTTCTTCTTTTCAGAAAGCGAAATATAGAATTATATTAAAAGGATTGCGCGGCGGCATTCAACCGGATGCCGTCATTTTTTTTGCGGTTTCGAAATAATTATCGTCCTGACTACCTGCTCGATTTCCGGCTTGTATTTTTCAAACACTGAAGGCTCGACGTACGCGGCAATGAACACGTTCTCCAATTTTGAGGCAACGTAGAACCTGTAGTAAGTCAGTTTGGCTTCGATTTTCGGGTCTATCGAATAAATCGTGCGCAGCGAATCCTCCGCGAAAACGTTCTTGAACTGGAACTGCTTCCAGTAATCGCCTTTCGTATCCAGTTGGATGCTCATGTTGAGCGCTTCCTCTTTTTTCTTCGCCGTCGTATCCACGAGAATTATTCCCGAAAATTCTTTCTGGTTAATATTGATGCTCCTCGAATCAATCTGCTTCCAGTTAGGCGGAAATTTTCCTATCAGACCTACTTCGTTCTCCGTAAGATTCTTAAGCAGCGAATCAGGCATCAGCGACGTATTGATTTTTCCGGTATCCGAGCCCGTCGAATTACCGTTGTTTCCCGAAATATTTCTCTTTCTGAGAGAATCCAGTTCACCGTTTAGGGAAGCGATATTCGTGTCAACAGAAGTATTAACTTTCGGCACGGTAATTCTCGGAGCTTTCAACTTCGGCGTGGTTATCTTCGGAGTCGTAACGTCGCTGCCCGTCGTGCCGTCTTCTGTCGGCGGGTCGGGCGGTCTGTTGGGGTCATCGACATTCTGGTTCATCTGATTCAGGTTTTCCGGGAGATCCTGCATAACGATGAGTCTTTTCTGCTCGCCGTTTTCATCCTCTTTAACCGACTTCGGCGTAATCGAAAAAATTATTATTGCCGCGATAATTATAAGCACGTTCGCTGAGACCGTGCCGCGAATCATATTTCTTTGAAGAAGGTTATGATATAAGCGCCACGGGTTTTTCTTTCCGAGCCTGTCCTCGAGTATTTCTTCGGGAGTTCTGTTTCCGTTTATGATTGTATCTTCTTCCTTAGGCTCGCGGAATTTATTAATAAGGTCGGCAACAATCGGATTGGGAGTAAGTTTTACGCCTGTCGTCCTTTTTACTTCTTTTTCCGTGGATACAGTCTTACTTTCCTGATTGTAAACCGCGGTTTCACCAACTCCGATTTTAATGAAAATCTCGATTTCCCTTCTTACCGTACCTGCTTTCGGATGTATGAAAATTCTGTTCGACTGGGTTTCTTCGGATTCCGAATCATCGGTTTTGTCTTTAACGCTGCTTTCGATAGTAACGGATTTTTTTGTCGGAATTTTTATTCTTAAAATATTTTCATCCGTAAGAGTAACCTGATAATTGCTGGCTTTTGCGGTCTGAGGTTTTGGTTCATCTTTTATTTCAGTCGTTTCCTTCTTAATCTCTTCTACGGCAGATTCCGTCTCGGGAGGGACAATTTCGGCATTCACGGATTCCGGTTTTTCGGGCGAGCCGATTGTAACCTGAACTTCGACCTCCTGTTTCAAATCATCTGTACGAGGATGAATGAAAATTTTATTTGACTGGGTTTCTTCGGACGGTTTGCCCGCGGATTTATCTTTTACGGAACATTCAACAAGCACGGATTGCCTTGTAGAGACTTTAACGAGCAATACATTTTCGTCAATGAGGCTGACCTGATAATTGCTCTCGGTTACCGGTTGGATTGATTCTTCTTCTACGTCTGTAATCGCGGTGTCTTCAGTATTTACGGGTGCCGCGTCCCGTTGTTCTTCGGTTTTTTCCGATTGTACATCTTCGCTTTCGCTTCCCTGTGATTCAAGGGTTTCTGAAGGCTCTTCGTTCTTCTTTGTATTTTCATCATACTCAACGGGTAAAACTTCCTCATCGGGTTTCACCTCTTCGGGAGAATTTTCAGCGGGCGAAACGGAATCGATTTTCGCGTTTTCCTCTTCGAGAATATTCTCCGCTTCATCCTGTTTAAATTCAGGAATCTTATCTTTTTCAACAGGATTTTCCGTAACTGTCTTAACCTTAGGGGTTTTAGAAGTCCCGGGTTTTCTGCCCCGCTTTTTTACGGGTTTAGCCGATCCACTCCCGTCGTTTAAGTCCTTATTAATATTATCCTTATTTTCGGTATCCATTTAATACAATCCTATAATTTAATCAACATAATAATAACAATAAATTCAATTAAGTAATTATTTAACTACGGAAAGCACGTTTTTGTTCGCCTTTAACCGCTTTTTGTCTAAAGAATTCGGAGTTCAATTGAATTGTTAATTGAATAAACATAAGATATTTTGAAAAATTCAATCAAATTACTATGAAAAAAATATTATTCTGCATTTTAGTATCGTTACTATTCACTCAAGCGCAAGCGCAAATCGATTCGGAGAAACAGCCGCTTGACCACAGTGTTTATAATTTCTGGAAACGAATTGAGAACATAAAGGTTTCACCTGACGGAAAATTCACTACATACGAGATTAATCCACAGAAGGGCGACGGCATTCTCTTCATACAGAATCCGGACAACGAGAGTAAAATTACAATACCTCGCGGAGCCGACTGTCAGATATCGCCAAACGGCGATTTCGCCGCGTTCAGGATAAAGGTGCCCGAGGATACGACAAGAAAATACAAGTTCGAAAAGAAGAAAAAAGAAAGTTTTCCAAAAGAGCAATTCGGTTATGCGCTCTTAAAAGAGAATTTATCAGATAAGGACAGCGTATTCAGGATTCCAAATTTAAAATCTTTCAAAGTAAGCCCCAATACATTTTCCCGCGCCGCATATCTGACGGAAATCGATAAGAAGAGAAAGGATACGCTTTCAAAGAGCGAAACCGAAGTATTCGACCTTACACTTCTTGACCCCGTTACGAAGAAATCTACGGTTTTCAACAACGTAGTCGAATATAATTTTTCGAAGAACGGAAAGTATTTCAGTTTCATTGCCTTGAAGAAAGGAAAAACGGATACGGCGAAGGTTTTTGTAGTTGACGTTGAAACGGAAAAAACGGAGATGATATTTTCAAAGAAAGGATATGGAAGCAATTTAGAAATTGACGAGTCGGGACGGCACATAGCGTTCATTCATTCACAGGATACATCAAAAGTTAAAAGATACGGATTATATTACTCGGACGGTTCAAAGATTAGACTTGTCGCCGATACAACGAGCGCGCAGATTCCGCAGGGCTGGGAAGTAAGTCCTTACTGTGATTTGAAATTTTCATCGGACGGCAAAAAACTGTATTTAGGAACCGCTCCAAAAATAATGCCCGAACCGAAAGACACACTGATTGACGAAGAAAAGTTCAAACTGGACGTCTGGAACTGGCAGGACCCGATTCTTCAAACGCAGCAATTGCACGATCTGGAAAAAACAAAAAAGCAAAATTATACCGCCGTGTATGACACTGAAACGCAGGGACTCTACCAATTAGGTTCGGAGCAGTTTGAGTCCGTGCGCGCGGCGTTCAACGGAAAGAGTGATAATTACCTCGCGATAGACCAGAACCCGTATAAGCGTTCTTCATCCTGGATTCAGCCTGACCAGGTTGACATTTATACTCTGAATTACAAGACCGGGAAAAAAGAACTCTTAGCGGAAGGAGTTCAATACGGATACGGAATATCGCCGACCGGAAAATACATACATTGGTTTGACAACGCGGACAGTTCCTGGCACGTTTACTCAAATGAAAAAGGAACCTCGATATGCGTCTCAAAAGATATTACCGCAAAGATATACGATGAACTTAATGATATTCCGAACATACCCGACCCTTATGGTATTGCAGGCTGGACTACCTGCGACAACGACCTGCTGATTTACGACAGGTTCGATATCTGGAAAGTCAGCCCTGTAAACGAATACGCGCCGGTCAGACTGACAATGGGACGCGAGGAGAACACGGTTTACAGGTACCAGAGCGTTAACAAGGATTCTTTAAACATTTCTCCCGACGAGAAAATATTTTTAAAGACAACAAACGAGACAAACTGGCAGGAAGGTTACTGCGATTATGTCTTAAGCAGACAGGAAATAAATAAACTGATAACGCTTGACAACAAATTCGTTTCGCTGTTTAAAGCAAGAGTCAGCCGCAGGATTTTATTCCAGAAATCTTCTTTTACGGAATTTCCCGATCTATGGACTTCAGACGTAACATTCGGAAGCATAAAGAAACTAACTGAAGCGAACCCGCAGCAAAAGAACTACCTGTGGGGTTCGGTTGAAATCGTCAACTGGAAAGGTCTTGACGGCAGAGAAAATAAGGGACTGCTTTACAAACCGGAGAACTTTGATCCCTCAAAAAAATATCCGATGGTTTCATATTTCTATGAACGGAACACTGACAGGTTCAACGTGTATTTCCTGCCTGCACCCAGCCGTCCGGCTCTGAACATTCCGTTATACGTCAGCAACGGTTACTTCGTCTTCGTACCCGACATTCATTATGACATAGGTTATCCGGGCAGGAGTGCGTACAATTGTATATTAAGCGGCTGCCAGTATCTTGCGGACAACTATTCATACATAGACAGGGACAACATAGGAATACAGGGACAGAGTTGGGGCGGATATCAGGTTGCTTACCTCATAGCAAACACGGATTTCTTTAAGGCGGCTATGTGCGGAGCGCCTGTGTCGAACATGACGAGCGCGTATGGAGGAATCAGACTCGAATCTGGAGTTACCAGGATATTCCAGTACGAAAGAGAACAAAGCAGAATCGGCGGAACACTTTGGGAAAAATTCGACTTGTACGTGGAGAACTCCCCGCTCTTTAAAGCGGATAAGATATCGACGCCTCTTCTTATCATGGCGAACGACGGAGACGGAGCGGTGCCGTGGCATCAGAGCGTAGAGTTTTTCGTTTCGCTTAGAAGGCTCGACAAAAAAGTCTGGTTCCTGAATTACAACGGCGAAGAGCACAATCTCGTGAAATGGGCGAACCGGGTTGACGTGTCTATACGAATGAAGCAGTTCTTCGACCACTTGCTTAAGGGGGAACCGATACCCGAATGGATGAAGGACGGTATTCCAGCGACTCAGAAAGGTCAGAAGAGCGGATATGGCATCAATTAACAATTAACATTTAACAGTTGACAGTTAGCAGTTAGCAGTAAGATTGATGAATATTTCTGATGCGGTCAGAACCTTGCCCGAGACCTCGGGACAGGCTCTGACTGCAACAGATATTACCACGAAAAATTTTTCCGGACATTGAGACTCTCATTTAAGTCAATTTTTCATTATTTTATTTTTTTTAATCAAAACGAATCGATGGCAAACAGAAAATACTCAGGGGCGTTCTGGACGGCAAACACGGTCGAACTTTTTGAAAGAGCGGCTTATTACGGATTTTTCATCGCGGTAACCTTATATCTGACAACAATTGTCGGCTTTGACGATATATGGGCGGCGTGGATAGGCGGCGTATTTTCCGCGGGATTATATTTTCTTCCGCCGTTCACCGGCGCTTTCGCGGATAAAATCGGATTTCGAAAAGCGATAATCCTGTCTTTTTTGTTATTGACCATCGGATATTTTTCCCTTGGAGTTTTTCCATACAAGGCAATGGTAATTCCGTCGCTTGCAATAATAATGTTCGGTGGTTCGTTCATTAAATCCATAATAACGGGCACGATCGCAAAAACTACAACCGAAGAAAACCGCGCAAAGGGATATTCGATATTTTACGGCATGGTGAACATTGGAGCTTTTCTCGGAAAGACTTTCGCATATCCGTTGAGAATAGAACTCGGAGTAGAATATATAAATCTGTATTCCGCGCTGATGACATTCACAGCGCTGATTATTGTTTTTTTCCTGTATAAAAACGTCGACACAGTTACCGGCGGAAAGAAAATCGGGGAAGTGTGGAAAGGTTTCCTGAAAATTGTCACCAACAGAAGGCTCATCGTGCTCATACTTATAGTAACGGGATTCTGGATAATTCAGCAGCAATTGTATGCCACAATGCCGAAATATATTCTTCGTACAGTCGGAAAGTCGGCGTCGCCTGAATGGATAGCGAACGTAAATCCTTTCGTTGTTGTAATTTCAGTTTATTTCATAACCCATCTTACAAAGAAAATACGCGCCATATATTCAATGAGCATGGGAATGTTCCTTATGCCGATATCGGCATTATGCATGGCATCGAGTTATCTGCTTGAAACATTCACGGGAACATCGGTTTCGTTTTTCGGGTTGTTCACCGCGCATCCGATAACGGTAATGCTTATTGTGGGAATTATATTTCAGGGTCTTGCAGAGTGTTTCATCTCACCAAGGTATCTCGAATTCTTTTCTCTTCAGGCTCCTAAGGGAGAAGAGGGAATGTATCTGGGCTTTTCGCACCTGCATTCTTTTCTTTCGTCGCTGCTCGGTTTCGGTATTTCGGGATACTTGCTCACTGCATACTGTCCGGATCCTTCAACTCTGGCTCCAGACATGCTCGTTCACGCGTACGACAAGGCATACTACATTTGGTATTACTTCGCCGGCATAGGTCTGACAGCCGCGATTGCATTGCTCATATACGGCAAGGTAACGGACGCGATTGACAGAAGGAAAATCAAAATCTAATATAATCTTTTGTGGAGTCAGATATTTTACCTGACTCGCTGACCAAAGGTCAGATATACCACATTACTGGTTAGTATGCCGGAGTATAGTAATTGAATTGAATCTTGCGTAGGTACTACGCTGGAGCGTAGTAACCGGTGAAAATAGATCCCGGCCTTCGCCGGATGACAATACATTATCAAAAGAACGCCGTTATTTGCGCCCTTCCTGTGTGTATAACCTGCTTTTTTCCTTCGGACCTGCCGTCGTAATTCATTGATGCCTGTATGTTCTTGCTTATGCTGTAGTCAAATGACGCGCGCCAGTAATAACTTTTTCCCGACGGGCGGCCGCTTGTAAGTTCATACGGAAAATTTGTTTCAGGAAGATTAAGTATGACCTCATCCCTTTCGATTTCAAGCCGGATTCTTCCAGACGAAACAAACGAATACACAAACCGTAGTATCTGCTGGTTTATGCTTGCCTCCGTCTGCTTAACCGGATAAAAATCATCCGCT